>JBEAZY010000001.1:0-26749 GCA_041159205.1 Pseudomonadota bacterium
CGGGCTGGCAGTTCGACACCATCTTGTGCCTGGCCCGGGGGGGGATGCGCCCGGGGGACGTGTTGTCGCGCATCTTCGATGTGCCACTCGCGATCATGTCCACCAGCTCTTACCGGGCCGAGGCCGGTACCGTGCAGGGCCATCTGGACATCGCCCGTTACATCACCACCCCCAAGGGCGAGATTGCCGGCCGCGTGCTGCTGGTCGACGATTTGGCCGACACCGGCCATACCCTGAAAGCCGTGGTCGATATGCTCAAGACCAATTACACACCCATCACCGAGCTGCGCAGCGCGGTCATCTGGACCAAAGGGGTGTCTTCTTTCCAGCCAGATTACTCGGTCGAGTATTTGCCCACCAACCCCTGGATTCATCAACCCTTCGAGCCTTACGACTCGATGCGACCGGCTGCATTGATGGAGAAGTGGAAGGTCTGAGCCGAGGATCGCATGCACCATGCCATCGACCCCCGTTTGAGCGGGCTGATTCATCACCCCTATCGGGCCCCTGCGGGCTTTGAGGCGCCGCAGGGCGGTGTCTACAAGGCCTCGACGGTTTATTTTCCTTCGGTTGATGCGCTGCGCGCCCGCGATTGGCGTGAAAAAGCGGGTTACACCTATGGCTTGCACGGCACACCCACGACCTATGTGCTCGAAGAGCGCATCGCACACCTGGAAGGGGGCGCTCAGACCGTGCTGGTGCCCAGTGGCCTGAGCGCCATCAGCACCACGGCACTGGCCCTCTTGTCGGCCGGCGACGAGGTTTTGATTCCGGACAACGCCTATGGCCCCAACAAGGCCTTGGCCGAGGGCGATTTAAACCGTTTGGGGGTGAGCCACCAGCTTTATGACCCCATGGACGTGAATGACCTGGCCAGCCGCCTGAGCCCCAAAACCCGGCTGGTCTGGCTGGAAGCGCCAGGCTCTGTCACCATGGAGTTCCCCGATTTGCCGGCCCAGGTTCGCCTGTGTCGCGAGCGCGGTGTGACTGTGGCGCTGGACAACACCTGGGGCGCTGGTTTGGCTTTTCGCCCCTTTGACCTCTTGGGCGATGGCACCCTGGGGGTGGATGTCAGCGTCCACGCCCTGACCAAATACCCCAGCGGGGGTGGTGATGTGCTGATGGGGGCGATCACCACCCGCGATGAATCGCTGCACCATGCCGTCAAGCTGTGTCACATGCGACTGGGTCTGGGTGTGGCGGCCAACGATGCCGAACTGATCTTGCGTTCTTTGCCCAGCATCGGGGTGCGTTACACCGCCCAGGATCGGGCGGCCCGCCAACTGGCCGCATGGTTGCAAGCGCAAACCTTCTGTGCTCAGGTGTTGCACCCGGCCCTGAACACATCACCCGGCCATGCCCACTGGCGCCAGGTGTGTGCCCAAGGCGGCCATGGCGCTGCGGGCCTGGCGGCCGGCCTGTTCAGCATCATCATTCAGTCCGGCATCGGGCAAGAGCGTGTCGATGCATTTTTGAATGACCTGCGGCTCTTCAAATTGGGCTACAGCTGGGGCGGGCCAGTCAGCCTGGTGGTGCCCTATGCCCTGAGCGGCATGCGCCGGATCGGCACCCCGCACCTCAAGCCGGGGGCCCTGGTTCGATTCTCGCTGGGCTTGGAGGCCGTCGACGAGCTGATCGCCGATTTGGACGCATCGGCGCGCCGGCATCTGGCCTGATCAGCGCCTCATTTCATCTCAAAGCCGATCGGGCCTTCGGGCGACTCGGGGTGGTGGCGCAATTCGATCACGCAGCCATTGATCGTTAACTCAGCCACACCGGGCCCCAGGCGGGGTTGCAACAGTGGGCCCAGGAACTGCCGGTATCTTTGCACCGAGGCCTCCAAATGGGTCACCGAGACGATCACACGTCCGACACCACGCGCCCCATTCGGGTGGCGACGCAACTCGCCCTCGGGCACGCGCAGGGCGCGCGGGGTCACATCGCCACACAAGAAAGGCAAATCACGGCTGTTTTGCCGGGCTGTGGTCCATTTCAGCTCTACCCCGTCGGGGCGCATCCGGCCCCCGTCCAGCGGCCCCACGATGTCCAGCCCGCGGGCTTGTGCTTGCGCCACGACCCGGGCGGTCGACTGGGGCAAGAGGGCAAAGTCGATCAGACCCTCGCCTTGTTGTTGCAAGATGTGCCACCAGGCTTCGGCGGGCGCATCGGCCGACCAAGCGATCAGCTCGAAATAAGAGCCATCTTCAAAGACCACCAGGGCGTTGTGCGACAAACGCCCCGGGTGCTTGCCCCCGACAATCACGTGGTAGCCCTGGTTCCGGTGCTTTTGCATGGCCGATTCCAGGTCATGGACAGCGATCACCAGATGGTCCAGTGGCGGCAAGTCGATGGGGGTGCTCATGCTCATTGCTCCAGTTTGATGCGGGTGTCACGCACAAAGGCCGACCAGCGTTCGAATTGCTCACGGGCATAACGGTCGACGGCTGCCCCATCGGTGGCCATCACCTCAAAGCCACCTGCGCTCAGCTTGCCATTCACCTCGGGGTGATTCAAGGTGGCTTTGAAGTCTTCGGTGAGCCTGGACAGCGTGGGGGCCGGGGTCCCGGCCGGCGCAAAAATGCCTATCCATGAATAGGCTTCAAAACCCGCAAAGCCCGATTCGGCCACGGTGGGCACCTGTGGCAAATCGGCGAGTCGTTTGGCCCCCGTGACAGCCAATGCCTTGACCTTGCCGGCCTGAATTTGTGCGCGCAAAGCGGCGAAACTCAATAGCGTGATTTGGCTGGTGTCGGCCAATACCGCCTGGACGGCCGGACCTCCGCCGCCGAAAGGCACATGCAAGACATCGACTTTGGCCCGGCGCTTGATGTCTTCCATGACCAAATGGTTCATCGAGCCCAGGCCGGTCGAGGCATAACTGAACTTGCCCGGCTGCTGGCGCGCCTCTTCCAGAAAACCGCGCAAGTCATTGGCCTTGACGCTGGCGCTGGCAGCGATCACCAGAGGGAAACGCACCGCCAGTGTCACACCCGCAAAATCCTTGAAGGTGTCGTAGGGCAAATTGGGCTTGGCGATCGGGTTGATGGCGTGCGAGTCAAAGCACACCAGCAGGGTGTTGCCGTCCGGGGCCGCCTTGGCCACATATTGGGTGCCGACCTGGCTGGCGGCGCCGGGCTTGTTGTCGACCACCACCGGTCGACCGATGCGTTGTGAGAGGACCGGTTGCAAAATGCGGGCGGTGATGTCGGTGCTGCCCCCGGGAGGGAAGGTCACGATCAGGCGCAGCGAGTTGTCGGCCTGCGCCCAGGCACCCTTTGCAAGTGCGATGGTGCCCGCTGCGGCTGCAGCCTGTCTTAACCATAGTCGACGTTGGAAGTTGTTCATGGGGTTCACTCCTTGGTTGCGGGTCAGCCCATCCATTGGCTGACGGGTGTGGCGGCGTCTTGTAATTGTTGCGAGACGACATCGACCAGGGCCGGCCCCGGGTGGGCCAGTGCCGCACGCATGGCGGTATCGAGTTGTGCCGGGTCCTCGACCCGCCACGCTTTGACCCCGAAAGCCTCGGCGACCCGGGCGTGTTCGGTGCGGCCAAAGTCGACCGAAAAGTAACGCTCATCGTAGCCCACCTTCTGGCTGGCCTTGATCCAGCCATAAACTGCGTTGGAGAACACCACCATTTTGAGCGGTATCCGCCGACGCACGATGGTCTCGAGTTCGCCACAGGTGAAGCCAAAACTGCCATCGCCCATGACCGCCACCACCGTGTGGTCCGGGCGGCCAAACCAGGCCCCCACACCCGCCGACATGGCATAGCCCAAAGCACCATGCGCGCGGTTGGTGATGAAGTGCCTGCCGGGCACGGTTGAGTTATGGAAGTAAGCCGAAAAATAAGGGCAGGGCGTGCCCGGGTCAGCCACCAAAATGGTGTTGGGGGGCAGCAAACGGTTGAGGGCGTCAACCACCCGTTCGGGCTTGATGGGTTGATCGAGTGAGGCGGCCAGCGGGGCAAACCGGGCCCATTTGGCCGCGCGGGTGCGCTCGGCCAAGGCCAGGCCGTCGACCGCATCGAGGCGGGGGTGACGGGCCAACCGTTCTGCCAGCACCTCGCACAGGGCTTGCAGGCTAAGTCGGGCGTCGCCCACCATCGGGGCGTCGGTGCGGTAATTGGCGCCGACTGTGGCGCCGTCCACATCGAGGTGAATGATCTTGACCTGACGGCTGGGCACCTTCCAGTGTTCGGTGGCGGTCGAGCCCGCCCGACAACCGATGAACATCACCAAATCGGCATGGGCCACCACCTCACGGGTGGCGTCGATGCCGCCATTGGAGCCGACCACCCCGGCGTTGAGGGGGTGGTGATCGGCCAGACAGCCCTGGCCACTGACGGTCGTCACCAGTGGCGCATTGAGCAGGGTGAGCAGTCGCTCAAGTTCGGCATGGGCCCCTGAAATGACCACGCCGCCGCCACAAAAGACCACCGGCGAGCGGGCTTGGGCCAGCAACCCGGCGGCGCGTTCCACATCCGCCGGATCGGCCATGGTGCGCAGGGCCGGCACCTGTTCGTGGCCCGGTTGCGCCCAAACATCGGCAGGGTCGGCGGCATGTTTTTGAATGTCATACGGCAAACCGATGTGAGCCGCACCAGGACGGCCCGTGGTGATGGTGCGAAAGGCGGTGCGCACGGCATGTGCAATCTGATCCACCCTGTCGATCACGGTGTTCCAACGGGTCAGGGGCTTGTACAAAGCGCGTTGGTCAAGTTCGGTCAGTGGAAAACGGCCCCGCGAACCGACCGAGATGTCGCTGGTGATGGCCAGCAGCGGCACCGAGGATTCGTTGGCCTCGATCACACCGGGCAGGATGTACGTGGCACCGCCGCCGCTGGGGCCTTCGCAAACTCCGACCCGCCCTGTCACCCGCGCATAGCCATCGGCCATATAGGCCGCACTTCGTTCATCCCGGGTGAGCACATGGTCGATGCCGTGGTCAAGCCGCGCCAAGGCATCGTAATAGGGCAGGCTGGTGTCACCGCACAAGCCAAAAATGTGTTTCACGCCATACAGCTGCAGCATGCGCACCAGCGCGTCGGCACCATTCATTTCCATGAAGCTCTTCCCTTGGTTTCAAACCCACCCCAACAAACCCAGCAGGGCCCCCAGGGCCAGCAACCAGAGCAGATGAATTTTGGTTCTAAGAACGATGGCGACCGTGGCGGCCATGAGCAGCCACAGCCCGATGTCGTCGGGCCAGACCTCGTGGCGCGACTGCATCAGCCAGCCTGTCGAGGTCATCAGCCCGATCACGATGGGTGCCATGCCCGATTTGAAAGCCCGCACGCCGGTGCGTTCGCGCTCTCGGTGCAGCCATTGGGTGATGTTGTAGGTCAGCACCGATGAGGGCAATAGCACGCACACCAGGCAGGTGATCGCCAGGCCGATGGCCGTCAGCCAGGCCAGGGGCCCGGCATGCACGCCGCCGCTCATTTGCAAGCCCATGTTCCAGCCCATCAGGGCCACGAACATGACATTGGGGCCGGGGGCGATCTGGCCCAGGGCCACCGAGTTGACGAACTGATCGTCATTCAGGAAGCGGTGTTCGTCCACCAAAAAACGGTGCATTTCCGGCAGCGCCGAAATCGCCCCACCCACCGCCAACAAAGAAACCCCGCAAAAATGCAGCCATACCGACCCCACATCGGCCCAGGTCATGCCGCCCCCTCTCGTTCGATTCGCCGGATCTGGCGCCAGGCCCAGGCACACGAAATACCGCCCAGCACCAACAAGGCCATCACCAGTGGCCAACGCCACAGCGCGACACACACAAAAGCCAGGGCGGCCCAAATCAGGCCCGGGCCAAAGCCGATGGGATTGCTCTTCAAAGCCGGCACCAATTTGAGGCCGGTGGCGATGACCAGCCCGGCCACCACGGCCCCCATGCCGCGCAGGGCGGCCTGGGCGGCCCAGGTGTGGGCCACGCTGTCATAAAGTGCCGCCAAGGTCAGCGCCAAAGCCCCGGGCAAAAGCAGCAGTCCGGCCAGGGCAGCCAGGGCGCCGCGCAAGCCAAACTCGCGCGAACCGATCATGATGGACAAATTGATCACATTGGGGCCAGGCAGGGCCTGGGCCACCGACCAGTCTTCGACAAATTGCTCGCGGGTCAACCAGCGTTTTTTTTCCACCAATTCGCGTTGCACCACGGCCAGCACGCCGCCAAAGCCTTGCAGGGCCATCCACAAAAAAGTCAGCCACAAATCGGTGCACGAGCGTGGCCCGGCGGCGGCATTGCTCATACCGTCATGCCACCCGAGACTTCCAGCACCGCGCCGTTCACATACGCCGCCTCGTCGCTGGCCAAAAAGGCATAGACATTGGCAATGTCTTCGGGTTGCCCCAGCCTCTTGAGGGGCACCCGTTCGACCATCGATTCAATGACCTTTTCGGGCATGGTCGACAAGATCGGGGTCTGGACAAAGCCCGGGGCCACGGCATTGACGCGCACCCCTTTAGGGCCTAACTCGCGGGACCAGGTTTTGGTGAACCCGATCACGCCGAATTTGGTCGCCGCATAGTTGGTCTGGCCAAAGTTGCCGTAGATGCCGACCACCGAAGAGGCGTTGAGGATCACGCCACTGCCTTGCGCCACCATGGCATCGGCCACGGCCTGGGCGCAATGAAATACGCCACGCAGGTTGACATCGATCACCCGGTCGAATTGCTCTTGGGTCATTTTTTGCAGCCGGGCGTCCTGGGTGATGCCGGCATTGTTGACCAGCACATCCACGCGGCCATGGGTTTGCAATACCTGTTGCACCATGCCATCGACCATCTCCCGTTGGGTGACATCGACCACCAGCCCCATGGCGGGCACGCCCAGGGCCCGGCATTGCCCGGCCACCGCATCGACTTGTCGTTGCTGGATGTCGCAGGCCACCACCGTGGCGCCCTCGGCGGCAAATTTAAGGGCGGTGGCCAGGCCTATGCCTTGGCCTGCGCCGGTGATGATCGCGACCTTGCCGGCCAGACGGGCTTGACTCATGCGATGGGCTTCCTCTTGCAAAAAAAACAGTATAGTCATTTCATGACTGTTGCCACACCTCGGGTGCTGCCATTTCCGCCCCAAGACGCCATGCCAGCTGACCCATCGTTGCTGGGGTCGATCGGGGTCTTTGATTCCGGGGTTGGCGGTTTATCGGTGCTGGGGGCCATACATGACCTCTTGCCGGACGAAGATTTGGTGTATGTGGCCGATTCCGGTCATGCCCCGTATGGCGACAAGCCCGCAGAACACATCGTCGAGCGCACGCTTGCCATCGGCCTGTGGCTGGCCGGCCAGGGCGTGCGGGCCATCACCGTCGCCTGTAATACCGCGACGGTGACGGCGGTCAACGAGTTGCGCCGGCGCACCCAGGTGCCGGTGGTGGCGATTGAACCGGCCATCAAACCGGCGACGGCCTGCACCCGCACCGGGGTGGTGGGTGTGCTGGCCACCCAACAAACCCTACACAGTCAGAGCGTGGGTCGGCTGGTGTCCCGTTTCGGACAGGGCGTGCGTTTTGTGTGGCAAGCCTGCCCGGCATGGGTCGGGCAGGTCGAACAAGGCGACCTGGAGGGTGCGCATACCCTGGCCATGGTCGAGCGCGACACACGGCCTTTGAGGGCGTCGGGTGCCGATGTGTGGGTTTTGGGCTGCACCCATTTCCCCTTTTTGGCCGGGGCCTTGAGGGCTTGCGCCGGCCCCGATGTGCTCTTGCTGGACCCCGCCCGGGCGGTGGCCCTCGAGTTGCAGCGCCGCCTGCCGCCCCGCCTCAGTCTTCCCCGCCACCCTGAGCGCCGCTTGTCTTTTTTGACCACAGGCCCGGTGGATGCGTCGCAGAGGGTGATCTCCAAACTCTGGGGGTATCTGCCCAGTCTCGCCCAGAAAATGGCGCCAGCCCCTACACTTGAGGCATGAATGCGCCCGTCGATGTGTCCTTTTTTCAGCGCGATGCCAAACCCCTGAGCAGCTACCGCAAGTTCTGGGCGCACCGCTTCGGCACGGCGCCTTTTTTGCCCATGAGCCGGGATGAAATGGAGCGACTGGGCTGGGACAGTTGCGACATCATTCTTGTCACGGGTGACGCCTATGTGGATCACCCCAGTTTTGGCATGGCAGTGATCGGGCGCATGCTGGAGAACCAGGGATTTCGCGTGGGCATCATCGCCCAACCCGACTGGGCAAGTGCCGAGGCCTTCAAGTCGCTGGGCAAACCCAATCTGTTCTGGGGCGTCACCAGCGGTAATATGGATTCGATGATCAATCGCTACACGGCTGATCGCAAGATACGCAGCGACGATGCCTACACCCCCGGCAATGTGGGTGGCAAGCGGCCTGACCGGGCCGCCATCGTCTATAGCCAACGCTGCCGCGAGGCTTACCCCGAAGTGCCCATCGTGCTCGGTGGCATAGAAGGCAGTTTGCGCCGCATCGCCCACTACGACTACTGGAGCGACAAAGTGCGTCGCTCGATTGTGCTCGACAGCAAATGCGATTTGCTCTTGTACGGCAATGCAGAGCGCGCCATTGTCGAGGTGGCGCACCGCCTGGCCGCGCGTCAGCCCATCGCCCAAATCACCGATGTGCGCGGTACCGCGTTCGTGCGCCGTGACACCCCTGAGGGCTGGTTTGAGATTGACTCGACCACCATCGACACCCCGGGCCATGTCGAGGCGCACATCAACCCCTATTTGATGATCAGCGAGCAGGCTCGCGAACAAGGGCAGGATTGCGCCCGTCAACAAGAGGCCGAGGCGGTGGCGCTCAGCCAAAACGCCTCGCCTGTCGAACAGCGCATCGATGTGTCGGCCATAGGCGGGTTGCGCGGCAAAGGCTCTTTCAAAGTGCCTCCGCGTGAAAAAAGCGTGATTCGCTTGCCCAGCTACGAACAGGTCAAAGACGACCCGGTGTTGTATGCCCATGCCAACCGGGTGCTGCATCTGGAGACCAACCCTGGCAACGCAAGGGCCCTGGTGCAGGCCCATGGA
The DNA here is from genome assembly GCA_041159205.1 of Pseudomonadota bacterium. Classification (GTDB taxonomy): domain Bacteria; phylum Pseudomonadota; class Gammaproteobacteria; order Burkholderiales; family Burkholderiaceae_C; genus Limnohabitans. Next base: position 8,982 of record JBEAZY010000001.1, read on the forward strand.
GAAGGGCACACGGCCCGCGACGTCTGGATCACCCCGCCGCCCATCCCCCTGACCACAGCCGAGATGGACCTGGTGTTTGACTTGCCCTATGCCCGCAGTCCGCACCCGGCCTATGCCGATGACCAAGGCGGACATGACGGCCAGACCAAAATACCCGCCTGGGAGATGATCCGATTTTCGGTCAACATCATGCGCGGATGTTTTGGGGGCTGCACCTTTTGTTCGATCACCGAACACGAAGGACGCATCATTCAAAGCCGCAGCGAAGCTTCCATCCTGCGCGAGGTCGAAGACATCCGCGACAAAGTCAAGGGCTTCACGGGTGTCGTCTCTGACCTGGGTGGGCCCACCGCCAACATGTACCGCTTGGGCTGCCGCAGCCCGGAGATCGAAGCGGCCTGTCGCAAACCCAGTTGCGTCTACCCCGGCATTTGTCAAAACCTGACCACCGACCACGGCCCTCTTATTCGCCTGTACCGCAAGGCCCGCACCTTGCCTGGCATCAAGAAAGTATTGATAGGCTCGGGCCTGCGCTACGACTTGGCGGTGCAGTCACCCGAATACGTCAAAGAGCTGGTGCAGCACCATGTGGGGGGCTACCTCAAGATTGCCCCTGAGCACACCGAGGAGGGGCCGCTGTCCAAAATGATGAAGCCGGGCATTGGCACCTATGACCGCTTCAAAGAGATGTTTGACCGCTTCAGCGCCGAGGCGGGCAAAAAGCAGTACCTGATTCCTTATTTCATCGCCGCCCATCCCGGTACCCGCGACGAGGACATGGTCGAGCTGGCCTTGTGGCTCAAGCGCCATGGCTTCCGGGCCGATCAGGTGCAAACCTTCTACCCCAGCCCGATGGCCACAGCCACCGCCATGTACCACAGCGGGCGCAACCCCTTGCGCAAAATCACCCCGCACAGCGAGAGCGTGGACATTGTGCGTGGCGAGCGTCGTCGCCGTTTGCACAAGGCTTTTTTACGCTATCACGATGCCAACAATTGGCCTTTGCTGCGCGAGGCCCTCAAGGCCATGGGGCGCGCTGATCTGATCGGCAATGGCAAGCATCACCTGATCCCGACTTGGCAACCTCAGACCGATGGCTCTTACACCAGTGCCCGCCGCAAAAACAGCACGCGGGCTGGCGAGCAGCCCGCCAGCGGGCCACGCCGTGGCCAGATCCTGACCCAGCATACCGGCTTGCCGCCGCGCAAAAAAGGCTGAAACCGGCGTTCAGTCCAGTTCACGCATGGCCTGGGTCAGGTGATCCACCCAAAACCTGGGGGAGCCCAAAGTGGCATGGCCTGCGGTGTCGCGGCCACGCGGGACCCAAACGGCCCGGCCATGTGCCACGCGTGTCATGGCCTGCTCCAGCAATCCCAGCTCGGGTGGATTTCGTTCATCGTCTTCGTTGTTGATGGCCAGCACACGCGCCCGGATGCGCTCCAGCCCTGTGCTGGCATCGTAATCCCGGGCGGCCTCGTATTGGTAGAGGGCATCGTTCGCGTCTATGACGGGGCTGCCGGCCAGACGCTGATCTAGCCAGGCGTCGGCGGCGGCCCGATCAGGGCCCGCCAGGTGCAGCCCCCAATTTCCACCGCTGGTCGCCACGGCGTAATAAGCCAGGGCCAAACGGGCCGCATGAGGGGCTTGGGTGTAGAGACCTTGTTGCCAAGCGGGGTCTTGCCGGATGGTGTCGATCACCATGCGGCGCATCATCCAGTTGCGCCCCGACATGGGGGTGGGAAAGCAGGCCATGGGGACCGCCAAGTCCATGAAGTCGGGGTGATGTTGGGCCCACAGCCAGGTGTGCATGCCCCCCATGGAATAGCCTAGCAAAAGCCGCAAATGATGCACCGACAGGCACTCGGTCAGCAGCCGGTGTTGGGCGCACACCATGTCAAGGTAGTTGTACTTCGGGAATCGGGTGCGCAGACCGTTGGAGGGTTTGCTGCTGCGCCCACTGCCCAGGGCGTCGGGGATGATGATGAGATGGTGGCGTGCATCCAGCACCTGGCCTGGTCCCAGCAGTTTTTCCTCCCATTCGGGGGTGAACAGGGTTTGGGCCGAGCCATTGGTGCCGTGCAGGAGCATCACAGGGTGGCCCTCGGGGTGGCCGCGCAAAGTGACATGGATTCGAAGCTCGGGCAAGACTTCGCCCGTATGAAACGCAAAATCCCTGAGCACGAATTCATGCGACTCGGTTAACATGGTGACCCTTTCCTTGCTGCATTCTCCCATGAAGCCTCTGCGACCCGAGATCGCCCATCTGCAAGCCTCCCTCATCCGCGAAGTGGCCAATGCAGGCATCGGTCGTGCGGACGTGCTGGCGTTTTGGTTTGGCGAGTCGGATGAAGTCACCCCGGCTTTGGTGCGTCAGGCGGCCATCGATGCCCTGAATGCGGGAGATACTTTTTACGCCTACAACCTCGGTTTACCAGAACTGCGCAGTGCCATCGCCCATTACACCCGCACCTTGCATGGAGACCACAGCGCGGTGCATGCCGATCGCATCGCAGTCACCTCGGGCGGGGTGAATGCCTTGATGCTGGCCATGCAGGCGGTGCTGGGGGCGGGCGACGAGTGTTTGGTGGTCACCCCCATCTGGCCCAACCTGACGGCTCAGCCCCAAATCCTCGGGGCCCGGGTGCGCACCCATGCGCTGACGCCTGTCGACGGGATGTGGCGTCTGGACCTGCAAGCTCTTTTGAAAGAGATTCAGCCACAGACGCGCTTGTTGGTGGTCAATGCGCCGAATAATCCGACCGGCTGGGTGCTCACACGTACCGAGCAAGAGGCCATTTTGGCCCGTTGCCGTGAAACCGGCACCTGGATTCTGGCCGACGAGGTCTATGAGCGACTGTACTTTGGTCAGGCCGACTGCGCCCCATCTTTTTTAGATGTTGCCCGGCCTGATGACATGCTGATGGTGGCGCACAGTTTTTCCAAAAGTTTCCTGATGACCGGCTGGCGACTGGGGTGGCTGGTGCTGCCCGAAACCCTGATCGATGCGCTGGGCAAGCTCATTGAGTTCAATACTTCGTGTGCGCCGGTGTTTGTACAAAAAGCGGCCTTGGCGGCCTTGGCGCACCAAGAGCGCATCACCCCGCCCCTGGTGCAACACCTGCAGCGTTGCCGCGATGCATTGGTGCCTTTGTTGCAGGCCATGCCGCGGTTAGAGGCCTCGTCGGCACCGGCCGGCATGTATGCCTTTTTTCGCATCGAAGGTCACCCTGACGGTTTGCAAACGGCCAAAAGGCTGGTGGCCGAAGCTGGCCTCGGGTTGGCACCCGGTGAGGCGTTCTCGGGCGGCGCGCAGGGCTGGCTGCGCTGGTGTTTTGCCTCCCGCGATACCCGGCGTTTGGCCCTGGGCGCACAACGCCTGCAAGATTGGTTGCGGGTGAACTGAGCCGGGGTCAGGCCGGTTCAGATATCTCGATCAGGTTCAGGTCGGGGTCACGCACATAAACCGAGCGTATTTTTTGTGTGGCACCGGTGCGCATGACAGGGCCTTCGATGATGGGCCACCCGACTCGATTCAGGTGCTCAATCACTTGCGCCAGCGGACAGTCGGCCAAAAAACACAAATCGAGCGCACCGGGCACGGGCAAGTGGGCCTTGGGGTCGTGTTCGTGGCCCTTGACGTGCAGATTGATTTTCTGTGTGCCCCACTTGAAGGCCTTGCGTTCAACGGGTGGCGTGCCGCCGATGAAGCTCTCGAGCTTCATGCCCATGACCCGGGTGTAAAAATCCACGCAGGCGGCCTCATTGTGGGTGGTCAATACCAGATGGTCCAAATGAGAGATCATGTATTACTCCAAGGTGTGCATGGGGATGTCGTGTTGCTCGGCCAGACGCTTGAGCTGGGCCCGGGTGTGGCCAGAAAACCATGCGCTGAGGCCCCGGTGGATGGCGGCTTGCGCCATGTGCCGTGGGTCGCCATCGACCGGCAGCCCGGCGATTTGGCACAGTGAGCGTGCGAAGTGAGGTTCGAGTGCCGCCACCGCCACGCGCCCGTTCTTGCAGGCATAGACGCGATAACCGGCGTGCGCACCGCCCACCGCACCGCTGGCGGTGGTCAAGCCCCACCGTCGTGGCAAGCCCAGGTAGGCGGCGGCGTCGCTCAAAGCGACTTGGTGGATGCTGCCCCGGCCTTGTCGGCGGCCGGGGCGATCGCGTTGCCAAAGGGCTTGCAGCACGGTCTCGGTGACCCACAGCGAGCCACCCATGTCGGCAAACAGGCTGGCCGGCAGTTGCAGTCCATCGACCAGCCCACACTCGGCCATATAGGTCAGGTCGTGGCCGGGTTCTTCCGCGCGAGATCCGGGCGCACCGACGATGGCGACCTGAATCAGGCTCGGGTACCGGCTTTGCAACGCCTTGGGTGTCAGGCCCAGTTTGTCCAGGGCCGAGGGGCGAAACGACGTGAGCAGCACATCGGTTTTGGCCAGCGATTGGTGCAAACGGCGTTGGCCTGCCCCGGTTTTGAGGTCGGCCTGCAGCACCTTGACCCCTTGGTGCATGGTGTCGTAAGCCTTCGGCTTGTACTGTGCCATCGGGTCTGAGCTGGCCCCGGCAGGACCCGGCGGTTCGAGTTTGGTGCATTGGGCCCCCATGGCTTTGAGCCGCATCATGGCGGCCGGGCCAGGCAAGTTCAAGGCCAGTGACAAGATGCGCACACCGCGCAAAGGAAGGGGGCTGGAAATCATGGCTATTCATCCACAGTGGGATGGCCCATTATCGCCGCAGCATCAGCGGCGACGCTGATCGAGGCGATGCTGCAAAAAAAGGCTGTAGCGTGACAGGGCCGCGCAGAAGACAAAGTAGATGGCGGCAATGAAGAGATAGGCTTCAATCTTGAATGGCCGCCACTGGGTGTCGCCCGACAAAGCCAGCGACATGGCCCCCGACAGTTCATACAAACTGACGATGGTGACGAGCGAGGTGTCCTTGAAGAGGCCGATGAAATGGTTGACCAATCCGGGCAGGGCGTGCGTCAGGGCTTGTGGCAACACCACATGGCGTTGCAAGTCGAAATAGCCCAAACCCAAAGCCGTCCCGGCCATGGTTTGCCCCGGGGGCACGCCTTGCAAACCGCCGCGCACCACCTCGGCCAGATAGGCCGCCAAAAAAAGCGTGAGGGCTGCGCTGACACGCCACAGCACATCGGGCGACTGCCCGGCCGGCCACCACAGCGGAATCATGAAGCTGGCCATGAACAGCACGCTCACCAGTGGCACACCGCGAACGACTTCGATCAGGATGGCGCACAGCCGGGCGATCAGCGGCAGAGGGCCGGACCGACCCAAGGCCAGCGCGATCGCCAGGGGAAAGGCCAGAGTGATGGCCACGGCGCTCAACATCAGGGTCAGGGGCAGACCGCCCCAAAGTTCGCTGGGCACGGGGGGCAAGCCCCAGTCGCGCAGCGACCAGGGGCCAAGCCGGCCCGACATCAGCACCCAGGCCACGGCCAGGGCCAGCAGCCACAGGGCGGGCACCCGGCGTGACCAGTTCGATGGGTGGGCGGCATACAGCAAGGTGGCAATCAGCAGGGCACAGGCCAGCGTGGCACGCCACTGCTCGGCCTGGGGGTACCGGCCAAAGAGTATGAGGCGATGTTTCTCGGTGATCACGCCCCAGCAGGCCCCCTGGCCTCTGGCCAGCGTACAGGCCTGCGGGTCGGGCTGCCACACGGCTTGCCACAGCGCCCAATCGAACAGGGCCCAGCACAATGGGGCCAGGGCAAGCAGCATCAAGACCGTGAAGGCGGTGCTGGTTTTGCTGCGCCAACAGGCCTGCCACCAGGCGGTCTCAGCCATGTCGCATGACCTTTTGGTTGTATCGGTTCATGGCCCAGGCCGTGAGCAGTGACAAGCCCAGGTAGATCATCATGATGATGGCGATGCATTCGATGGCGCGCCCGGTCTGGTTGAGCGCGGTATTGGCGATGCTGACCAGGTCGGGGTAGCCGATGGCCACCGCCAGGGAAGAGTTTTTGGTCAGGTTCAGATATTGGCTGCTCAGGGGCGGGATGCTGACCCTCAAGGCTTGAGGAATGAGCACATGGCGCAGTGTTTGGCCCCGGGTCAGCCCCAGACTTTGCGCGGCCAGGGTTTGGCTGCGCGGCACCGATTCGATGCCGCCCCGAAACACCTCGGCGATGAAGGCTGAGGTGTACAGCGTCAACCCCAGGCTCAGGGCCAGGTATTCGGGGCTGAGGTAGAGCGTGGCCTCTTCGCCCCAACTGAGGGTCAATCCGGCCTTGCTCCAAAGCAGGCGGGTGCCGATCTGCCAGGGTTGGGCTGCATCGGGCATCCATTCGATCAAGAGTACATACCAGGTCAGCAGCTGAATCAGCAGTGGAATGTTGCGCAACACTTCAATGTACAGTCTGCCCAGGGCTTGCGCGATGGGGTGGGTGCTGATGCGCCCGATGGCGACCAGCAGGCCCAGCACGGTGGCCAGTGCCATGCCCGGCAAGGCGACCCGCAAGGTATTGAGCAGACCCACCAGAAATGAGCGCCAGAAGGGCGACTCGGGGCCGTATTCAATCAGCGCCTCGCCGATGTCAAACCCGGCAGGTTCCCAGAGAAAATCAAAGCCGCTTTGGATGCCACGGGCGCGCATATTGGCCAGGGTGTTGCCGAGCAGCCAGACCACCCATGCGGCCAGGGCCAGCAGGACCAAGCCCTGAAACAGGTGTGCGCGCCAGGATGCGGCTCGTGGCATATCGCTTTATCGCAGGGGCAGGGCGTACAGCAGGCCGCCCTGGGTCCACAGGGCGTTGGCCCCGCGCTTGAGGCCCACGGGGGTTTTTTCGCCGACATGGCGCTCGTACATTTCGCCATAGTTGCCCACGGCCATCAGGGCGCGCAACAGCCATTCTTTGTCCAGCCCCAGCATCTTGCCCAGGTCTTCGCCCTTGCCCAGCAGGCGCAGCACGGCGGGGTCGCTGCTCTCGGCCAGCAGTTTTTGCAGATTGTCGGAATTCACGCCCTGTTCTTCCGCTTCGATCAGGCCGTAGACCGTCCAGCGCACCACCGACAGCCACTCGTCATCGCCTTTGCGCACCATGGGGCCCAGGGGCTCTTTCGAGATCAGGTCGGGCAGGATGGTGTGTTCTTTGGGGTTTTTGGCCTCGCGTGAGCGGATGGACGCCAAGCCTGAGGCGTCGGTGGTGTAGGCCTGACAGCGGCCGGAAAAATAGGCGGCGTTGGCGGCATCGAGTTTTTCAAACACGACAGGCTTGATGGCCAATTTGTGCGCGCGCGAAAAATCGCTGAGGTTCTTCTCGGTCGTGGTGCCCGACTGCACGCAGACGGTGGCGTTTTTGAGTTGTTTGGCGCTTTTGATGTTGGACTTGGCCGGAACCATGAAGCCCTGACCGTCATAAAAGAGCACCGCCGTCAGGCTCAGGCCCAAGGCCGTGTCACGGCTCAGCGTGACGGTGGTGTTGCGCGACAGCACATCGACTTCGCCCGACTGCAGGGCGGCAAATCGCTGCGGTGCAGGCAAGGGCACATAGCGAACTTTGTCGGGGCTGCCCAGGACGGCGGCGGCCAAGGCCTTGCAGACATCGACATCTATGCCGCTCCATTTGCCTTGGCTGTCGGCGGCGCTGAACCCGGCGATGCCGGTGTTGACGCCGCAACTGATCTGGTCTTTTTGCTTGATCTGATCCAGGGTTTTGCCCGCCCAGACGGGCAGGCTGAGGGTCAAACCCAGGGCCAGATGCAGGGCGAGGCGAGCGCAGGAAGTGGTCATGTCAGGGTCCTTGAGGGGGGGGTGAACAGAGGGCTTGGGTGTGGGGCAGATTGTAGGGGGTGACCCGGGTGGGCGCAGGCCACAGTCGCGCAGGTGAAGTCGCGTAGGGGTTTATCACAATCCTGCGCGCCGCTCAGTCCTGATGGAATGCTTGCATTGCCGTTCTCACAGGAGTCGAAGTTGAACCATCCGCACACTTACACCGGGTTTTGTGCCTGCCATCCCGATGGCTCGCGCCGTGGCTTTTTGCAGTCTCTGGCCGGTATCGGTGCCGTGGGGGCCCTCAGCGCCAGCGGTTGTGCCACCGTGTTGGGGCCGACCAAGCCGCATCGCATTGATGTCCACCATCACCTTTCGCCGCCAGCCTGGGTGACGGCCCTTAAAAAGGCCAAACTCGATACCCCGCCCGTCACCAACTGGTCGCCACAGAAGTCGCTGGATGACATGGATCAGGCCGGTATTGCCACCTCGATGACTTCGCCCACCTTGCCGGCGGTCGGTTTCTTACCGCCGGCCGAGGCGGCTGCTGTGGCCCGAGCGTCCAACGAGTATGCGCGTCAGCTGGCCGATCAGTACCCGGGTCGCTTTGGTGTGTTCGCCCTTTTGCCCATGCCGCATGTGGATGAGACGCTGAAAGAAATCGAGTATGCGCTGGATGTGCTCAAAGCAGATGGCGTGGCTTTCATGACCAGCTATGGGAACCAGTTTTTGGGCGACCCGGCGTTTGCCCCGGTGATGAATGAGCTGAACCGGCGCAAGGTGACGGCGTATACCCACCCCAATGAGCCGGCCTGCTGCCGCAACGTCAACTCCGGGGTGCCCTCGGTCATCATTGAATATGGCACCGACACCACCCGCACCATTGCCAGCCTGATTTTTTCAGGCACGGCCCAGCGCTGCCCCGACATCAATTTCATCTTTTCCCACGCGGGCGGCACCATCGGCGCACTGACCGAGCGTTTCAACACCCAGGCGGTCAGTTTCCCCGACTACAAGGCCAAAGGCTTCAACTACGACGTGGTGATGGGCCTGCTCAAGCGCTTTTACTATGACACGGCTCAGGCGTCCAACCCGATCGCCATGGCGGCGCTCACCCGCTTGGTGGACACCCGCCAGATCGTTTTTGGCACCGACTACCCCTATCGCACCGGCATTGACCATGTCAAAGGCTTGAGCCAGATTTTTGGTGCCGCCGACCTGCGTGCCATCGAGCGCGAGAACGCCTTGCGCATTCTGCCCGCGCGCTGGCGCACTTGAGGCGTTTGGGTCCGGCCACAGGTTGGCCGAACCTGCGCTAAAGTCTGGGCAAAGGACACGCCATGTACTTGCCCCGACAGTTTGATCCCAATGACCCCGCCCTGACCCGGCGGCTGATCAACGAGCACCCCCTGGCCACCCTGATCAGCACCGACGGGCAGGGTTTTCCGTTTGCCTCGCATTTGCCCCTCAAGCTCGACGCCTGCGACCCGCAAGGTTCTCCCAGCCGTCTCCTGGGCCATCTGGCCCGGGTCAACCCGCAGGCCGAACATCTGGCACAGCGTGAGCAGGCGCTGGTGGCTTTTTTGGGGCCGCACGCTTTCATGTCGACTCGCGTCTACCCCGATGAACAACGGGTGCCGACCTGGAACTACCTCAGCGTACAGGCCAAGGTCAAGGTCAGACTGCTCGAAGGCGAGGAGGCCAAAGACGCCTTGCTCAAGCAACTGATTGCAGACCACGACCCGCCTTATGCCCGGCAATGGCGAGGACTGCCCGAGAAGTACACGCACGGGATGCTGGCTGGCATAGTGGCCTTTGAGCTGCAGGTGCTGGACATCAAAACCAAGATCAAGCTGAATCAACACCGCCCCGAGTCGCATGCGGCCATGCACTCGGCCTATGCCCAGGGCAATGACCGCGAGCGTGAATTGGCCCGGTGGATGGTCGATCTGGGGATGGTGGGGCGGGGGTCATGAGCGATGACCGGTACATGGCGCTGGCATTGGCGCAAGCTCAAGCCGCGCACGACAGGGGTGAAGTACCCGTGGGTGCCGTGGTGGTCAAAGATGGGCTGGTGGTGGCCACCGGCCACAACGCCTCCATTGCCACTCATGACCCCAGTGCCCACGCCGAACTGGTGGCTTTGCGTGCGGCCAGTCAAAAGCTGGGCAACTATCGGCTGGAAGGGTGCGAGCTTTATGTCACGCTCGAACCCTGCCCGATGTGTGCCGGGGCCATGCTGCATGCCCGCCTAAGCCGCGTGGTGTATGGTGCCCCCGACCCGAAAACAGGGGCGGCCGGTTCTGTGCTTGATTTGTTTGCCGACCCCAGGCTCAATCACCAAACCCGGGTGCAGGGGGGCGTGATGACCCAAGAGTGCGGGGCCATGTTGAAGGATTTTTTCAAAGGAAAACGCATGAACCCTTGGCCTTTGCGTGAAGATGCCGTGCGCCCGCCTGAGTCGGCCTTTGTGGATTTGCCCGGCTACCCTTGGGCGGCGCAATACCTCAACGACCTGCCTGCGCTCGATGGCCTGCGCATGCACTATCTGGACGAAGGCCCGCGCCAGGCCCCAGTCACCTGGCTTTGTCTGCACGGCAACCCGGCCTGGAGTTACCTGTACCGAAAAATGATGCCGGTCTGGTTGGCTGCAGGGCATCGGGTGGTGGCACCCGACATGCCGGGCTTTGGCAAAAGCGACCAACCCAAAAAGGACACCGCGCATCGGTTTGAGTGGCACCGCGATGTGCTGCTGCAATTCATCGAGCGGCTTGACCTGCGTTCAGTGAATCTGGTGGTGCAGGATTGGGGCGGCATTTTGGGCCTGACCCTGCCCATGGCCGCGCCCCAACGCTATCGCGGATTGTTGGTCATGAACACCACATTGGCCACCGGTGAGCAGCCGCTTTCGCCCGGTTTTTTGGCTTGGCGCGAGATGTGCGCCAAAAACCCCGATTTTTCGGTCAGCCGTTTGTTTGCGCGTGGTAACCCCCACATGAGCCCTGCCGAGTGCGCCGCCTACGACGCCCCCTTTCCCGATTCTGGGCACCGCGCCGCATTGCGCGCCTTTCCGCCCATGGTGCCCGAATTTCCGGACAGCCCGGGGGCTGAATTGGCGCGCCAGGCAAGAGATTTTTGGCGTCAGCAATGGTCAGGACGCAGCCTGATGGCGGTCGGTGCACAAGACCCCGTGTTGGGCGCACCGGTCATGGCGGCATTGGCCCAGGGCATCGCGGGCTGCCCCGAGCCGTGGGTCTTGCCTGAAGCGGGGCATTTTGTGCAGGAGCATGGGGCAGAGATCGCCCGTCGCGCTTTGAACGTGCTGGCCTCCTGAGACAATCGCCACCATGTCCAAAATTTATATTTATTCCCCCAGCGGCGCGGTTCGCGACAAAGCGGCCTTCAAGTTTGGCCTGAAGGCGCTGTGTGCCATGGGGCACGAGGCCGTGGTGGACCCGACCGCGTTGGCGTCAAGCACGCGATTCGCTGGCAGTGACGATGAGCGCATCGCCGCCATCGGCCGTGCCGCCGCCAGCGGTGCTCAGGCCAGCCTGATCAGCCGAGGCGGTTATGGGCTGACCCGTTTGCTGCCCCGGTTGCCCTACAAGGCCATCCAAAAGTCCATCGATCGCGGCATGGCCTGGGTCGGCTTCAGCGACTTCACCGCCCTGCAATTGGCCGTGCTGGCCAAAACCGGGGGCATTACCTGGGCCGGGCCCGCATTGTGTGACAGTTTTGGCGCGACCGAGGTCGACGAGATCACGCAGGCCTGCTTTGAGGACCTGCTGCTGGCGCAAGGCGAGGGGGCCGGGTGGCGCATGGGGGCGGTTGCCGCGCGTGGCTTGCCCGCGCGCAAGACTGGCCTGTGGGCCAAAGACGCCCTGTTGTGGGGCGGTAACTTGAGTGTGTTGTGCAGTTTGCTGGGGTCGACTTATTTTCCGCAGGTCGAAGGCGGCGTGCTTTTTTTGGAAGACGTGGGCGAGCACCCTTATCGCATCGAGCGCATGTTGAGCCAACTTTTTCTGGCGGGCGTTTTACAGCGACAAAAGGCCATCGTGCTGGGGCAGTTCACCGAATATCGCCTGACCCCCCATGACCGTGGGTTCAACATGCGTACGGTGGTGCAGTGGTTGCGTGCCCAACTGAAGGTGCCGGTGTTGACCGATTTGCCGTTTGGCCATGTGCCCACACGGGTCTGCCTGCCTGTGGGGGCCAAAGTTGACCTGCTGGTCGAAGGCCGCGACGCCATGCTGGTGTGGGGCCATATTTGATCTTTTTCCGATTCATGCAATATAATGCATAAATTCAAATTAACTGCATTTAAGTACAGGAGACCCCCCATGAAAGCCTATGACTCGCACTACATCAACGGCCAGTGGATCAAGGCACAAAGCAAAGAAACCTTTGCCGTGCATGACTCGACCACCGAGGAGGTGATCGCCACCGTGCCGCAGGGTAGTGCCGCCGAGGCCGAGCAGGCCGTGGTGGCCGCTCGTGCCGCCTTTGACGCCTGGTCGCAAACCCCTTTGGAAGCCCGATGCGCATTGATCGACAAAGTGGTCGAAGGCCTCAAGGCCCGCAGCGAGGAGATGGCCCAGGCCATAGCCCGCGAAGTCGGCATGCCGATCAAGCTCTCGCGCATGGTGCAAGTGGGCGGCCCGATCTTTAATTGGGGCAATGCGGCCAAGCAAGCCCGCCGCTTTGAATGGGAAGAAAAAGTCGGTAACTCGCTGGTGGTGCGCGAGCCCGTCGGCGTGGTGGGTTGCATCACGCCCTGGAACTTCCCGCTGAATCAGATCACTCTCAAGGTGGCGCCGGCTTTGGCGGCGGGTTGCACGGTGGTGCTCAAGCCCAGCGAAGTGGCCCCGATCAATGCCATGATTTTGGCCGAGATCATCCACGAAGCCGGTTTCCCGCCCGGCGTGTTCAATTTGGTCAATGGCGCCGGACCCGTGGTGGGCGAGGTGCTGTCTGGCCACCCGGAAGTGGACATGGTCAGCTTCACCGGTTCGACACGTGCAGGCAAGCGCGTGGGCGAGCTGGCGTCGCAATCGATCAAGCGCGTGGCCCTGGAATTGGGTGGAAAGTCGGCCAGCGTGATCCTGCCTGATGCTGATTTGGCGGCTGCCGTCAAAGGCAGTGTGTCGGCTTGTATGCTGAACAGCGGTCAGACTTGCTCGGCCCACACCCGCATGCTGGTGCCCGCCGACCGCTTGGAAGAAGCCAAGGCCCTGGCCGCTGCGGCAGTCGCCAAACTGACCCTGGGCCCAAGTCTGGATGAGAACACCCGATTGGGGCCTTTGGTCAGTGCGGCCCAGCGCGACCGGGTGCTGCATTTCATCGAGTTGGGTTTGAAAGAGGGCGCTGAATTGGTGGCGGGTGGGCCCGAGCGCCCTGCCATCGACAAAGGCTACTTCGTTCAGCCCACCGTGCTCGTGGTCAAGCCCGAGCACACCCTGGCCCGCGAAGAGATCTTCGGCCCGGTGCTGGTGATCATCGCCTACAGCGACGAGGCCGAGGCCATACGCATCGCCAACGACACCATCTATGGTCTGGGCGGCGGGGTCTGGAGTCAGGATGAGGAACACGCCGTGCGCGTGGCGCGCCGCATCCGCACCGGTCAGGTCGACATCAATGGCGCACCGTTCAACAGCAACGCGCCATTTGGCGGTTACAAGCAGTCGGGCCATGGCCGCGAGAACGGCAAGTACGGCCTGGATGAGTTTTTGGAATACAAGGCGCTGCAGTTCAAGCCGGCTGAAAAGTAAATCCAGTCCGGCTTTAGAGGGGGGCACCGCCCCTTCTAAGAAGCATCAGTATCGTATTGGGTCAAGCATCACATTTCAACCCGAATCGCGATGTTTCCCATGAAAAAGGAATACGAGTTTTCCCAATCTCGCCAAAACCCCTATGCGACTCAGCTCGAGACGGGGTCTATATCAAGCGCGATGCCCGATCCGAAAATCATTCAGCTTGGACACATCCCTGCCTCTCAGCAGCCACAAGGGGCGGGTGGCAAAACTGACCGGCACACCCGATTTGCCGTCGACCGGTTTCAAGCTGCGGTCAAAATGAGATGAGGCGGGCATGTAGCGCAGCGCGACACCCGTGCGCCGCCGGGCCGAGGTGTTGGCCTGAGCGCCATGAATCATGTAGACATCGTGCATCGACATCTGCCCCGGCTCCAATTCGATGTCTGCGGCCATCGATTCATCAAAGGTGCCATCCATCATGCGCTGCTGCAGCGTCAGGTCGTCACGGTCTTCGTGCAAATGAGGGTGCAAGACCTGATCGCGGTGTGAACCCGGTATCACCCGCAGGCAGCCGTTGTCGCGGGTGCTGGGCTCCAGGGCGACCCAAACCGTGCAGGTGGCCAGGGGGCGTATGGGCCAATAATGGCCGTCTTGGTGCCAGGGCGTTTCAAAACCTTCCTGCGGCGGTTTGCAAAACACATGGCAACCCCACAAGATGATGTCGCCACCGATGAGGTCTTCAACCATATCGACAATCGGCGGGTGCATGGCCAGCTCAAGAAACTTCCGGCTGCCTTTGACCCCCTCGCCGTTGTCGCCCTCGATGTGCGCACTGACCAATTTTTCGGGGCGCACCCCGGGGTTGTCTCTGATCAACTGATTCAAGGCCTCTTGCAGGTCTGAAAGCAGCTCCGCCTCCAGTCGGTACGGGGGCACCAGCCAACCCTCATGCCGGTATTTCGCGATCCATGCGGCATCGAGCCGGTGCGAAGAGGGCGTCATGTTCAGATCCGTTGGCCGGTTTGTCCGTCAAAGAGGTGGATTTTGTCGGTGGCCATGCCAAGATGCACTGTGTCGTCGGGCTTGACGTTCGGCCGCCCGTGCGTCACTACGGTCATGCTTTGATCACCCACCTGAACCAGCAATTCGGTTTCAGCGCCTGTGGGCTCGACCACCACCACCTTGCCCGCCACGCCTTGGGCCACAAGCTCCAGATCGGTCGGGCGCACGCCGTAATGCACGGTTTGTCCGAGCCGCTGTGAGGCTGCTGCGGGCAAAGGCCAGACCTGTCCCAGAGCGCGCAAGCCGTCGGGCTCGACCACGCCCTGAATCAAGTTCATGGCGGGTGAGCCGATGAATTGGGCCACAAACAGGTTGCCGGGCCGGTCAAACAATTCCAACGGGGTGCCCATTTGTTCAATGATGCCGTCGTGCATGACCACGATGCGATCGGCCATGGTCATGGCTTCGATTTGGTCATGGGTCACGTACACCGTGGTGGTTTTCAGGCGCTGGTGCAGGGCCTTGATTTCGGCGCGCATGGCGACACGCAATTTGGCGTCGAGGTTGGACAATGGCTCGTCAAACAGAAACACCTTGGGGTCGCGCACGATGGCGCGACCCATGGCCACCCGCTGCCTTTGTCCGCCGGACAATTCACGCGGGTAGCGATCGAGCAGGGCGTCGAGGTTCAGGATGCGGGCCGCATGGTCAACGCGCTGAGAGATGGTGGCCTGGCTTTCCTTGCGCAGTTTCAGCGAAAAGCCCATATTGTCACGCACGGTCATGTGTGGATAGAGCGCATAACTCTGGAACACCATGGCGATGTCGCGGTCCTTCGATTCGAGGTCGTTGATGACCTGGTCGTCGATGCGAATTTCGCCACCGCTGATCTCCTCCAGCCCGGCCAGCATGCGCAAGAGCGTCGACTTGCCGCAGCCTGAGGGGCCGACCAAGACGACGAACTCGCCCGATTTGATGTCAAAACTGATGCCGTGGATGACCTTGACCTTCTGGCCATACACTTTTTCTATTTGGTGAAACGAGACGGAAGACATGCACTCACCTTTCAGCTTTTCACGGCGCCGGCGGTCAACCCGGACACCATATAGCGTTTGAATGTGTAATAGATCGCCGCCGGGGGCAGGGCATAGATGAGGCCGGTGGCCATGAGCAACTCCCAGGGCGAGTCATCGGCTTGCAGAAAATTGCCCAGCGCCACCGCCAGGGTCAGGTTTTCATCGCGCGATAAAAGCAAAAATGCGTACAGGTATTCGTTCCAGGCCAGCAACAAGGCATAGGTGCCTACCGCCACCAATGAGGGCATCATCAGGGGCAAATACACCAGCCAGAACAACTGCAACGGGCTCGCACCGTCGATGCGAGCTGCTTCGTCCAGTTCATAGGGCAGTTTGTCGCTGGCCTGCTTGAGCACCCAGATGCAGTAGGGTGAGGCGATGGTCACCATGGCCAGAATCAGCGCCCATTGGTTGTTGAGCAAGCCGTACAGGCCCATGGTTTTGTACATGGGCACGGCCAAAAAAGCGGCCGGTATGAAGTAGGTGAACAAGGCCATGTTCATGACCGTGCGGCCCGATTTCAGCCGCAGTCGACTGATGGAGAAGGCGGCACAGGTCGAGACAAACAGCGTCAGGCCGCCGACTGCCACGGCAATCAGAACCGAGTTCCAGATTTGGTCCCAGAAATGATTGAGATAGAAATGCTTTTTGCCAAAGGCGATCTCAAAGTTTTGCCAGGTGGGGTGGTCGGGCCAGAGTTTGCCTGAGGTGCCTTCGTCTTTCGGCGAAAAAGCGAACAAGGCGAGGTGGTAGATGGGCAGCAGGGTCCAGATCAGCACCGGGATGCCGATGAGCCACAGCTTGGCTTCGCGGGTGACGGCTTGCATTTTCATTTGGAGAGCCGTTTCATCATGAAATAGACCAGAGGCAATACCAGGGGCAAGGCCACCACAATCGAGGCCATGGCGAGGTCGACCTGATCGAGCCTGAGGTAGCGTATGCCCAGGGTCGCCAGGACATGGGTCAAATCAGCCGGCCCGCCACCCGTGAGCAGATAGACACTGTTGAAGTCACCCAGAGTCCAGATGGCCGACAAGATGGTGGACGTCAAATACAGGCTGCGCATCGAAGGCCAGGTGATGTATTTGAATTTTTGCCAACGCGTGGCGCCATCGACCGAAGCGGCCTCGTATTGTTCGGTGGGAATGGCCAGGCGACCGGCGATCAGGATCAGGGTCCAAAACGGCAGCGATTTCCAGATGTGCATCAGCATGGAAAAGCTCAGCCCCAGGGTGGGGTCATTCAGCCAGTTCGGGCCATCGAGTCCGGTGAGCCGAAAGATGGTGCTGTTGATCACGCCCCATTCAGGGTTCAGCATGAAGCGAACCGACAAGATGGTGGGGATTGAGGGTACCGCCCAGGGCAAAATGAAAATCACCGACAGAATCTTGATCCACCAGCGGTCATGGATGAAAAAACCCGATAAGGCCAATGCGACCATCATCTTCAGGTTGATGGCCACCGTCAAAAAAATCAGGGTATTGATGAGGGTGCGAAAAAAAATCGGGTCGGCCAACAGGGCTTCATAACTGGCCGGGTGACGCGCCAGCCATAAGCCGTAGAACACCGGATAGAGGACAAAGACCAGAAAAATGAACAAATAGGGCACCACCATCAGGCGGGCCCAAAACACCCAAGGGGAAAGGGCAGGGCTGCGCGGCGCGGCAAGGGCGGGGTTCATGGGCAATAGAAAGAGCGTGCGGTAGGCACGCCCTGGTCAGGATGAGGACGGGGGAGACGGAAGATCTGCCTCCCCCACGGGTGAGTCGTCAATCGCCAGCCACTTCCTTGATGCGGGCGATCATTTCGTCCACTGCTTTGTCAAGGGGCACCTTCTCGTTCAGGTGCCTGTTCATGGCCTTAGCCCAGACGTTTTCGTTGTTGATCACGGTAAATTTGAAGTTCTTGGTGAACTCAAAGGGCGTGGTGCCGTTCATGAACTGGTTGTACACGGCCAGACGGTGCGGGTCGCCCTTCCAGAACGGGCTTTGTTGCCCCAGCTTGGTGACAGGGAACCAACGGCCCAGTGAACCCTCGACGTAGGGCGTCAGGTTGGCGTCTTCCAAAATGAAGGCGACAAATTTCTTGGCATCTGCCTTGTTCTTGGCGTCCTTGAAAATCACCCCGGTCTTGACCGCTGCCCGATAGGTCATTTTGCTGCCGTCGGGTTTGTTGGGGAAGCCCGCCGTGGCAATGTTTT
>JBEAZY010000002.1:0-5795 GCA_041159205.1 Pseudomonadota bacterium
GGCCGCGTGGTCATCATCACCGGCTTTCAGGGCATCGACCCTGCCGGTCACATCACCACCCTGGGCCGTGGCGGATCTGACACCTCTGCCGTGGCCGTGGCGGCGGCCCTGAAGGCCCACGAATGCCTGATCTACACCGATGTCGATGGCGTCTACACCACCGATCCGCGCGTGGTGCCCGAAGCCCGCCGCCTGCGCACCGTCAGCTTTGAAGAGATGCTCGAAATGGCCTCGCTGGGCTCGAAGGTGTTGCAAATCCGCTCGGTGGAGTTTGCCGGCAAATACAAAGTGCCCCTGCGCGTGCTCTCCAGCTTCACGCCTTGGGACATCGACCTGAACGAAGAAGCCAGCTCTGGCACCCTGATCACCTTTGAGGAAGACGAACACATGGAAAAAGCCATCGTTTCCGGCATTGCCTTCAACCGCGACGAAGCCAAAATCTCGATCATCGGCGTGCCCGACAAGCCGGGCATCGCCTACCAGATCCTGGGGGCGGTGGCCCAGGCCAACATCGAAGTGGACATGATCATCCAGAACATCTCCAAAGACGGCAAAACCGACTTCAGCTTCACGGTGCACCGCAACGACCACGCCCGCGCCTTGGAACTGCTCAAGAACCAGGTGCTGCCCGCGCTGGGCGCAGCCGGGGTCGAGGGTGACGCCAAAATCTGCAAGGTCTCGATTGTGGGCATCGGCATGCGCAGCCATGTGGGCGTGGCCAGCAAAATGTTCCGCTCTTTGAGCGAAGAGGGCATCAACATCCAGATGATTTCCACTTCCGAAATCAAAACCTCGGTCGTCATTGACGAGAAATACATGGAATTGGCAGTGCGCGCCCTGCACCGCGCATTCGACCTCGATCAGGCCCCGGCCTGAGCGGGTCAGGGGGGCGTTTACAGGCCCTTGCGCCCGACTTGAGGCATAATATGCCCTTGCTGGAGACGTGACCGAGAGGCCGAAGGTGCTCCCCTGCTAAGGGAGTATGCGGTGAAGAGCTGCATCGAGGGTTCGAATCCCTCCGTCTCCGCCAGCACACAAATGCCCACGAAAGTGGGCTTTTTTGTGCGCGGAGCGGGAGGGTGAGAACCCTCGCCAGGGTTCGGTCAAGACGCGGGAGCGTCTTGGACGTCGCGGTTTTTGCGACGGGCCGAAGGCCGAGAATGCGAACAGCGCAGCGTTGTGAGCATTCGAGCAATCCCTCCGTCTCCGCCAGCACACAAATGCCCACGAAAGTGGGCCATAAATTGTTTTGCCGGTCGGAAACGGCTTAGCCATTCACTTTCAAGGTGGTTTTAACGAGGCCAACCAAACCTTGCGCGTCCACATTGAAGAATCGTCGCAAAGCACAGCGTGTGTCGCTGCGGCCAAAACCGTCGGTGCCTAGCGTGGCGTAGGTGCGCCCCTGGGGCAGATGGGCGCGCAAGGCCTCGGGAACCGCTTTGACGTAATCGCTGGCGGCGATGACAGGACCCCGGGTGCCCTTGAGGATCTGATGCAGATGGGGTTGCCGAGATGATTCGGCGTCGCGGGCCAGTTCGCTCCAACTGGTCACGCTGATGACATCGCTGCCGATGCCCTGCTCGGCCAATTGACGCGCGGCCTGAATCACTTCGGTCAGGATCGCGCCCGATCCCATGAGGGTGACGCGTGGGTCTTGTGTGTTCCCAAAGGATGCATGAAGATAGCCGCCTTTGAGCACGCCTTCATAGGCCGACTGAGGCAAGTCGGGCTGGGCGTAATTCTCGTTCATCAAGGTGATGTAATAGAAGACATCGTTTTGCTCGATCAGCATTTCACGCATGCCGGCGTCGACGATGATCGCCAGTTCGCCGGCAAAGGCCGGGTCGTAACTTTTGCAATTGGGGATGGTCGCCGCCACCAGGTGGCTGCTGCCATCCTGGTGCTGCAAGCCTTCTCCCGCCAGTGTGGTGCGACCCGAGGTGGCACCTAACAAAAAGCCGCGTGCACGTTGATCGGCGGCGGCCCAGATGGCATCGCCCACGCGCTGGAAGCCGAACATCGAGTAATAGATGTAGAACGGTAACATGGCCACACCGTGCACGCTGTAGCTGGTGGCGGCGGCCGTCCAGCTGGCGATGGCACCGGCTTCGCTGATGCCTTCTTCCAGGATCTGACCATCGGTGGCTTCGCGGTAACTGAGCACCGAGCCGATGTCTTCGGGTGCGTATTTCTGACCGATGCAGCTGTAGATGCCGACTTGCTTGAACAGGTTGGCCATGCCGAAGGTGCGGGCCTCATCGGCCACGATGGGCACGATGCGCGGACCCAACACCGGGTCTTTCAGCCATTGGCCCAAAATGCGCACAAAGGCCATCGTGGTGCTCATTTCCTTGCCGTCAGCTTGCAGGGCAAATGAGGCCACCGCACTCAATTCGGGCACCGGCACGCGTTCACAAACGGTTTCACGCCGGGGCATCGAGCCACCCAAAGCCTGACGGCGTTGCAACAGGTATTGCATTTCGGGGCTGTCGGCTTCGGGTTTGTAGAAAGTCAAATCTTGCGCTTGCTGATCGCTGAGCGGCAGCTTGAAACGATCGCGGTATTCCAGCAATTCTTCGCGGTCGAGTTTTTTCTGGCTGTGGGTCGTCATCTTGCCTTGGCCGGCTTTACCCATGCCAAAGCCTTTTTTGGTGTGGGCCAGGATCACGACCGGCTTGCCTTTGTGGGCTGCGGCGGCTGCATAAGCCGCATGAATTTTGACCAGGTCATGGCCGCCCCGCTTGAGTTGATCGATTTGCTCATCGGTCATGCCGGCCACCATGGCCGCCAGGCTGGCGCTTTGGCCGAAGAAGTGGTCGCGGTTGAAGCGCCCATCTTTGGCGGCAAAGGTTTGCATTTGACCATCGACCGTTTTGCCCAGCGTCCTAACCAGTTCGCCGTCGTGATCGCGCGCAAACAGTCCGTCCCAATCGCTGCCCCACAGCAGCTTGATCACGTGCCACCCGGCGCCGGTGAACAGGCGCTCCAGTTCGTCGATGACCCGGCCATTGCCGCGCACCGGGCCGTCCAACCGTTGCAGGTTGCAGTTCACCACCCAGATGAGATTGTCCAGTTTTTCACGGGCGGCCAGGGTGAGTGCGCTCATGGATTCGGGCTCGTCCATCTCACCGTCGCCGAATACACCCCACACCTTGCGCCCTTCGCAGTTCATGATCTGACGGTGGGTGAGGTAGCGCATAAAGCGCGCGTGGTAGATTGAGCTGATCGGGCCCAGGCCCATTGAGCCGGTGGGGAATTGCCAGAAGTCGGGCATAAGCCAGGGGTGAGGGTAGCTGGACAAGCCCCGTGCACCTTGTTCGACGGCCGTCAACTCACGACGGTAGAAAGACAAATCGTGCTCGGTCAAGCGGCCTTCCATAAAGGCCCGGGCGTACACACCGGGTGCGCTGTGGGGTTGGAAGAAGACCAGGTCGCCACGGTGTTGCTCGTTGCGTGCATGAAAAAAATGATTGAAGCCGACTTCAAACAAATCGGCAGCGCTGGCATAACTCGCGATGTGCCCACCCAATTCGCCATAGGCCGCGTTGGCGCGTGCCACCATGGCCAACGCGTTCCAGCGCATGAGCGAGGCCAAACGCTCTTCGATGGCCAGATCACCCGGGAACAGCGGTTGTTGATCGACACGGATGGTATTGACATAGGGTCGCGCCGATTGGTCGGCCCAGGCCAAATGCATGGCACGGGCTTGCTGGGCCAGTTGGTCCAGGATGAAGCTGGCGCGTTGCGGGCCCTGGGCGGCGATCAGGGCCTGCAAGGCCTCGCGCCACTCGGCGGTTTCCTGAGGGTCGGTATCGGCCAGGTCATTCATGTTCATGTCATGAAGTTTAGGTTGACAGCCGCAAAACAGGATATCGATTTAGCTTGTAAAATACAGTTGATTAAGCATAAAATGCTTTTAAATGAAATTAGACGGCATAGATTACCGGATCATTAATGAGTTGCAGCACGATGGCGGCTTGTCCAACGTTGAGCTGGCGCGGCGGGTGAATTTATCGCCTTCACCCTGTTTGGCGCGCGTCAAGGCATTGGAAGCGGAGGGAGTGATCCGGCGCTATGTGGCCTTGGTGGATCCGCAATCCCTGGGTCTGGGCTTAAATGTGTTCATCAACATCAGCCTGAAAGAGCAATCGAAAGAGGCTTTGGCGAGGTTTGAGCAACGCATCGCCGAGCACGACGAGGTGATGGAGTGCTATTTGATGACGGGTGACAGCGATTATTTGATTCGCGTCGCTGTGACCGATATTGCGGCATTGGAACGGTTCATTTTGGAGCAACTCACGCCCATACCCGGCATTGAGAAAATCAGATCCAGTTTCACCCTGAAGCAAGTGCGTTACAAAACCGCATTGCCGACTCCAATTTGAGATGACTCGCCCCGTTCAGACCGGAACCGTGTAGTTCAGGGCCATGCGGCCACCGTCAATGGTGATGACCTCACCGGTGATGTAACTCGACGCATCGCTGGCCAAAAAGGCCACCACCCGCGCCACTTCCAAGGGCTCACCCAGACGCTTCATGGGCGTACGACTCAGAATCTTCTGCCGCGCCGCTTCGCTGGTCAGCACCGCTTGCTGCGCCAAATCGGTCGCGATGGTGCCTGGGGCCACGGCATTGACGCGAATGTGGTCATCGGCCAGCGCCAGCGCCATGGCACGGGTCAGTTGGTTCAGCCCGCCTTTGCTGATGTTGTACGAGGCAATGTCGGGAATGGCCATCACGGCATTGACCGAGCTCATGTGAATGATCGATCCGCCGCCCGTGGTTTTCATGGCGCGCGCCACCGCCTGGCCGACCAGGAAAGCGCCGCGCAAGTTGACCCGCAGCACCGCATCAAAATCGGCCTCGGTCACATCCAGAAAGGGGGCGGCCCGAAAAATCCCGGCGTTGCTGACCAGCACATCGATGCGCTCATGCAATTTCAGGGTCTGCTGCACCATGACCTGAACTTGAGCCGAATCGCCGATGTCGCACGCCATGAAGTCGACCCGGGCACCCGTCTTACTCAGCTGAGCTTGCAAGGCGGTACCGGCTTGCGTGTTGACATCGACCAATACCACCCGGGCCCCTTCACCCGCCATCAATTGGGCGCAGGCCGCGCCGATGCCCTGCGCCGCGCCGGTGATCAGACAAACCTTGTTTTGAAGGCCAAATGAAATCGCAGACATATTCTTCTCCTTCTAGGGGTTTAGGCCACTTCGGGGCCCAACACCCGCAACCGATCAAGCCGTCGGAATGCTGCTCGATTGGACTGCCGCCAGTTTCCACCCCGAAGAGCGCTGTACCCAAACCAGCAGGGCATTGCTCTCGAACGACTTGAATGTCCCACGCACAGTGATGTCGATGGCCATGCGACAAAACACCAGCACTGTCCCGGGGTGCACCACATAGCGATGGTCGCGCAGGGACAGCTTGTGATAATCCCACACGCCAGTTATCAAGCCTTCCAGATAACTCTCTTTTGTATCGGCCACACCGGTGGAATGCACATAAACCAACTCGTCGGCGAGCAGGTCATCCAGGACGGTGGTGTCTTTGGCCAATAATGCGGCCACGCGGGCTGCGTCGCGTTGGTGGATGGCTTGAATGATGGGGGTTGAATTCATATTCATGGTTCGTTTGGATGCCTGTGATGCAATCATGCCACGCCAAGGTGCCAAGCCGTATCAGAAATTGGGATCACAGAAATTGGGGTAGAAATTGGGGTCAGACCCCAATTAGGAAAAACTAATTGGGGTCTGACCCCAATTTCTGCATGCGACAGTTCCCCGCGACCC
>JBEAZY010000003.1:0-31207 GCA_041159205.1 Pseudomonadota bacterium
GTGAGACAAAACCCTGAAAGGAGGCAAACATGCAACCGGAGACACCGCCAAACGTGGCGCCCAAGCCAAAAGCGAGCAGCTTCATATTGCGGGTGTGAATGCCCATGGCCTTGGCAGCCAATTCGTCCTCGCGAATCGCCATCCAGGCGCGTCCGATGCGCGAATGCGCCAGCCGATGACAAATGACCACGCTGACCACGACCAAGAGCAAAAACAGGTAATAGTAGAGCGTGACCGAAGGCAGGATCAAGCCACCGATGTCCAAGGGTTTGGACAAGGGGTGACCGAACACAGTCACCGGGTCTATCGAACCTATGCCCCGGGGGCCATTGGTCAGATTGACAGGTTGGTCCAGGTTGTTCATGAAAATCCGGATGATCTCGCCAAAACCCAGTGTGACGATGGCCAGGTAGTCGCCACGCAACTTCAGGGTGGGCGCACCCAGCAAAGCGCCGGTGAGCCCTGCCAACAGCGCCGCCAGGGGCACCACCACCCAAAGCGGCATGTGCAGCCCCTGGGGGAACATGGCGGCCAGGGCCGGGAAGGTATCGAGCAAATGGGGCGAGGCCAGCAGCGCAAACATATACGCCCCGACCGCGTAAAACGCGACATAGCCCAGATCGAGCAGACCCGCGTAGCCGACGACCACATTCAGGCCCAAAGCCAGCAACACATACAACAAAGCCACATCGACGATGCGAACCCAGCCGTTGCCAAACTGCTGCAACAGCAAGGGCAGGAGCAACAAGGCCAGCAGACCCAGCCACTTGTGACGCGATGAAATGAGCTTGAAATCCATGGGGGTCACTCTCAGGCGCGGTCGGCCACCCGCTCACCCAGCAGGCCCGAAGGGCGCAGGGTGAGCATGAGGATGAGCACGGCAAAAGCGAACACATCGGTGTACTGGCTGCCCAACACCCCGCCGGTGAGGTCGCCGATGTAGCCCGAGCCGATCGATTCAATCAGGCCCAACAACAAGCCGCCCACCACCGCACCGGCCAGGTTGCCGATGCCGCCCAGCACGGCGGCGGTGAAGGCTTTAAGCCCGGGCAAGAAACCCATGGCGTGGTGAACGGTGCCGTAGTTGGCGGCCCACATGATGCCCGCCAAAGTGGCCAGGATCGCACCGATGATGAAGGTGGCGGAAATGACCCGGTCGGGCCGCACCCCCATCAGGCTGGCGACCTGAGGGTTCTCGGCGGTGGCGCGCATGGCGCGCCCCAGCGATGTGGCATGAACCAGCCACATCAACAGGGCCAGCGACAAAGCAGTCAGCACCAGAATCGCCACTTGCGTGGGGGTAATGACGGCACCGGCCCAGCGCAAAGGTTCGGCGGGCAACATGGAAGGATAGGGTTTGTAATTGGGCTTGAAAATGATCATCACCAGGGTCTGCAACAAAATAGAGACGCCAATGGCGGTGATCAGCGGAGCCAGCCGTGGGGCTTTGCGCAGGGGCTTGTAGGCGAGTTTTTCAATGGCGTAGTTGAGGGTGGCCGTGACCCCACAGGCCAGTACAAATGAAAGTGCCATCAGCAGCCAACCGGGCGAGGCGGGGAAAGCATCTTTCAGCGGCCCCAGCACCGCCCAGCTGACCATGGCCCCCACCATCAGCACCTCACCGTGAGCGAAGTTGATCAGGTTGATGATGCCGTACACCATGGTATAGCCCAGCGCCACCAGGGCATACATGCTGCCCAGCACCAGGCCGTTGATGATTTGTTGCAGCAAGATGTCCATGGCGGGATGCGTGGGGGATGAGTGCAGCTTGGCGCGTTCGCCATGCGGCCACACCGGGTTCTCAGGGTGAAAAGAGTTTATCCCCGATTCTGATGCCCCGACGCCAATGGGGGTGGATAAAAACCCTGATCACCCAGACCTTGTGTGCCTATCCCGCCTCTTCGTCCCACTTTCTGAGTTGGGCAAGTTTTTCGGCAATTTTGATCTCCAACCCGCGCGAGACCGGCGCATACCAACGCGGCTCTGGCATGCCTTCGGGCAAATAGGTTTCGCCCGCCGCGTAGGCGTTGGGTTCATCGTGGGCATAGCGGTACTGGTGGCCGTAGCCCAACTCTTTCATCAGCTTGGTCGGCGCGTTGCGCAGATGCACCGGCACCTCGCGGCTTTTGTCTTGCTTCACAAACGCCCGGGCGGCGTTGTAGGCGTTGTAGCCCGCATTGCTCTTGGCCGCCACGGCCAGGTAGATCACCGCTTGGCCCAGGGCCAACTCGCCTTCCGGGCTGCCCAGTCGCTCGTAGGTCTGGGCGGCATCGTTGGCGATTTGCATGGCACGCGGGTCGGCCAGCCCGATGTCTTCCCATGCCATCCGGATGATGCGACGGGCCAGGTAACGGGGATCGGCCCCGCCATCGAGCATGCGGGTCAGCCAGTACAGCGCCGCGTCGGGGTGTGAGCCGCGCACCGATTTGTGCAAGGCCGAAATCTGGTCGTAAAAATGGTCGCCGCCTTTGTCGTAGCGGCGCAGTCGTTCACCCAGCACCTTGAG
The DNA here is from genome assembly GCA_041159205.1 of Pseudomonadota bacterium. Classification (GTDB taxonomy): domain Bacteria; phylum Pseudomonadota; class Gammaproteobacteria; order Burkholderiales; family Burkholderiaceae_C; genus Limnohabitans. Next base: position 2,507 of record JBEAZY010000003.1, read on the forward strand.
CAGCCAGGCGTCGGTGATCTGCGCCTGGCCTTCGCTGCGGGCCGCCACGACCAGGGTCTCAAGGGTGTTGAGCAAGCGCCGTGCGTCGCCGTCGGCATAGGCCAGCAGCCGTTGGCGGGCCGAGTCTTCAATGCCTGGCATGTCGGGCAAATCGAGCGCACGTTGCAACAACACCGCCAGGTCGTCTTCGGTCAGGGGTTGCAGCACATAGACCGCCGCCCGCGACAACAAGGCCGAGTTGACCTCAAAGGACGGGTTCTCGGTGGTGGCCCCGATGAAGGTGAACAGGCCACTTTCGACATGCGGCAAAAAAGCGTCTTGCTGGCTTTTGTTGAAGCGATGGACCTCATCCACAAAGACGATGGTGCGCTGGGCCTGCAAGCCGTCACGGGCGTGCTGGGCCAGTTCGACCGCCTCGCGGATTTCTTTGACCCCCCCAAGCACAGCGCTGATGCTGATGAACTGGGCGTCAAAGGCATGGGCCATGAGTCGCGCGATGGTGGTCTTGCCGACCCCGGGCGGCCCCCACAAGATGCAGCTGTGCGGTTGCCCCGACTCGAAGGCCACGCGCAAGGCCATGCCCGGCCCCAGGATGTGCGCCTGGCCGATGACCTCGCTCAATTGGTGCGGTCGCAAACGCTCGGCCAGCGGCACATGGGCGATGTTCATGGACGCAGCACTTGAAAACCGGCTGGGGGCTTGAGTACAAAGGTCGAGGCGGGCGGCGCCCCCCCCACAAAACCACTGAGCTCCAGGCGCGAGCTCTGACCAAAACCATCGGTGAATTCGAGCCGCGCCACTTGGGCCTGAGCGCCTAGTCCGCGCAAGCCCACGCGCAATTGGCGCAATGTGCCATCGCTAGAGCGGGGGGTCACCTCGACCCAAAACAGGCCATCGGCATCGGGCAGGGCGCGTAAATCGAAAGTCGATTTCAGCATACTGAGATCGCTGGCGGTCAGTATGAGTGCAGCCGGGGCCTGCGCCAGCGTCGACTTTTGGGGCCGCACCGTCACTTGGCGCAAGTCGGCATCGAGGTGCCAGAACTGGCGCCCGTCAGCCAGCAGCGTTTGTTCATCGGGTGCGGTGTAGTCCAGGCGAAACAGGTCTGGTCGCTGGTAGGCCAAGCTGCCCCGGCTGGTTTTGATGCGCGGGGTCTGCCCTTCGCGGGGGGGCGCAGTGACTTTCTGTACAAAGTCAGCGCGGCCACTGCGGTTGTGCTGTAAAAAATCTTGCAATGCCTGCAAGCCATCGGCATGGGCCATGCCCGCCGAGGTGGCCAGCACCCCGAACAAAAATGCCAGGCCTCGAAGGCCATGCACGATCAGTGCCAGTCTGTTGCCCATGGGTTCACTCAGGCCGCACCGGCACCAGAATATCGCGCTGACCATTGCTGCTGAGCGAGCTGACCAGACCGGCTTTTTCCATGTCTTCGAGCAGACGGGCCGAACGGTTGTAGCCAATCTTGAGGTGCCGCTGCACCAGCGAGATGCTGGCCTTGCGGTTTTTCAGCACCACCTCGACCGCCTGGTCATAGAGCGGATCTTTCTCGCCACCCTCTGAGCCGCCCAAAATATCACCCAGACCGCTCAGACCGGGCACGCTGGCCTCGTCGACCGTGCCACCTTCCAGCACCCCGTCGATGTAGTCAGGCTCGCCCTGGGTTTTGAGGTAGTTGACCACGCGGTGCACTTCTTCATCGCTGACAAATGCGCCGTGAACCCGCACGGGCAGGCCGGTGCCCGAGGCCATGTAGAGCATGTCACCCATGCCCAAGAGGGCCTCGGCCCCCATTTGGTCAAGGATGGTGCGGCTGTCAATCTTGCTGCTGACCTGAAAGGCGATGCGGGTCGGGATGTTGGCCTTGATCAGGCCGGTGATCACATCCACACTGGGCCGCTGGGTCGCCAAAATCAGGTGGATGCCTGCGGCACGGGCTTTTTGCGCCAGGCGGGCGATGAGCTCTTCGATTTTTTTGCCCACCACCATCATCAGATCGGCCAGCTCGTCGATCACCACCACGATGTGCGGCAGGCGTTGCAAGGGCTCGGGCTCTTCGGGCGTCAGACTAAAGGGGTTGGGGATGTGCTCTTGGCGCGCCGTGGCCTCGTCGATCTTGGTGTTGTAACCGGCCAGATTGCGCACACCCAGTTTGCTCATGAGCTTGTAGCGGCGCTCCATCTCGGCCACACACCAAGCCAGGCCGTGGGCGGCTTGCTTCATGTCGGTGACCACCGGGGCCAACAAATGCGGAATGCCCTCGTAGACCGACATCTCCAACATTTTGGGGTCGATCATCAGCAGGCGCACGTCGCGCGCCTCGGCCTTGTAGAGCAGCGACAAAATCATGGCGTTGATGCCCACCGATTTGCCCGAGCCCGTGGTGCCTGCGACCAGCACGTGGGGCATTTTGGCCAAATCGGCCACCACCGGGTTGCCCACGATGTCTTTGCCCAAGCCCATGGTCAGCATGGACTTGGCTTCGTTGTAGATCTGCGAGCCCAGAATTTCGCTTAATCGGATTGATTGACGCTTGGCGTTGGGCAATTCCAGCGCCATGTAGTTTTTGCCGGGTATGGTCTCCACCACGCGGATGCTGGTCAGGCTGAGTGAACGCGCCAGGTCTTTGGCCAGGTTGACAATTTGCGAGCCTTTGACACCGGTCGCGGGTTCGATTTCGTATCGGGTGATGACGGGCCCCGGTGCGGCGGCCACAACGCGCACCTCGACACCAAAGTCCTTGAGTTTTTTCTCAATCAGCCGACTGGTCATCTCTAGCGTATCGGCAGGCACCGTATCTTGTTTGGCCGAGTTGGCGTCAAGCAGATCGACTTGCGGCAGGCGCGAGTCGGGCATCTCGGCGAACAAAGGCTTTTGGCGCTCGCGCTGCACCCTGGCACTTTGTGGCACTTCGACCAACTCGGGCTCAACGATGACGATCGGGGCCGGGTGCTGTTCCTCGATGTCTTCGCGCTCGACCTGCACCACTTCTTCTCTGGCCATGGCGGCGGCTTGCCCCAGCGCAAAGTCTTGTTGAAGTTCGCGTCGTTCGCGACGGGCTTGCATGAGGGCGTCTATGCGCTGGCCTATGCCTTCGGCCAGACCCAGCCAGGAAAATCGAAACACCCAAGACATGCCCACCAGCATGAACGCGATGAACACCAGACCCGAGCCGTTGAAGCCCAGCCAGGACTGACCGCCCTGCCCCACCAGGCAGCCCAGGGCTCCGCCAGCCTGCCCCATGGCGCATCCGAGGCCCCCCGCGCTTTGGTAATCGACTTGGTCCCAACGATGCAGGCGCGTCCACTCCAACCCCGTGCTGGACAACAGCAGCAAGGCCATGCCGGCCCAAAATGCCCACCGGCTTTGGCGCCATGAGGTGTCGCTGACCGGGGCCCAACGCTGACTGAGGGCTCGCCACCAGACGGCCAGGGCTGCGCCCCAAGCCCACCAGACCGAATAGCCCAGCAAAAAGTAGCCCAGGCCGGCCAGCCAGGCCCCCAGTTTGCCCCCCCAGTTGGCGACGCCAGAGGCAGCGCCCGCCCCCTGTCCGGTGGTCAGCCACCAGGCCGGATCAGCGCGGTGATAACTGAGTAAAGAGATCAGCGTGAAAGTCAGGGCCACAAAGCCGGCGACCAGGGCGATCTCTTGTAAAAACCGGCGCCAGCCGGTGATTTCAGCCGTGGCACCAGACGCGTCTTGGAGGGTGTTCAATGAATAGGTCATGTGGATCCGAATGGCACACCCGCTATGGTAGTGCCATTCCGGCCCATGAGTGGCTCATATACCCCCACCCGCATCACAAACCAGACAGTTCACTACAATGGAGATTGAGTTCAAGAAGGAAAAAACATGTCCAATGCACGCCATGCCAAGGTGCTTATTCTGGGGTCCGGGCCAGCCGGCTACACCGCTGCGGTTTATGCCGCGCGGGCCAATTTGCAGCCTTTGCTGATCACCGGCATGGCCCAGGGGGGGCAATTGATGACCACCACCGAAGTGGACAATTGGCCCGCCGATGTCGACGGGGTGCAAGGCCCTGACCTGATGCAACGTTTTCAGGCCCATGCCGAGCGCTTCAAGACCGAAATCGTCTTTGATCACATCCACACCGTCGATTTTTCCAAGCGCCCCTTTGTCCTGCAGGGCGACAGCGGTGCCTATACCAGCGACGCCCTCATCATCGCCACCGGGGCTTCGGCCAAATACCTAGGGCTGCCCTCTGAGCAAGAATTCATGGGCCGTGGGGTGAGCGGTTGTGCCACCTGCGACGGCTTCTTCTACCGCGAACAAAAGGTCTGCGTGGTGGGCGGGGGCAACACGGCCGTGGAAGAAGCCCTGTACCTCTCGAACATCGCCAGCCAGGTGCATCTGGTGCACCGGCGCGACAAGTTCCGCGCCGAGCCGATCATGATCGACAAGCTCATGGAGAAAGTCAAATCCGGCAAGATCGTGCTCGAACTCAACAGCCAACTCGATCAGGTCCTGGGCGACGCCTCGGGCGTGACGGGGGTACGGCTCAAGCGCGCCGACGGCAGCACCCATGACCTGGCCTTGCAGGGCTGCTTCATCGCCATAGGCCACCAACCCAACACCGATATCTTCAAAGGCCAGCTCGACATGAAAGATGGCTACATCATCACCCGCAGCGGTCTGCAAGGCTTTGCCACCATGACCAGCGTGCCGGGCGTGTTTGCCGCCGGTGATGTGCAAGACCATGTGTATCGCCAGGCCATCACCAGCGCCGGCACGGGTTGCATGGCGGCCCTGGATGCGCAACGCTTTTTGGAACAAAACGAGGGCTGACGGCTGCTGGCTCTTGCCGTTTGGGGTCGATTTTCAGGGCTTCCCCAGAAAAAAAACAGGACTCGAAGAGTCCTGTTTTTTTAGGGTCAGACTGAAATTACTTCAGCTTGGTCTCTTTGTATTCGACGTGCTTGCGAGCCTTCGGATCAAATTTCATGATCGTCATTTTCTCGGGCATGGTCTTTTTGTTCTTGCTGGTGGTGTAGAAGTGACCGGTGCCAGCCGTTGATTCGAGTTTGATTTTCTCGCGTCCGCCTTTGGAAGCCATGGTGAGTTCCTTTCAGAATTAGGCTTGACCGCGTGCGCGCAGGTCTGCGAGCACGGCGTCGATGCCGTTTTTGTCGATCAAACGCAGGGCGGCGCTGGACACGCGCAGGCGCACCCAACGGTTTTCGCTTTCGACCCAGAACCGGCGGTATTGCAGGTTGGGCATGAAGCGGCGCTTGGTTTTGTTGTTGGCGTGGGAAACGTTGTTCCCGACCATCGGGCCTTTGCCCGTGACTTCACATTTGCGTGCCATGAGGACACTCCATCTATACAGCGCCAGCCTGCCACAAGTGGTGGCTGAGCGCCTCACCTCGCCAGAAAAAAGGGGGCGGTATCCCTTTGGGTGGCCGCTAAGGCCCCCCAGCCGTTCCCGGAGCCGGAATCGGAAGAATCGAAGATTATAGCAGGGTCTGGCCCGGGCGGCCAGCCTTGGGCCTCAGGTGCGAACCGCGCGCAGGCGCATGGAGAAATCGCGCAGGGCGGCAATGCCGCTGCTTTCGGCCTGGCGGCACCAGGCTTGCAGGTCGGCAGCCAGTTGGTCGCGGGTGCGGTGGGTGCTTTGCCAAAGTTGGCGCAGTTCTTCGCGCATGCGCACCATGGTGTCGGCCTGGGGCATGGCAGCGCGGGCCTGTTCCACCAGAGACCAATCGACGGCAGGGATTTTTTCCGGGTCTCGGTGCATCCAGCGGCGGGCGGCACGCAACACGGCCTCGGCGGGACGTTGTTTCAGCGATTGGATGTCCTGGCGGCAGGCGGCACGCAATTGGCGCGCGTAGGCCGCCATGACCTCATAGCGGTTGGCGATCAACGCCTCAAGGGTTTTTTCGTCGGCCACCGGCTGAATGTCGCCATAGGCGAGCTTGGGCGGGGTCTTTTTGACCTTGGCCAGACCCAAGGCAGACAAGATGCGGATGTAGAGCCAGCCGATGTCAAACTCATAAGGTTTGACCGAGAATTTGGCCGAGGTGGGGTAGGTGTGGTGGTTGTTGTGCATCTCTTCACCCCCGATGATGATGCCCCAGGGTGAAATATTGGTGCTGGCGTCATGCGCCTCAAAATTCCGGTAACCCCAATAGTGGCCGACGCCGTTGATGATGCCGGCGGCCATGACCGGAATCCAGATCATCTGGACCGCCCAGACGGTCAAACCGATGGCACCAAACAGGGCCAAGTTGACGATGAGCATCAGGCCCAGCCCCTGCCAGGGGAAGCGGCTGTATACATGGTTTTCGACCCAGTCGTTAGGGGTGCCGTGGCCGTATTTGACCAGGGTCTCGGGGTTTTTGGCTTCGGCACGATACAGCTCGGCCCCACGCCAGAAGACCTCGCCCAAGCCACGGGTCTGCGGGCTGTGGGGGTCTTCGGGGGTTTCACATTTGGCATGGTGCTTGCGGTGGATCGCCGCCCAAGCCTTGGTTTGCATGCCGGTGGCCACCCAGAGCCAGAAGCGGAAGAAATGGGCAGGCAGCCAATGCAGGTCAAGCGCGCGGTGGGCCTGGTGGCGGTGCAAATAAATGGTGACTGCGGCGATGGTGATGTGGGTGGTGAACAAGGTGTATGCCAGGATCGCCCAGCCGGACCAGTGCAGCAGGCCACGGTCGAGGAAAGTCAGCAGCGACTCAAAACCAGGTATTAGAAATTCATTCATGAAAGAACCTTAAAGGACTCGTTCGGGCAAACGTTGACATTACAGACACATTTTACGCCGCTTCCCAAATCGATGCAAAAAAGCCGTCCGTGCCATGCCGGTGCGGCCAAAGGCGCAAAAACCGGCCTTCGGCACCACACAGCTCGTCGGCCTGCGCCACACCCAAACGGCGCAAGACCTCGGCCGCATTCACGGGGCGCCAGCCGGGGTGCGTGGCCTCGAATGCCGTCACCACCTGTTCGTTTTCATCCGGCAACAGGCTGCAGGTGGCGTACACCAGCCGCCCCCCGGGCTTGAGCAGTCGGGCGGCACTGGACAAGATGGCGATCTGGCGGGCCTGCATTTCTTGCACCGACGCCAAGCTTTGACGCCACTTCAGGTCAGGGTTGCGGCGCAGGGTGCCCAAACCCGAGCAAGGGGCGTCGACCAGCACCCGGTCTATCTTGCCACCGAGTCGTTTGATGCGGTCGTCGCGCTCATGGGCGATCACGCCGGGGTGGACATTGGATAGGCCGCTGCGCGCCAGCCTGGGCTTGAGCTGATCCAGCCGGTGCGCCGACGTGTCAAAGGCATACAGACGACCTGTGCTGCGCATCTGCGCCCCCAGGGCCAAGGTTTTGCCGCCTGCGCCGGCGCAGAAATCGACCACCATCTCGCCTCGCTTGGCCTCCACCAGAGCCGCCAGCAATTGAGAACCCTCATCCTGCACCTCGATGGCACCGCGCACAAAAGGTTCGGTGCGGGTCAACGCAGGCTTGCCCTCCAGCCGCAAGCCCCAGGGCGAGTACGGTGTAGGGGCACTGCGCAAGCCAAGTCGGGTCAACTCGGCTTGCACCTCATCCCGGCGGGCGCAAAGGGCATTGACCCGCAGATCCACGCGGGCGCTTTGCAGCAAACCGGCGGCCATGGCCCTGAATTCGTCGGGGCTGGCGCATCGTCCGCGCAGCGCCTGATCCAGCCAATCGGGCAGGCTGTAGCGGTGCCGGTCCAGCAAGGCCGCGGGGTCGATGGCCAAGCAGGCGTCTAGCCATTGCTTTTCTGCGTCGGTCAGGGCGCTTTTGAGAAAATCGACCGACCCCTGCGCATCGGGCCCTTGGTCGATCAGGTGCTGGGCAAAGCCCAGGATCGCCAGGCGACGTTCTTTGGGCCCACTGCCCGAGGGGGCCATGTGTTCATAACGCAATTTGTGGCGCAACACATGAAAGAGCGTTTCGGCCAGCACCGCTCGGTCGCGCGAGCCATAGGCATTCTTGCCGTGCTGCTGGCGAAAAAAGCGCGACACCACGGCATCGGCGGGGTGGGCGAAGGTGAGCGCCTGCTTCACCAATTCGGTGCAGGCATCGAGCAAAGCTTTGGGGTGCATGGGCCCGATTGTCCCACCGAGCGCCCCTATTTGATTTTGCCGTCGCGGATGACCTGACCCCAGCGATCCAGTTCAGACTTGATGTAGGCCGCAAATTCATCTGCACTGCCACCCCCCAGTTCGTATCCCAGGTCACGGGCTTCTTGCTGAAAGGCAGGCGTAGACATGATCGCCGCCACCTCGGACTGCAGTTTTTGAATGATCGGTTTGGGGGTGCCGGCGGGCACAAACAATCCGTTCCAACCCATGGCTATGGCCCCGCCCAAGCCCAGTTCGGTCAGGGTCGGCACATCGGCAATGATGGGCACACGGCGCGCACCGGCCACGCCCAGGGCCACCAACTTGCCCGATTTGATGAGTTGGGCCACCACCACCGGGGCCAGATAGGCGGTGCTGACATGCCCGGCCAACAGGTCTGGCAATTCGGCGCCGATGGCTTTATAGGGCACTTCCAACACCTTCAGGCCGGTGATCATGTTCATCTTAGTGCCGATCAGCTGGGTGACCGAGCCGCTGCCTCCCGAGGCAAAAGTGGCCTTGTCCGGGTTGGCGCGGGCCCAAGCCTGGTACTCGGCCAGGGTTTTGACACCCAGCGCAGGAGGCACCACCATGACCAGGGGCGAGCTGGTCAGCATAGTGATGGGCTGCAAGGCCTCGTTGAGTTTGCAGCAGGGGTCGTTGGTCAACAAGTCATTGAGCGAGTTGTTGATGTTGGCGTGAAACAGGGTGTGACCATCGGCCGGGGCGCGGGCCGCCTCGCGCGCGCCTATGGCGCTGTTGCCGCCTGGTTTGTTATCCACCACCACCGCTTGTCCAAGGCGCTCGGACAAGGGCGTGGCCAGTCTGCGGGCAAACACGTCGACCGCACTGCCCGGGCCTGCAGGCTCGATGATGCGCACGGCTTTGGTGGGATAGGTTTGTGCGGCAGACCAACTCACGGTCAAGGCCAACACCGGTGCCAGAAACCAACGGAAGTGGCTCAGGTTCATGATTTTTCTCCTTGAGGTCGGGTAGGGTCAGGGGTGTCGTCGCATGAAATCGCACAAGGCCCGGGTCAATTCGTCTTCCACATGGGCCCAGGCGGAGAACGGCAACAGGGGCACGTCCTCGTCGCTGATCGGCAACTGGTAGAGCTCTGAGCCGGGAATGCGCTGATGAGCGGCAATGCCGTTGACCGACGCATGGGTGTTGTCGTTGCCGGGCACCACGATGGTGGGCACCTTGATGCTGGCCATGGCCTCATCGCTCATGCCCAGCACCGGTTTGCGCGGCCCACGCAGAAAAATATCGAGCCAATGACTCATGACGCGGATGTACTCGGCCGGGTCCATGGCCATGAGCCGCGCTTCATTGGCCGGGTTGGCGGCAATTCGCTCTTGGTACTGCTCGGTGGCGCAGACGGCCTTCATGCCGCCCGCTTTGGCGGCGTCGATGAACTGGCCATAGTAGTTTTGCGGCAAGCGGCCGGCGGCGAAGTCACCCCCGGTGATGCGCATCAACAGCAGGGCTTTGACCCGTTCGGGGTGGCGCAAATAAAACAGCATCGAGAGCCGGGCCCCCGATGATGTGCCCCCGATATAGGCCTGTTGGGCACCGAGATGATCGAGCAAGAGGGCCAGGTCATCGGCCCAGATTTCTTCCTCGCCGTCGTCTCCGGCGATCAGCACGTCGGATGCACCGGTGTTGCGGCGATCATGCAACAACACCTGAAAGCCCTGAGCCGCCATTTTTTCTGCAAAAGCCATGAATTCCTGAAACCCCCTGCGGCCTCCGGTGACCAGCGCCACCCAAGGGCCCTTGTGACCCCAAACCCGGTAATGAATGCGGACCCCTCGAATGGTGGCGAAATTCATGGTTGTTCCTCAGGCTGGCAGGTTCATCATGGTGCCCTTGGCAAACAACAAGGGCGCATGTTCGGAGGTCTCGTGCCGCAACACGCGGGCCAGGACGATCAGGTGGTCTCCACCGTCGAGCAACTGGTGGGTTTCACAATAAAAGCAAGCCGTCGCGCCGGGCAGAATGGGGGCTTTGAAATCGCTCGCCAAAGTGTGCTCGATGCCGGCAAATTTATCCGGCTTGGGCGCCGCGAAATGGTAGGCCAGGTCTTTCTGGCTTTGCGACAGGATGTGAATGGCATGTTGGCGACCGACCGCAAATTGATCAATGTTGGGAGATTTGCGGGCCAGGGACCAAAGCACCAAAGGCGGGTCCAGCGAGACCGAGCTGAAGCTGTTGACCGTGATGCCGGTCAGACGGCCATCGCCGGGGTCTTGGGTGGTGATGATGGTCACCCCGGTCGGGAACGAACCCAGGGCGTTGCGAAAGGCCTTTTGCCGGACTTGCGCTTCGGTCAACTCTGCCTGGGCGCTCATCAGCGGCCCCCGGCCGCGCGTTCGAGCACAGCGTAAACCGATGCCGTGTCGTCGAGCTCATGGCCTTGCGACATGGCAGAGAGGTAAATGGGCAGGCAGGCGGAGAACAACGGGGCCGGCACATTGAGCTCTTGCAGGGCGTTTTGAATGATGGTCATGTCCTTTTGCCAGACTTTGTTTTTCATGGTGGCCTCGGCCCAGCCGCGCGTGGCCATCATCGGGCCACGGACTTGGAACATGCGCGAAGTACCGGCACCGCCACCCACCACCTGCACGGTGCGCTTGGGGTCAAGACCCATCTTGACGCCAAAGAGCAGGGCTTCAGCGGCCGAGACATTGTGGATGGCCACCATCAGGTTGGCGACCAGCTTCATGCGCATGCCGTTGCCGAATTCACCCACATCGAACTGCTCGCGCGAGAAGCCCTTGAACACCGGCATCATGGCCTTGATGGCCGACTTGTCGCCGCTGGCATAGACCGTCAGGTCTCGCAGCTTGGCCTGGGCCCCGGTGCCCGACAAAGGCGCATCGAGCATGGTGATGCCTATCGAGGCCAACAGATCGCGAGCCGCCTGCTTGTCGGCGATGGGGAAGGTGCTGACTTCGGCCAGTACGGCCTTGGCGTTTTTAACCCCTGCCTTGCGGTGTGCATCGACCAGCAACTGGGCCACTTGCATGAGCGCTGCGCTGGAGGGCAGCGAAGTGATGAAGTGGCGGGTTCGCCCCACCCAGGTGGAGGCATCGGGAAAGACTTCGGCGACATGTTTTTGCATGCGCTTTCGGGTGGGGGCCGACACTTCGGCACCCAGCACGTGAAAACCTGACTTTTGCAGGTTGGTGCCTATGGCCGACCCCATGATGCCCATGCCTATGAGGCCCACCACCGTTTTGTTTTTTTTGCCAGCCATGGAAACTCCTGATAGATTGTTGATAATAAGATCAACAAAATCATACAATGCATTGGCCTTGCGTGCCTGCACTCAACCACTTTCTATGGGAAAACCATGAGCCACCAACACCACATCACCCTCGCAGACGGTGCCCGGATCGCTTACAGCGTCACCGGCCCCGCCCAGGGGACCGCGCTGGTCCTCTCCAACTCGCTGGCCACCGATGCCCGCATGTGGGAGAAAGTTCTGCCTGAATTGCAAGCCCGCTTTCGGGTAATCACCTATGACACCCGGGGCCATGGCGAGAGCACCTGCCAGACCGGGACGCCCAGCTTGTCCGATCTGGCCCATGACCTGGAGGCGGTGCTCGACGCCGCCGGGGTCAAGCAGGCCTGGATGGCCGGGGTTTCTCTGGGCGGCATGACGGGCATGACCCTGGCACTGGAAAAACCCGAACGCCTTTTGGGCCTGATGGCCTGCAACTGTCGCGCCCGCATCAACGCCGAAGGCATGGCCGGATGGGACCAGCGGGTGCAACTGTTCAGCAGCCAGGGCATAGAGGCCCTGGTGCCGGCGACTTTGGAGCGCTGGTTTGCCGAAGATGTGCGCACCCGGGATCAAGCCCTGATGCGGCGCATGTCGGACATCATCCGCACCACCTCTTTATCGGGTTATGTGTCATGCGTGCATGCCATCAAGGGCATGGCCATGCACGATCATTTGCACCGGATCGACCTGCCTGTGTTGTATCTGGCGGGGGCCCAAGACGGTGGCGCGCCCGTGAGCGAAATGCAGGCCATGGCGGGTGAGGTCAAGGGCAGCCGGTGCGTGGTGCTGGACCCCTGCGGACACATCAGCCCGATGCAGCGCCCACAGGATTTTGTGCATCATCTGACCGATTTCATCGCCCGATCCGCCTGATTCTCCCGCTTCCATTAAACTGCCCCCATTCTTCCTACGGAGTTCCTCATGTTGTTCACCTGTTCCCCCACTTGCCAACACGCTTACCACCAACACAAGGGGCAACCCAAGTTGTTCACCTCGTTGACCGCCAAGAAACTCTCCGGCCGCAGCGACGGACATTTGAATGTGGACGTGCACTGCCACTACTTCAACCCGGAAGTGGCCCAAAAGGCAGCCTCTTTGAACCCCGGCCAGCAGGAATACCCTTTCATCTATGCCAATAAGCACACCCGTGATGTGAACGCCAAACAAATGGCCGAGCGTGGCGCCATGCTCTCAGATGTGGAAGTGCGCATCAAAGACATGGACCGCATGGGCATTGATGTCCAGGTGGTGTCCCCGGCGCCATTCCAGTACTACTACTTCGCACCCGCGAAAATGGGCGCCACCCTGGCGCGTGCCGTCAATGAAGGCATCGCCAAACTGGTGGCCCAATACCCCGACCGCTTGGTGGGCATGGGCACCGTGCCGCTGCAAGACGCGACCGCAGCCGTGCGCGAACTGGAATACGCGGTCCAGAAGCTGGGGCTCAAGGGCATTGAAATCGGCACCAATGTGGCCGGTAAAGAATTGACCGACCCTGCGCTGAAATTGGAAAAATTCTTCAAACGCGCGGCTGAATTGGGCGTGACCTTGTTCATGCACCCCAACGGCTACACCCAGGCCGAACGTCTGACCGACCACTATTTCAACAACGTGATCGGCAATCCGCTGGACACCACGGTCGCGGTCAGCCATCTGATTTTTGATGGCGTGCTGGCCCGCAACCCCAAGTTGCGCATCATCCTCGCCCACGGCGGTGCCTATTTGTCGCATTACTGGGCACGCATGGACCATGCCTGGGGTGCGCGCGCCGATTGCCGCCGCGTGATCAAGAAAAAGCCCTCGACCTATCTGGAAAAGAATTTCTACTTCGACACCATCACCTTCGATCCGGGCATGCTGAAAAACCTCATCGACCGCTATGGGGCTGATCGGGTCGTGCTGGGCACCGACTACCCCTACGACATGGCGGAAGTCGATCCTCTGGGCCTGGTGGCAGCGGTCAAGAAACTGTCAAAAACTGACCGTGACCTGATCACCGGCGGCAATGCCGCCAAGTTGTTCAAGATCAAGCGCAAGCGCTGATTCGATGGCATGTCAAAACGCCTCCCCTGTGGGAGGCGTTTTTTTTGGCACCGGGCCAGGGTCTGATCGCGAGACAGGTGGCCCGATCAGTTCTCGACCGTTTCGACCTTGCCGCTGCGGGTGGACTTGACCACCGCTTCCAGGGCACAGATGTTGGCCAGCATTTGCTCTTGCGGCACTGGGTAGGGCTTGCCACCCATGGCCGCTTCGGCAAAAGCCTCCAGATTGGAGAGCACGGCAGGATGGGGGTCGTAAGAGGCCGTTTGAACTTCCTCGCCCCGGATATGCCAATTCATGGTCCAGCCGGTAGAAGCTTCGGGGTGGGTCTTGTCGCGCACCTCAACCCAGCCCTTGCTGCCAAAAACGGCAAAGCGCCCGGCAAATGGCGTGGCCAAAATGGCGCTGATCAGGGCATGCCCGCCACGCTTATAAGTGGCCAAAATGGCCAATGTATCGCCATTGACCAGGGGGCTGCCCAACTGCTTGACGCTGGCAAATACGGTTTCTGCAGGGCCAAAGACCCCCACCGAAAGATCGAGCAAGTGGATGCCGGTGGCCGTCATGGGTCCGGCAGGGGCTTCGGCAGAATTCAAACGCCAGTTGTCGGACGCCATTTGAAGAAATTTGTCCTGGCTGAAATTAGCCTCCATCTGCAGAGGGGTGCCTATGACTCCACTGTGGATCATCTCCATGGCTTTGATGACCGGCGGCTCAAAACGGCGCTCGTGCCCGACCGCCAGGGTCAGCTTGCGATCGCGTATGGCTTGCATGGCACGCAAGACATCGGCGCGGTTCAGGCACAGGGGTTTTTCGCAAAAGATGTGTTTGCCGGCCGCCGCCACGGCCACCATCTGGTCGGCATGCATCGAGTGGGGGGTGCACAGCACCACCCCTTCGACGCGCGGGTCGTTGATGGCCGACTCGAAGCTGGGCGCGAACTCAACCCCTTGCGACTGGGCGAAGGCGCGGCCCGCCTCGGCATTCAGGTCGGTGGCCAGCACCGCATCGATGTTGCGGGCGTTTTTCAGATATTTGACGATGGTTTGCCCCCACCATCCCAGGCCGATGACGGCGACACGAAATTTGCGCGAACTGTTCATGAATGTTCCCTTATTGGCATGATGGGGCATTCTAGGATTGGCTGATCTTCCGATCAATAACCTCAATCGACGAATCCCTCGGGGTTTTACCCCATGCGGGGACTGAACCGTTCAGGCAAAAACGGCAGCGGTGTCTTGCATGCCCGCACTCACCTGAGCCAGGTGGTGCAAGCTGTCACCCAGGGTCATTTCGATCTGGGTCAGGCGCTTGAAATAGTGGCTGACGCTGTACTCGTCGGTGACACCGATGCCGCCGTGCAACTGAATGGCCTGTTGCCCGACAAAGCGCATGGACTGCCCCAACTGGACTTTGGCCCGGCTGATGGACAGGCTGCGCTCTTCTGCCGGGGCGGTCAGCTTCAGGGTGGCGTAGTAGCTCATCGAGCGCGCGAGTTCGAGCTGCATTTTCATATCGGCGACACGGTGGCGCAAGGCCTGGAATGCGGCAATGGTGACCCCGAACTGCTTGCGGGTGTTCATATATTCAACTGTAAGGGACAACGTTTTTTCCATCGCACCCACGGCTTCAGCACACAAAGCAGCGATGCCGACATCAACGACATGCGCCAGGGCTGCGGCACCTTGCTCAGTGATCAATGCGGCAGGGGCCTGATCCAGTTTGAGCTCGGCAGCGCGCCCGCCATCCTGTGTCAGGTAGCCACGGGTGCTCACCCCGGAGGCACCCGCCTGAACCAGATAGAGGCCCATCCTGCCATCGCGTTGGGCAGGCACGATGAAGGCATCGGCCCGATCACCGACCGGCACAACGCTCTTGGTGCCGCTCAGGGCATAAGCCCCCCCATCTGCACGCGCGGTGGTGGCACAAAGGTCCAAGCGGTATCGCGCCTGGCGTTCCTGGTGCGCCAAGACCACCAGGGCTTCGCCACTGGCCAGGCGCGGCCCCCAAGCTTGCTGCAGTTCTGCGCCGGCGTAATGGGCCAACACCACCCCGGCCATGATCGACTGGGACAAGGGTTCGAGCACAATGCCGCGCCCTAGCTCTTCCATGACCACCATCGCCTCAACGGGCCCCATCCCCAGGCCGCCCATCGATTCGGGCAAGGCCAAACCGGTCAGGCCCAATTCGGCCAGCTCAGCATAGGCTTCGCGGCTGAAGCCCCCCTGGGCCACGGTGTGGCGGCGGCGCTCGAAGTCATAGCCCTTTTCGACCCACTTGGCGACCGCGTCGCGCAGTTGTTGCTGGTCTTCGCTGAAATTGAAATCCATGATGTTGTCCCTCTTTAGCCCAGCACGGTCTGTGCCACGATATTGCGCTGCACTTCGTTGGAGCCACCGTAAATGGTGGTTTTGCGCATATTGAAATAGGTTGAGGCCAGCGGTGCGCAATGCAAAGCCCCGACATGATCGCCCTGCCACCCCGCCTCCATGGCTTCGGTGATGAAGGGCAGGCTATACGGACCTGCGGCCAGCATCATCAGCTCGCTGTAGCGTTGCTGGATTTCGCTGCCCCGGATTTTGAGCAACCCTGCAATGTCCAGCGACTGTTTGCCTGATTTTTCGGCACTGAGCACGCGCAATACCAACATTTCCAGGGCCACGATGTCCACTTCCAGTTTGGCGATCTCATCGCGGAAACGCACATCGTCGTACACCCCCTCGGCCTTGGCGATGCGCTTGAGGCGCTCCAACTCACGCTTGGCACGGTTGACATCTGCGATGTTGGTGCGCTCGTGCGCCAACAGGTATTTGGCGTAATCCCAGCCTTTGTTTTCCTGCCCGACCAGATTCTCGGCGGGCACCTCGACGTTATCGAACCAAACCTCGTTGACCTCGCATTCGCCATCGAGCAATTTGATGGGTCGCACCGAGACGCCTTTGGATTTCATGTCGATCAGCAAAAAAGAGATTCCGGTTTGCGGTTTGCCTTCATTGCTGGTGCGCACCAGGCAAAAAATCCACTCGCCAAACTGTCCCAGAGTGGTCCAGGTCTTTTGCCCGTTGACGATGTATTTGTCACCGACGCGCTCAGCGCGGGTTTTGAGAGAGGCCAGGTCAGAACCGGAACCGGGCTCGCTATAGCCCTGACTCCACCAGACTTCACCGCTGGCGATGCCGGGCAAAAAACGTCGATGTTGCTCAGGCGAACCAAAAGCCATGATGACGGGCGCGACCATCACCGGGCCAAAGGGAACAATGCGCGGCGCACCCGCCAGAGCGCACTCTTCTTCGAACAAGTGCTTTTGCACGGCGCTCCAGCCCGGCCCGCCAAATTGTTGGGGCCAACCGTAGCCCAGCCAACCCTTTTTGCCCAGAATCCTGGCCCAGTTTTGCATGTCCTCACGCGTCAGGCGCAAGGCGTTGTGGACTTTGTGGGCAGTATCCTTGGGCAAGTTTTGGCGCACCCAGGCGCGGACCTCTTGACGAAAGGCTTCTTCTTCGGGGGTAAAGGCAAGATCCATGGCGTTTTCTCCGGTGACAACCCATGTTTTAGCACGATCGTGCTTTTTTAGTATAAACCCTTATGAAAGACCTGCCTAAGCCCAAGCGTCGTGGCGCCGCATAGCCGGGCGCCACCTGCACGCAGCGGGTTTTGCAGGACCGCCCTGGGGGCGACGGGGCTTGAGTCACAATGACCCCCATGAACCACATTGTGATCTTGATCTCGGGCGGAGGCTCGAACATGCGCGCCCTGGTCGAGACCAGCCGTCGCGAAGACTGGGCCGGGCGCTACGGGGCCAGAGTTGCGCTGGTGCTGAGCAACCGGCCCGACGCACCAGGCCTGGCCTGGGCCCGCGAGCAAGGCTTGGCCACCGCCGTGGTTGATCACCGCGCACATGCTCAGGCCGCTCAACCGCGTGAATCATTTGAGGCCGAACTGATCCGGCACATCGACGCACATGCGCCCGTGCTGGTCTTGCTGGCCGGGTTCATGCGCATTTTGACGCCCGGCTTTGTGGCCCACTATGCCGGGCGACTGCTCAATATCCACCCCTCGCTGCTGCCCGCCTTCACAGGCTTGCACACCCATCATCGGGCCATCGATGCGGGTTGCCGCTATGCCGGTGCCACGGTGCACGAAGTGACCGCCGAACTCGATCACGGGCCGATCCTGGCGCAGGCGGTGGTGCCGGTGCTCTTGGGCGACAACGCTGACACGCTGGCGGCGCGGGTGCTCAGTCAGGAGCACCGCATCTATCCGCAGGCGGTGGCCGAGCGTTTGCGTAAATTGCAGAAATTGGGGTCACAGAAATTGGGGTCTGACCCCAATTTCTGTGACCCCAATTTCTGGCTCAAGCCACCAAGCGCGAATGGCGCGGCAGGTGCGCCATCAGGAACTCCATCTGGTCCGCCAGGATGCGCCGGTTGCGCAGAATGAAATCTTCCCAAAGGCTGGGCACATAAGGCGCATAGAGCAATGGCATGCGCGCCTGCTCCGGCGTGCGGTTGGCCTTGCGGGCGTTGCAGGCGCGGCAGGCGGTGACCACGTTCATCCAATGGTCGCGGCCATTCTGGGCAAACGGCACGATGTGCTCGCGGGTCAGCTCGGTTTCATGGAAATGGTCACCGCAATAGGCGCAGATGTTGCGGTCACGGGCAAACAGTTTGCTGTTGGTAAGGCCGGGGCGAAGCTCAAAGGGGTTGATGTTTGGAACGCCTTTGGTGCCGATGATGCTGTTGACCGTGATGATCGACTGCTGCCCGCTGACGGCGTTGTGGCCGCCGCGAAAGACAGCGACTTCACCGCCGGCCTCCCAACGCACTTCTTGGGATGCATAGTGGATGACCGCTTGCTCCAGGGAAATCCAGGACTGTGGCAGTCCCTGGGCCGACAACTTCAGGACCTTCAAGGCGAACCTCCTATGGTCAACAGTACACCGAACCAACTCCTGTGACAATATAGCCTGTTTTTGCCCCATTTTTGTGTCATGCTCTGAGCCATCATGCAAGTCTTTCGCGGATTCCACCACCCCCGTTTGGCCGAGGCCTGTGCGCTCACCATCGGTAACTTCGACGGGGTACACCGGGGGCATCAGGCCATGTTGGCCTTGTTGCGCTCGGAAGCCGAACACCGGGGGGTGCCCAGTTGCGTGATGACCTTCGAGCCGCACCCGCGCGATTTTTTTGCCAAGCAGACCGGCAAACCCGAATTGGCCCCCGAGCGCATCGCCACCTTGCGCGACAAACTGAGCGAATTGCAACGCTGCGGGGTGGACCAGTGCATCATCCTGCCCTTCAATGCCCGGTTTGCCTCGCAAAGCCCGGATGACTTCATCCGCGAGGTCTTGCTCGACGGCCTGGGGGTCCGGTATGTGCTGGTGGGCGACGATTTCCGCTTTGGCGCCAAACGGGCCGGCGACTATGACATGCTGGTTCAGGCGGGTGAAACCCACGGTTTTGATGTGGCCCGCATGAACAGTTATGAGATTTCAGACCCCCGCCCTGGCATGAAAGGCGGGCCCAGTCCGGCTTTGCCACCGTTCCGACATGGCCGCTTGCGGGTCAGCAGTTCGGCCGTGCGTGAGGTGCTGGCGAATGGCGCCATGGCCGAAGCGGCCCAACTCTTGGGGCGACCCTATGCGATCTCGGGCCATGTCGTGGCCGGGGCGCGCCTGGGCCGTGAGTTGGGTTGCCGCACCCTGAATCTGCGCTTCAGGCACAAGAAACCGGCCACCCGGGGCATCTTTGTGGCTCAGGTTTGGGGGCTGGCTGAGCATGCCCTGCCTGCCGTGGCCAGCCTGGGCGTGCGCCCCACCCTGGACCCCAACGATGTCAACCGTGGACAGGTGTTGCTGGAGACCCATTGTCTGGAATGGCCAAGCCATCTGGGCCTGGATGGGGGCTACGCTAAAATCGTGCGCGTGGAATTGCTGCACAAACTACACGACGAGCGAAAGTACGACGGTCTGGAGGCCCTGCAAAAAGGCATCGCCCAAGACTGCGAAGACGCACGACAGTGGTTTGCCCAACGCCCCTCGCATGCCCACACGCGGCGTCAGACCACGCGCGACCGAATTTGAGGCGAGGCGCCTGGCGCCTTGCTTTACCCCCGCCCACCCAAGCAGGCTTGTCCTGTCCCTGGCCCCGCCCGATTGACCCCCCTGCCCCATGAACACCAAGAACACCAGCGATACCCGCAGCAGTCTGAATTTGCCCGATACGCCTTTTCCCATGCGAGGTGACCTGCCCAAACGCGAGCCGGCCTGGGCTCAAGCCTGGCAAAGCCAAGGTTTGTACAAGAAATTGCGCCTGGCCCGTCAGGGTGCCCCTCTTTTTGTGTTGCACGATGGGCCGCCCTATGCCAACGGCAAGTTGCACATCGGCCATGCCCTGAACAAAGTGCTCAAAGACATGATCGTCAAAAGCCGCCAACTGGCCGGTTTTGACGCCCAATACATTCCCGGCTGGGACTGCCACGGCTTGCCGATTGAAAACGCCATTGAAAAAGAACATGGTCGCCACCTGAGTCGAGACGATATGCAGGCCAAGAGTCGCGCCTACGCGACCGAACAAATCGCCCAGCAAAAGGCCGACTTTCAACGACTGGGGGTGCTGGGCGAATGGGACACCCCCTACCGCACCATGGACCCGGTCAATGAAGCCGGTCAATTGCGTGCCTTCAAACAAGTGATCGAGCGTGGCTTTGTCTATCGAGGCCTCAAGCCCGTGTACTGGTGCTTCGACTGTGCATCATCGCTGGCCGAGTTTGAGATTGAATACGCCGACAAAAAGAGTGACACGCTGGACGTGGCCTTTTTGTGTGCCCAGCCCGAGCGACTGGCCCAAGCTTTTGGACTGGCCAGCCTGCCGGCAGACGCCTATGCGGTGATCTGGACCACCACCGCCTGGACCATACCGGCCAACCAGGCGCTGAACGCCAACCCCGAAATCGACTACGCGCTGGTGCAAACCGGGCGTGGCGTGTTGCTGCTGGCGGCATCGCGTGTGCAAGCCTGTCTTGAACGCTATGGCCTGAGCGGCCAGGTACTGGCCACCGCCAAAGGTCAGGCCCTGGACCGCATCGAGTTCCGGCACCCGCTGGCGCATGTGGACAGCGCCTTTGACCGGGTCTCGCCAGTGTATCTGGCCGATTATGTCGGCGAAGGAGACGGCACCGGCATCGTTCACTCTGCCCCGGCCTACGGCGTGGACGACTACAACTCGTGCATCGCGCACGGCATGACACCGCGCGACATCTTGAACCCGGTGCAGGGCCAGGGCGCCTATGCGCCTGAATTTGCCCTGTTCGGAGGCCAACACATCTGGAAGGCGGTTCCCGTCATTTTGCAAACCCTGCGCGACGCGGGCCGCCTGTTGGCCAGCACGCCCATCACGCACAGCTACCCGCACTGCTGGCGCCACAAAACGCCGGTCATCTACCGCGCCGCGCCGCAGTGGTTCATTCGCATGGACGAGGGCACGGGGGTGTTCGAGAACCCCAAGCTCAAGCCCCGGCTAACCCTGAGGCAGATGGCCTTGCAAGCCATAGCGGACACCCGCTTTTACCCGGAAAACGGTCAATCGCGGCTGCGCGACATGATCGCCAACCGGCCCGACTGGTGCATCTCGCGCCAGCGCAGCTGGGGCGTGCCGGTGCCCTTCTTTTTACACAAGGACAGTGGCGAGTTGCACCCCCGCACGCTGGAGATCATGGATCAGGCCGCCGACATCGTCGAACGCGGCGGCATCGAGGCCTGGAGCCGGGTGAGCGCCGCCGACATTCTGGGGACCGACGCCGAACACTACACCAAGAGCACCGACATTCTGGAGGTGTGGTTTGACTCGGGATCGACCTTTTGGCATGTGCTGCGCGGCAGCCACGAGGGCTACAGCATGCAGGCCTATGGCCGCAAGCCTCATCACGAAGAAGGCCCGGAAGCAGACCTGTACCTGGAAGGCCATGACCAGCACCGGGGCTGGTTTCACTCATCGCTGTTGCTGGGCTGCGCGCTGTTTGGACGCGCGCCCTACCGGGGCCTGTTGACGCACGGTTTTGCCACCGACGGGCAGGGCCGCAAAATGTCCAAGAGCCTGGGCAATGTGGTCATTCCGCAGGAAGTCACTGACAAAATGGGGGCCGAGATCGTGCGGCTTTGGGTGGCCTCGACCGACTATTCGGGCGACCTCAATATCGATGACAAAATCCTGGCGCGGGTGGTCGATGCCTATCGGCGCATTCGCAACACCTTGCGGTTCCTGCTGGCCAACACCAGCGACTTCCATCCGGCCACCGATGCCGTGCCTGCCGATCAGTGGCTGGAAATCGACCGCTACGCGCTGGCGCGCGCCGCCGAATTGCAGGCTGACATCGTGGGGCACTTCAATGCCCAACGTGGCGTCTTTGAAGGCGGCCACTTCGGCCAGTACGAATTTCACCCGGTGGTGTCCAAACTGCAGGTCTATTGCTCGGAAGACCTGGGGGCGTTTTACCTCGACATCCTCAAAGACCGCCTGTACACCACCGCACCGAAGTCGCTGGCCCGACGCAGCGCACAAACCGCCCTGTGGCACATCACGCAGGCCATGCTGCGCTGGATGGCGCCGTTCCTGAGCTTCACCGCCGAAGAAGCCTGGCAGGTGCTGAAACAGGGCGAGACGGTGTTCACAGAAACCTATGCGCATTTGCCCGAGCCCGAGCCCGCCTTGCTGGAGAAGTGGGCACGGATCAGGGCCGTGCGCGAAATGGCCAACAAAGAAATCGAGGCGTTGCGCGCCGCCGGTCAGGTGGGTGCATCGCTGCAAGCCGAGATCGAGGTGCAGGCCCAGGGCGAAGACCTCGCCGCGCTGGCCAGCCTGGGCGAGGACCTGAAATTTGTGTTCATCACATCGAAAGTGCACCTGACCCCAGGCCCAGAAACGCGGGTCACGCCACGCGTGAGCCAGGCCATCAAATGCGAGCGTTGTTGGCACTACGCCGACGATGTGGGTCAACATGGCCACGAGGGTCTGTGTGGCCGCTGCGTCAGCAATTTACACGGTGACGGCGAAAGCCGCCGCTTCGCCTGACCATGGCCAAGTCTCGACAAGGCTGGGCGATCTGGCTGGCGTTGGCCACGCTGGTGCTGGTGCTGGATCAGTTGAGCAAAGGGTGGGTGGTGGCGCAGTTCGAACTGTGGCACAGCCAGCCGGTGACCTCGTTTTTTAATCTGGTGCGGGTCCACAACGAAGGGGCGGCGTTTTCTTTCCTCTCCGATGCAGGGGGGTGGCAACGCTGGTTTTTCACCGCCTTGGGGGTGGGTGCGGCACTCTTCATGCTTTGGTTGTTGCGCAACCACGCCCAGCAAAAATTATTTGCCTTCGCTTTGTCGATGCTGCTGGGCGGCGCGGTGGGCAATGTGATCGACCGCCTGGTGCATGGCCATGTGATCGATTTTCTCGACTTTCACTTTGACTGGCTGGCACCCATTTTTGCGGGCGGGCACTTTCCGGCCTTTAACCTGGCCGACAGCGCCATCTCCCTGGGCGCGGCCTGCCTGCTGCTCGACGAGTTTCTGCGGGTGCGGCGGGGGCGCTAAAACCCGGGCCCAAGGCTGTGCCCGGGCCCGACCGTGCCCGGTCTCTACCCCTCAGAGGGTGATGATGGTGCAACCGGTGGTCTTGCGCGACTCAAGGTCAATGTGCGCTTGTTGCACCTGTTCCAGCGGATAGGTCTGGTCGATGGGAATCTTGACCAGACCACGGCTGACCACATCAAACAGATCATCGGCCATCGACTGGCAGGTCTCGCGGTTGCTCATGTGGGTAAAGAGGGTTTGACGGGTGACGTAAATTGAACCTTTGGCGGCCAAAATGCCGGGCGAGAAGTCAGGCACCGGGCCGGAGGCATTGCCAAACGAAGCCATCAGGCCGAAAGGACTCAGACAATCCAGTGACTTGGCCCAGGTGTCCTTGCCGACAGAGTCATAGACCACCTTCACGCCCTTGCCGCCGGTGATATCTTTGACGCGCGCCAGAAAATCTTCCTTGTTGTAGTTGATGACATGGGCTGCGCCATTGGCTTGGGCCAGTGCGCATTTGTCATCGCTGCCGGCGGTGCCTATCAGTTGCAAACCCAATGCCTTGGCCCATTGACAGGCGATCAGCCCCACGCCGCCCGCAGCGGCGTGAAAGAGGATGTGGTCGCCGGCGTGCAGGCCGCCTTGCGGCAGGGTGCGCTTGAGCAGGTATTGGGCGGTCAGTCCCTTGAGCATCATGGCAGCGCCAGTTTCAAATGAAATCACTTCGGGCAGTTTGCACACGGTGGCGGCCGGCATGACACGCACATCGCAGTAGGCCCCGGGTGGGCGGCTGGCATAAGCGGCACGGTCACCGACCTTCAGGTGGGTGACGCCGGGGCCGACGGCCTCAACGATGCCCGACGCCTCGTTGCCCATGAAAGCAGGCATGGGCAAGGGATAGAGCCCGGTGCGTTGATACACATCGATGAAGTTCAGGCCAACCGCCTTGTGGCGGATGCGGATCTCGCCCGGCCCGGGTTCGCCCACGGTGACATCAACGATTTTCATTTCTTCAGGACCGCCATGGCGGTCTATGCGAACGGCGCGGGTCATAGGTTCTCCTGTGTGCTTTTGGGTCAACCCGCTATGGTGCCACAAGCGACATGCCCGAGTGGCCTGATCTGGGTATAGTTTGCCCATGACCGCTGTGCCTCATTTGACACCCCAGACCATCGCCATGCTGCTCATCCCCCCTTTTTTCTGGGCGGGCAATGTGGTGCTGGGGCGCATCATCCAGGATTTATGCCCGCCGATCACCTTGAATTTTTTGCGTTGGTTCGCGGCATTTTTGATCGTATTGCCGCTGGCCTGGCGGGTGCTGTTGCCAGGCAGCCCCATCTGGGGCTTGTGGCGCCGTTATGCCCTGATCGGTTTTTTGGGAATAGGCACCTACAACAGTTTTCAATATTTGGCCCTGCAAACCTCCAGCCCTATCAACATCACGCTGGTGGCATCGAGCACACCGGTATTCATGTTGGGCCTGGGCGCCCTCTTCTTTGGTCAGTCGGTGCGCAAACGCCAATGGCTGGGGGCGGCAATGTCGATTCTGGGGGTGCTGACGGTACTCAGTCGCGGCGATTGGCACAACTTACTGCAAGTCAAGTGGGTGGTGGGCGATTTGTTCGTTTTGTTGGCCACGGCCAGTTGGGCCTGGTACAGCTGGTTGTTGGCGCAAGCGCACGACCCGGCTGAATTAAGACGCGATTGGGCCGGCTTTTTAATGGCCCAGCTGGCCTACGGCCTGGTCTGGTCTGGCTTATTTGCAGGTATGGAATGGGCGTATCTTGATGCGCACATCGACTGGGGTTGGCCCCTGGCAGGTGCCATCCTGGCGATTGCCATCGGGCCCGCCGTGCTGGCCTATCGGTTCTGGGGCCTGGGGGTACAGCGGGTCGGGCCCGGTGTGGCGGGGTTCTTTGCCAATCTCACCCCGCTCTTTGCCGCCATCATGTCCAGCCTGGTGTTGGGCGACACCCCCAAGGTGTATCACGCCATCGCTTTTGCGCTGATTGTGGGCGGCATCGTGGTGTCGTCCAGGAAGTAGCCCTCGCTTTCTGAGCAACGCAAGATGCACCTTGCTTGCCGGGCTTGAAAGGAAAAAGCAGGGTGCTCAACGCGGGGCGTTGGCCTCAGTACGTGCCAGGGTAGGCCCCGCCATCGGTCAGGATGTTCTGCCCCGTGATGTAACTGGCGTGCGCGCTGCACAAAAAAGCGCAGGTCTGACCAAATTCTTCGGCATTGCCAAAGCGCTGGGCCGGAATGGTCTTTTTGCGCATTTCGGCCACCTCTTCCACCGATTTGCCGGCTTTCTCGGCAGCACCTTTCAGGGTGGTGCGGATGCGGTCGGTATCAAAGGCACCGGGCAACAGGTTATTGATGGTGACGTTGCGCGAGGCCAGGCGGGTCTGGCGCGCCACCCCGGCCACAAAGCCCGTCAGGCCCGATCGCGCGCCGTTGGATAAACCCAGCACATCGATGGGGGCCTTGACCGCGCCCGAGGTGATGTTGATGATGCGGCCAAAGCCTCGCTCGGCCATGCCGTCGACCGTGACTTTGATCAGCTCGATGGGGGTGAGCATGTTGGCGTCGACCGCCTTGATCCACTGCTCGCGGCCCCAATCGCGGAAATCGCCCGGGGGCGGGCCACCCGCGTTGGTGACCACGATGTCATAGGCCTTGCCCGGTCCACCGCTGACCGACCAGATGGCTTCCCGACCGGCCTCGGTGGTGATATCGACCGCCACAGCCAGCACCCTGGTCTGCGCCCCGACTTCTTTTTGCAGGGCCTGAGCGCTGGCATTGAGCGCATCGGCGCCTCGCGCCACCATGACCACATGAACCCCCTCGTGAGCCAGCGCACGGGCGCAACCCAAACCCAAACCTTTGCTGGCGCCGCCAACCAGCGCCCATTTGCCTTTGATGCCCAGATCCATTTACTTTGCTCCTTGACGAGAAACCATGAAAACGCCCCCCAGCACCAGCAAGGTGCCCACGCCGATCCAGGCGTTCAGGGGTTCATCCAAAATCAGCACGCCCATGGCGATGGTCGACATCGGGCCCACCATGCCAGTCTGGGCGGTCAATCCAGGTCCGATGCGCTCGATCGCCATCATCACCAGCAACACAGGGGCCACGGTGCATGCCACTGCATTGAGAACCGACAAGGCAATCACGGGTGCGGGCACCCATGCGGCTTCGAGCGGGCGAAACAACAAAAACTGGACGATGCAAAACAGACAAGCCACCGAACTGGCCCACCCCACCAGGCGCATCGAACCCAAACGTTTGACCAGTTCACCACTGTATATGAGATAGAGGGCATAGGTGACGGCGCTCAAAAAAACCAATAGCGCGCCCAAGGCCACCTGTTCGCCCGCCCAGAGCACCTCGTGCCCAAACACCAGCAAGACCCCGCTGTAGCTGACCGCCATAGCCAGCATGCGACGCGCCTGCACGGCACGCCGGTAGATCAGCCAGCCCAGCACCAGCACCAGGGTCGGGTTGAGGTACAGAATCAGCCGCTCCAGACCGGCGCTGACGTACTGCAAGCCCAAAAAGTCGAGGTAGCTCGACAGGTAGTAACCCATGAAACCCAAGCCAACGATGCCCATCACATCTTTGCGGCTCAGGGGCTGGGCACGCGCCGAGGGCTGTCGCTCGGCCCACCAGGCCATGAGCAAAAACAGCGGCAAGGCAAACAGCATGCGGTACATGATGAGCGTGGCCGCATCGACCGGGTAGCGGTAGGCCAGTTTGACGATGATGGCCTTGCCGCTGAAGGCAATGGCCCCGGCCACGGCCAGCCACAGCCCGGCCCGATGCACTGCGGGCAAGACGGCGGCGGGTGACGGGGTCATGCCGGGCGGGTCAATCAGAAGCCGGCAGCCAGACCATCGCGGCGCGAATCGCTGGCCACCACATAGCCCTCGACCGCCGGGTCACCGGTGCGCCAGATGAACTGACCGGCCCCAAAGTCCTGATAGCTGTCGTTGATGACAGCGATCTGATGCCCCAGGTCTTTGAGGCCCTGCACCGTGGCGGCGGGCATGGTGGGTTCGGCGTTAATCTCCAGACCCGTGTTGAAGCGCCAGCGCGGCGCATCGCAAGCGGCCTGGGGGTTTTGGGCATGGTCGATCATGCGCACCAGCGTTTGCATATGGCCTTGGGGCTGCATATTGCCACCCATGACGCCAAAGCTCATGACGGGCTGGCCGTTTTGCGTCAGAAACGCCGGGATGATGGTGTGGAAGGGTCGCTTGCCCGGCGCCACCAAATTGGCGCGATTGGCCCCCTTGGGCGAAGCGCTAAAACCATGGCCCCGGTTTTGCAGGCTGATGCCAAAGCCCGGCTCGACGCAGCCCGAGCCAAAGCCCATGTAGTTGCTCTGGATGAAGCTGATCATCATGCCGCTCTCGTCGGCGGCGGTCAGATAAATGGTGCCGCCCTTGACCGGGTTGCCGGCCTTGAAGTCTTGCGCGCGCTTGGGGTCGATCAGGCGGGCACGGCTGGCCAGGTAAGCGTCGTCCAGCATCTGTTCAGGCGTGATTTCCATGGCATCTTGTTGCGCGACATAGCGGTAGGTGTCGGCAAAGGCCAGTTTCATGGCCTCTATTTTCAGGTGCTCGGCCTGCGCGCCGTCCAGCGGCATGGACGCCAAATCGAAGTGGCTCAGAATGCCCAGCGCGATCTGGGCCGCGATGCCTTGCCCGTTGGGCGGGATTTCATGCAGGGTGTAGCCGCGATAGTCTTTGGCCAGCGGCTTGACCCACTCGGGCCGGTAGGCCGCCAGGTCAGACACCTTCAGCGAGCCCCCGTGAGCATCAGAGAATTTTTCCAGCGCCTGGGCGATTTCGCCTTGATAAAAGGCCTGCCCTTTGGTCTTGGCGATGGCGCGCAAAGCACGCGCCGCCGCCGGAAAGCGGAACAACTCGCCCACCTCGGGGGCGCGCCCCCAAGGCAAAAAAGACTCGGTGAAACCGGGCTGCGCGCGCAATTCATCGGTCGCAGCCAGCCACTTCGACTGCACCACGATGGGCACCAGATAACCCCGTTCGGCGACCTCGATGGCGGGCTGCATCAAGTCTTCGAAAGGCAACTTGCCATAGCGCTCGTGCAAGGCGACCCAACCGGCGATGGCGCCGGGAACTGTGACTGAGTCCAGGCCCCGCTTGGGCGGCGTCATACAGCCGTCACCGTATTTGCGTTGAAAGTATTCGGGGGTCCAGGCCGCCGGTGCGGTGCCCGAGGCGTTCAGGCCCTGCAACTCTTTGCCATCCCACAAAATGGCAAAGGCGTCTGAGCCCAGGCCGTTGCTGACCGGCTCGGTGATCATGATGGTGGCGGCCGCGGCAATGGCGGCATCGACCGCGCTGCCGCCGGCCCAAAGCATGCGCAAACCGGCCTGGGCGGCCAGCGGGTGAGAGGTGGAAACCGCATTGCGGGCAAACACCGGCAAACGGGCCATGGGATAAGGATTGGCGTAATTGAACTTCATGGGTTTGGATTATGTCGGGGCACAGTGAAATCGGTTGTCAACTGAGTGAACCGGGGTATGACTAGTCGGTGGTGATCTTGCGCTCGTCAATGATGCGGCGCCATTTGTCGTATTCGGTCTTGAGCAAGGTCTGGAAGGCCCCCGGGGTCCCCCCGGTGGCTTCGATGCCCAAGCGCGCCAGTTTGTCGCGCACCTCCGGGTCGGCCACCGTCTGGTT
>JBEAZY010000004.1:0-10670 GCA_041159205.1 Pseudomonadota bacterium
CGACCCCGACGGCTTGTCCGGTCGCTATGAGGTCTATGCCGACGAAGCCATGCGCCGCTTGGTGCTGCGTGGCGAATGGCGCACCGACGCCCAACGTGGCCACAGCGTTCATGTCACCCTGCAAGGGCTCACGCCCGCCCGCTCATACTGGTATCGCTTCATCTGTGGCGACGCCACCAGCCCCTTGGGCCGCACCCAGACCGCCCCGGCCCCCGACGCCGATGTCACCCGACTGCGCCTGGCCCTGGCTTCGTGCCAGAACTATGAGCATGGCCACTATGTGGCCCACCGCGACATCGCCCGCCAGGACCTCGACCTGGTGTTGTTCGTGGGCGATTACATCTACGAAAACAGCAACCCGCGCAATCGGGTGCGTGCGCACCGCGTCAACGACCCCAAGACACTGGGTGAATACCGTGAGCACTATGCCCAATACAAATCCGACCCCGATTTGCAGGCCAGTCATGCCGCCCACCCCTGGGTCCTCATGTGGGACGACCACGAGGTCGTCAATGACTATGCCAACCAAACCGACCCGGCGCGCACCGACCCGGCGGTATTCCTGGCCCGGCGGGCGGCCGCCTACCGCGCCTACTTTGAGCACCAGCCGCTGCGCCTGGCGCCCGACTCCGCGTCGCCCTATGGTGCCTCGATGCGCTTGCACGATCGCCTGGCCTGGGGCCGGCTGGCCGATCTCTGGACCCTCGATTGCCGCCAATACCGCGACCCGCAGGCCTGCCCTGACCCGGTCAAAGGCGGCGGCCGCGTGGTGCTGCAATGCGCCGAATTGGCGCAAGCGCGACGCAGCATGTTGGGCGCGGCCCAAGAACAATGGCTGTACGAGGGTTTGCGCCAGAGCCAACGCCAGTGGAAGGTGCTGGCCCAAAGCTCCGTCATCGCGTCCACACGCATCAACTCGCCGCTGGGCATAACCACCTATACCGACGGATGGGACGGCTATCCGTTGGCCCGTCGCCGCCTGCTCGACACCATCGCCGCCGCCAAACTCAGCGACGTCGTGACCTTGGGGGGTGATGTCCACATGAACGTGGCCTCCATCTTGCGCCCCGAGCCCAACGACCCCGCCGTGGCCCCGGTGGCGAGCGAGTTTGTCACCACCTCGATCAGCTCGCGCGGCATGTCCGACACCCTGCTCTCAGCCATCAAGGGCAGCAACCCCGACTTGCTTTATGCCCGGGCCGACGAACGGGGCTATGCCTTGCTGGAGTTCAATGCCAAACAGACCTTGGCCGAATTCAGATCTACCCCGCATCCAGCCGGTTCAAGCGATACATTGAAAGTGCAGGCTCGCTTCGCGGTTGAAACCAAGCGCACCGGCCCCGAAGCCGCCTGACCACATCGGGCCCCATAACCCTCGAAAAATGAGGGTTATCACTTAATACGAAAGAGTTGTCTAGGGTTTTCCCTTAATATTGAGCCAGGGTTGTACCGCAACCCATACTCAGGAGCTGACCATGACCTCTTTTGCCCATGTGGAATACCCGTCCCAGCACCCCGGCGTCGTCCGCGCCCAGCACGCACTCGTAACCCTGCGCCAGGTCGCCACCGATTTGCGCAGTCCCAAGGGGGTGCTCGCGGCCCTGGTGCGCCCGCTGGCGCTGCTCGCCCGCGCCTTGCGCGAGCAAACCCGCCGCCACCTGCAAGCCTGGCGCCTGGCCCGTCAAGACGCCCTGATGTGGGAGATGGCCCAGCTCGACCCGCGCCTCATGGCCGAGTTGCGCCGCGCCCGAGGCTGAGCGCGCGCAAGCCATAGGCCCCCCCGGGAACAGGGGGCTCGCAAGATCAGGCCAGGGCGTCGATTTTCCGGGCCAGCGTTTGCTTGGCCTGCACCAGCGCCTGGGGCAAATGGTGGGCCAGCTGGGTGAACAACTCATCGTGCATTTTCAGTTCGGCCTGCCACTCATTTTTATGAATGGCCGTGACCGACTTGAATTGATCGGCCCCAAACGACAAACCGGTCCAGGTGATTTCATCGAATGACGGGCTGATGCCGGCGGCGTGTTCCAACCCTTGGGCCTTGCCCTCGATGCGGTCGATGATCCATTTCAATACCCGCATGTTCTCGCCATAGCCGGGCCAAATGAACTTGCCGTCTTCGCCCTTGCGGAACCAGTTGGTGGTGTAAAAGCGCGGTTGCACCGCCCCGGTTTTGGCGATCTGCGCGCCGATATTGAGCCAATGCTGGAAATAGTCGCTCATGTGGTAACCGGTGAAGGGCAGCATGGCAAACGGGTCGCGGCGCACGACACCCTGGGCGCCAATGATGGCCGCAGTGGTCTCAGAAGCCATGGTCGCGGCCATGTAAACGCCCTCGGTCCAGTTGCGCGCCTCGGTCACCAGCGGCACGGTGTTCGAGCGACGACCACCGAAAATAAAGGCATCGATGGCCACGCCCTTGGGGTCGTCCCAAGCGGGGTCGATCGCCGGGTTATTGGTGGCCGCCACGGTGAAGCGGGCATTCGGGTGCGCCGCTTTGGCCCCGGTTTCCTTGGCCAGTTCGGGGGTCCAGTCCTTGCCTTGCCAATCGATGGCGTGGGCCGGCGGATTGCCCAGGCCTTCCCACCACACATCGCCGTCGTCGGTCAGCGCCACGTTGGTGAAAATCACGTCTTTGTCCAGACTGGCCATGCAATTCGGGTTGGTTAATGCGTTGGTGCCCGGTGCCACACCAAAGTAACCCGCCTCCGGGTTGATGGCATACAAGCGACCGTCCTGGCCGGGTTTGATCCAAGCGATGTCGTCACCGATGGTGGTGACCTTCCAGCCCTCAAAGCCCTTGGGCGGAATCAGCATGGCGAAGTTGGTCTTGCCACAGGCGCTGGGGAAAGCGGCGGCCACATGGTATTTGCGCCCGGCCGGATTGGTGACACCCAGAATCAGCATGTGCTCGGCCAGCCAACCCTCATCGCGGCCCATGTTCGATGCGATGCGCAAGGCAAAGCATTTCTTGCCCAACAAGGCGTTGCCACCGTAGCCCGAACCGAACGACCAGATCTCACGCGTCTCGGGGTAATGCACGATGTACTTGGTCTGGTGACATGGCCAGCGGCTGTCCTTCTGGCCGGGTTGCAGCGGCGCGCCCACGGTGTGCACGCAGGGCACGTATTCGCCATCGCTGCCCAGCACATCAAACACCGGCTTGCCCATGCGGGTCATGAGCTTCATGTTCACGGCCACATAGGGGCTGTCAGACAACTCGACACCGATGTGAGCGATCGGGCTGCCCAGGGGGCCCATCGAGAACGGCACCACATACAAGGTGCGACCCCGCATCGAGCCCTGGAACAGGGGGCGCAGGGTGGCGCGCATCTCGACCGGGTCGACCCAGTTATTGGTCGGGCCGGCGTCGATTTGCTGCTTAGAGCAAATGAAGGTGCGATCTTCCACCCGCGCCACATCAGAGGGGTCTGACCAGGCCAGATAAGAATTGGGGCGCTTGGCCGGGTTCAAACGGATGAAAATACCGGCGTCCACCAATTTCTGGCACAGCGCGTTGTATTCCTCATCGCTGCCGTCACACCAATGCACCGCATCGGGTTGCAGCAGGGCCACCATGTCGGCCACCCAGGCGATCAGCCGGGCGTGTTTCACAAATGCGGGGGGGGTCAGGGGCAGGCCATGCGCGCCGGGTGCGTTCATCAGAGTGTTCTCCTCAATTAAAAAAACGGTTCAGGTCAGCACTGGGGGCGACACCCGCAATGCTGACCTAAACCGGCTGCCCGGTGGCCATCTGCCGTGGGCCGGGACGTAACATGAAGATTTTATGAAATCGATGGGTCAGTTACCTGACAAACTGATCCCGGCCCGGAAAAAAGGAGTGCTTTGAAATTAATAAAGCACCGCCATGGCGGTGCTTTTTGCCCGGCTGGTGGGGCTTCAGGCCATGAAAACGGCGATGAAGGCCAGCAAAAAGATCAGGATGCCACCGCCGACAGGCAAAACGATGGGCATGAGGGGGACGATGGATTCAACCACGTCATCCGACTTTTGAGGTGCGTTGTGTCCGCTCATGAGGTTTCCTTTCAGTGCCGCATATTCTACAACTGTTCCCAGGGCAGGCCCTCAAAGCGCCAGCCGTTCAAGGTCGAGCGATGGAATTCGGGGTCCAAATCGCCCTCAAAACCATGCACCACATTGATCACATCGGCAAACCCCGCCTGCTCCAGCGCCGCGCCCGCCTCCAGCGAGCGTTGCCCGCTGCGACAAATCAGCAGCAAGGGGCGGTCTTTGCGCCCCGCCTCTTGCGCGACCAACTGGCAAAACTGAGCCGCATTGGGGGTGAAGTCAGGGTACTCGTACCATGGAATATTCACTGCGCCAGGCGGGCGCCCCACATACATCGACTCGATCTCCATCCGGATATCGATCATCAGGCTGTCGGGGTTGGACTGCACAAGGGCCCAGGATTCACGGGGTGACAAATGACGCATAGCGGGGGTATTGTCGCCGTTTCTTACAATCGGAGGATGAACCGACTCTATACCCGGGCCCGGGGGCTCGAAGATTTGTTGCGCCAGCGCATCTTGGTGCTCGACGGGGCCATGGGCACCATGATCCAGCGCTTTAAGCTCAGCGAGGCCCAATACCGGGGTGAGCGCTTTGCCGATTTTCACAAAGACGTGCAGGGCAATAACGAATTGCTCAGCCTGACGCGCCCCGACATCATCCGCGACATCCACGAGGGTTATTTGGCCGCCGGCGCCGACCTGATCGAGACCAACACCTTTGGCGCCACCCGCATCGCTCAGGACGATTACGAGATGGCGCACCTGGTGCGCGAAATGAACCTGGCCTCGGCCCGACTGGCGCGCGACGCCTGCGACAAATACTCGACCCCCGACAAGCCCCGCTTTGCCTGTGGCGCTCTGGGCCCGACCCCGCGCACCGCCAGCATCAGCCCCGATGTCAACGACCCTGGCGCGCGCAACATCGACTTTGAACAGCTGCGCTTAGCCTATTACGACCAGGTGCAAGCGCTGGTCGAAGGTGGCGTCGATGTCATTTTGGTCGAAACGATTTTTGACACCCTCAATGCCAAAGCGGCCTTGTTTGCCATCGAACAATTTTTTGACGACAGCGGCGAGCGGCTGCCCCTGATCATCAGCGGCACCGTCACCGATGCCTCGGGCCGCATCCTCAGCGGCCAGACCGTGACGGCGTTTTGGCACAGCATGCGGCACGCGCAACCACTGGCCATCGGCCTGAATTGCGCCTTGGGTGCCGCCCTCATGCGGCCTTACCTGCAAGAACTCTCCAAGGTGGCCACCGACACCTTTATTTCCTGCTACCCCAATGCCGGCCTGCCCAACCCCATGAGCGACACCGGTTTTGACGAAACACCCGACGTCACCAGCCGCCTGCTGCACGAGTTTGCCGCCGAAGGACTGGTGAACATCGTCGGCGGCTGCTGCGGCACCACACCCGATCACATCGGTGCCATCGCCCGTGCGGTGGCCCAGGACAAGCGCCGCGAGACCCAGGCCTGAACATGAACACCAGCACCCCCCCCGGTTCGGCCACCGCAAGCCCTGTGCGGCCCATGCGCCTGTCAGGCCTCGAACCCCTGCTCATCGGCGAAGGCAGCCTGTTCGTCAACATCGGCGAACGCACCAATGTGACGGGCTCGAAGGCCTTCGCCCGCATGATTCTGAATGGCCAGTTTGACGAGGCCCTGGCGGTCGCGCGCCAGCAGGTCGAAAACGGCGCCCAGATCATCGACATCAACATGGACGAGGCCATGCTCGACAGCCAGGCCGCCATGGTCAGGTTTTTGAACCTGATCGCCAGCGAGCCCGACATCGCCCGCGTGCCGATCATGATCGACTCGAGCAAATGGTCGGTCATCGAGGCCGGCTTGCGTTGCATCCAGGGCAAGGGCATTGTCAACTCGATCAGCATGAAAGAAGGGCTGGCAGAATTCACACGCCAGGCTCGACTCATCCGCCGCTATGGCGCCGCCACCGTGGTCATGGCCTTTGACGAGCAGGGCCAGGCCGACACCTATCAGCGCAAAATCGAGATCTGCGAACGCGCCTATCGCGTGCTGGTTGACGAAGTCGGCTTCGCCCCCGAAGACATCATCTTTGACCCCAACATCTTTGCCATCGCCACCGGCATCGAAGAGCACAACAATTACGCGGTCGACTTCATCGAAGCCACCCGCTGGATCAAGCAACACCTGCCAGGCGCCAAGGTCTCGGGCGGCGTCAGCAATGTCTCGTTCAGCTTCCGGGGCAACGACCCGGTGCGCGAGGCCATCCACACCGTGTTTTTGTACCACGCGATCCGTGCCGGCATGGACATGGGCATCGTCAACGCCGGCATGATCGGCGTCTACGATGACCTCGACCCCGAACTGCGCGAACGCGTCGAAGACGTGGTGCTGAACCGCCGCCCCGACGCGGCCGAGCGCCTGATCGAAATCGCCGAAAACGCCAAAGGCGCGGCGCGTGACGAATCCAGCAAGCTGGCCTGGCGCGGTACCCCCGAAGCCCCCGTGCCCGTCGCCCAGCGCCTGTCACATGCACTGGTGCACGGCATCACCGACTTCATCGTGCCCGACACCGAAGAGGCCTATCAAGCCGTGCTCGCCAAGGGCGGCAGGCCGCTGCACGTCATCGAAGGCCCGCTGATGGATGGCATGAACGTGGTCGGCGACCTGTTCGGCCAAGGCAAAATGTTTTTGCCCCAGGTCGTCAAGAGCGCCCGCGTCATGAACCAAGCCGTGGCGCACCTGAGCCCCTACATCGACGAAGAAAAACGCCAGCAGGCCGCTGCCGGTGAGACTGTGCGCAGCAAGGGCAAGATCGTCATCGCCACCGTCAAAGGCGACGTGCACGACATCGGCAAGAACATCGTCGCCGTGGTCCTGCAGTGCAACAACTTCGAAGTCGTCAACATGGGCGTGATGGTGCCTTGCCACGAGATTTTGGCGCGCGCCAAGGCCGAGGGGGCCGACATCATCGGCCTGTCGGGCCTGATCACCCCCAGCCTGGAAGAGATGCAAGTCGTTGCCGCCGAGATGCAAAAAGACGATTACTTCCGCAGCCGCAAGACCCCGCTGCTGATCGGCGGGGCCACCACCAGCCGGGTGCACACCGCCGTCAAAATCTCGCCCCATTACGACGGGCCGGTGGTCTATGTGCCCGATGCCTCGCGCAGCGTGGGCGTGGCACAAAGCCTCTTGTCCGAGCAATCTGCCGCCTATCTGGCCGAACTCCACGCCGACTACGAACAGGTGCGCCAGTTGCACGCCAACAAAAAGGCCCAGCCCTTGCTGCCTCTGGCGCAAGCCCGCGCCCAAGCCACCCCCATCGACTGGTCGGCTTATGTGCCCGCCACACCCAAATTCATCGGCCGCCGCGTGTTCAAAAACGTCGACCTCGCCGAGGTGGCCCATTACATCGACTGGGGCCCCTTCTTCCAGACCTGGGACCTGGCGGGCCCCTACCCGGCCATATTGCAAGACCCGGTGGTGGGGGTTGAAGCCAGCCGCGTCTTTGCCGACGCGCAGAAGATGTTGCGCCAGCTCATCGAAGGCCGCTGGCTGACCGCCCACGCCGTGCTGGCGCTCTACCCGGCCAATGCAGTGGGGGACGACATCGTGCTGTGGCGCGACGAATCGCGCACCGAGCCGGCACTCACCTGGCGCGGTCTGCGCCAGCAAAACATCAAAGCCAAAGGTCGACCCAACCGCTGCCTGTCCGACTTCGTCGGCCCGCAGGGCGTCCATGACCATGTGGGCCTCTTTGCGGTCACGGCGGGATTGGGCGTCGAGGCCAAAGAGCAACAGTTCCTGAAAGCCCACGACGACTACAGCGCCATCATGCTCAAGGCCCTGGCCGACCGCCTGGCCGAAGCCATGGCCGAGTATTTCCACCAGCGCGTCCGCACCGACCTGTGGGGCTACGCACCCAATGAACAACTCAGCAACGAAGAGCTGATCAAGGAAGCGTACCAGGGCATCCGGCCTGCCCCGGGCTACCCCGCCTGCCCCGACCACCGGGTCAAGCGCCAGATGTTCGACCTGCTGCGCTGTGACGACATCGATATGCAACTGACCGAAAGTCTGGCCATGGCCCCGGCGGCCAGCGTGAGCGGCTTTTACATCGCCCACCCCGATGCCAAATACTTCAACGTCGGCAAGATCGGCGCCGATCAACTGGCCGACCTGGCCCGGCGCGAAGGCGCGCGTGAAGACGAATTGCGCCGCTGGTTGGCGCCGCAGCTCTAAGCCCCGGCCTGCTCGGGCCTGTCAGACCCGGACCTGGGTCTATCGCCCGCGCAGCGCCTTGGCCTGCGCGGCCCACAGGGCGCCGATGCCCAGCAGGCAAGTGCCCCACATGATCCACAAGCCGAGCGCATAGCCCCCCTCGGGCGACCACCACAGGCCCAGTAAAAAGGGTGCCCCGGCGCGCGCCAGCGCCAACGGCAGGCCCAGCGCACCGTTCAGGCTGGCGGTGTGCGCCTGGCTCACATACTGGGAGATGGCCGTGCCCTTGACGATGGTCAGCAAACCATTGCCCACGCCATACAACAGCACAAAGCACAGCGCCGCCCAGACCTGCCCGCCGCCCAGCATCAGAAACAACAGACCCAGCGGGATCAGGCAGGGCATCCAGCGATTCGTCCAGTGCGGGTTCAGACGTTTCTCCAGCACATACAGCGTCATGCGCCCCACCACTTGCATGGCACCGATGCAAGCGGGCGCGATGATCACCCAGCGCTCGCTCAGCCCGGTCTCTCGCAACAAAGCGATCATGTGCGCGGGCAAAGCCGCCGTCACACCCAAGAGCAACACCACAAACACCCCGATCAGCCAAAACGTCGGCTGGCGCAAATGGTGTGACAAGCCCCGGTCTTGTCCGCCTTGTGCGTGGCCTGCTGGCAACAGCGGCTCTTTGGGGGCCCCGCGCAAGATGTAGGCATGGATGGGTGCGCACACCAGCACATGGAACCCGGCCAATACCCACAACGCATTGCGCCAGTCCAGCCACTCGATCAGCGCCGCCATGAGCGGAATGAACACCGTACTGGCCAGGCCCCCCAAAAACGTCAGGCTGATGATGGCGCGCCTGAAGTCGGTCGGGAAGCGACGCGTCAGCACGGCAAACGCAGGCGGGTACAGCGTCGCCGACAGGCCCACACCCAGCATCAGCCAGGCTGCCCAAAACTGCCACAGGTTTTGCACGCCAGACAGCGCCACCAGCGACAGCCCGGTCCACACCGAGCCCATCGTCATCAAAGCCCGTTCACCCCCACGGTCGATCAGCCGCCCCACGGGGTAGGCCAGCAACCCCTCGGCCAGCAAGGCCAGGCTAAAACCCAGCGAAGACTCGGCCCGGCCCAGACCCAGGGCGCGTTCGGTGGGCTCCAGAAAAACCGAAAAGCCATAAAACACGCTGCCCCATGAAATGAGCTGGGCGAAAGAGAGCCAAAAGACAAAAGCACCGTCCCCGACGGTTTTTGTGCGTGTGGGGGTCATGGGTGTGATTATGTGCGGGGCGTGTGACCTATGGTGTCTTGTTCGCATAGGTGGTATCGGGAATCACGCATATCGCCCGGCGCTTGATTTACTCAATGCATTAGGAAAAATTAATCAATTAACTGAGTAATTTAAAAAATGACCATAGAACGCGCAACATGGGTCACCGGCACCGGGGGCATGCCGCTGGAGCTTTGGATGCAAGGCTGACAGCACTCAAGGCCATTGCTGGCCGACCTCTTGAGTCTTCATGCCCTGCACCTTGCACAGAGCACGCTCTATCTCGGTCAAATCATCTGCACCTATGTCGGTGATGTAGCCCGATAAGCGCGATTTGTCGATGGCGCGGATGTGCTCGGTGCGTACTTTCGAGCTGGCGCTCACGGATGGCGTGGCGATCAACAGCGGAAACACGGCGGGTGTTTCGGTGGTGGTGAGCGGCACCACCACCACCGTGCGGCGATGGTCGTTGATTTCGCGGGCCGAGAGCACCACACACGGCCGGCGCTTGGCCATCTCTGATCCACGGGCCGGATCAAGTTGAACCCAGTGCACCTGACCACGCAGGATGGATTTCATGCAGTCGCCTGCGGGGTTGGGGGCGACCTATGTGGCGCGTCTTTGAGCTCTTTTAAGAAAAGCGCTTCATCGAACTCGCCACCGCCTGACGTGCCGTCATCAAAGTCCAGCCAGTCCAGGTCTTCGCTGGCCTGTAAAGCTTCCAATGATGACAAACGTTGTGCGGCCTCTTCCAGCTCACGGCTCTCACGGTCCAGCTCCCGGCGCACCAAGTCCACCACAAACTGATTGCGTTTGCGAGAGGGCGTGCAGGCCGCAAGACGAATGGCGAGGTCTTGCGGCAATCGCAAGGTGATTTGATGAATTGATTTCATAATGATTTAAAGACATTATTATACATTAAAAGATTCAATATATATCCAAAGATATCTTAGAACCCCACGACCTTGTCATGCCTGCGCAGTCGGTATTGCAAGGCCTCATGCACATGGGGCACATCCACTTTGGCCGCTTCAGCGAGGTCGGCAATGCTCATGGCCAGGCGCCAGCAGCGGTGCACGGCGCGCGCCGACAAGGCCCAGTGCTGGGCCGCTTTTTGCAGCGTCTGGCGTGCGGCATCGGTCCACGCCAAGACCTCCAGCCGGGC
>JBEAZY010000005.1:0-4288 GCA_041159205.1 Pseudomonadota bacterium
CAACTGGGCATCCTGGCGGACACAAGACTGCAGCACCTGCAAGGCACTGACTATGCCGTCGCCGGTGGAATGCTTGTCCAGCACCAGCAGGTGGCCTGAGCCCTCGCCACCCAACAGCCAGCCCTTGTCGGTCAATGCTTCCAGCACGTATCGGTCACCCACTTGGGCCCGCATCATCGCCACCCCGCGCGCCCGCAAAGCATGTTCTACGGCCATATTGGTCATCAGCGTCCCCACCACACCCGGCACCACCTCATCTCGGCCCAAACGGTCATCGGTGAGCACATACAGCAATTCATCGCCGTTGAAGATGCGCCCCTGTCGGTCCACCATGAGTAAACGGTCGGCATCGCCGTCCAGCGCCACCCCCATGTCTGCCCCATGCTCGCGCACGGCCTGCACAAGGGCCTGCGGGTGGGTGGCCCCCACGCCCTCGTTGATGTTGGTGCCGTTGGGCTGGCAGCCGATCGAGGTCACCTTGGCCCCCAATTCGTGAAAGACCGAAGGCGCTATCTGATAGGCCGCCCCATGCGCTGCGTCCACCACCAACTTCAGGCCACGCAAACTGAGGTCGGAAGGGAATGTGCTCTTGCAAAATTCAATATAACGTCCGGCGGCGTCGTTCAGTCGCTGCGCCTTGCCCAACTGGTCTGATGCGGCCCACACCGAAGGCTCTTCCAGCATGCGCTCCACGCTCAGCTCCCAAGCGTCTCTCAGTTTGGTGCCCTGGGCACTGAAAAACTTGATGCCGTTGTCGGCATAGGGGTTGTGACTGGCGCTGATGACCACCCCCAAGTTCGCCCGTTGAGCCCGGGTCAGGTAGGCCACTGCGGGCGTGGGGACGGGGCCCAGCAAAACCACATCAACGCCTGCTGAATTGAAACCGGACTCCAGCGCAGACTCGAGCATATAGCCAGAAATGCGGGTGTCTTTGCCGATCAGCACCACGGGTCTGGCTTGGCTTTGTCGCAGCACCCGCCCCACCGCATGTGCGAGACGCAAGACAAAGTCCGGGGTGATGGGATATTGGCCCACTGTGCCCCGGATGCCGTCGGTACCGAAATACTTTTTACTCATACAGATATTTTAGGTCAGTCGCCACAGGAAACGGGCCCCTGCGCCTGCCCGCCCCGTCGGGCTGACTGGGTCAGCGCACCGACTTCCAAACCGCCAGACCGGCCACTGTGGCGGCGACATCGTGAACCCGCACGATGGCGGCACCGCGCCCGACCGCCAGCACCGCAGCCACCACGCTGGGCACCAATCGGTCATCGACCTCCAGGCCGGTCACGGCGCCCAAAGACGATTTGCGCGACCACCCGGCCAACAGCGGGGCAATGGCGCACAAGTTCTGCTGCTGTGCCAGCAAACTGAAATTTTGCGCCACGGTCTTGCCAAAGCCTATGCCCGGGTCGATGGTGATGCGCGCGCGGGCCACCCCCTGTGCGCAGACCTCGGCATGGCGTTGGCATAAAAAATCTCGCACCTGCGAGGGCGCATCGCCTTTCATCGTCCTGACCTGCATGGTCGTGGGCTCGCCATGCATGTGCATCAGACACACCCCGGCACGGCTTGAGGCCACAGCTTGCAGGGCCCCGGGCTGGCGCAGGGCCCAGATGTCATTGATGATGTCCACCCCCATCTCGAGGGCACGGCGCATGGTGCCGGCCCGAAAGGTGTCGACCGAGATCGGTATGCCCCAACCCAGCACTTCGGTCAGAACGGGTTGTAAACGCCTCCACTCTTCATCCTCGCCCACAGGTGTGGCCCCCGGCCGGGTGGACTCTGCCCCGAAATCCAGGATATCGGCCCCCTGATCCACTAAACGTTTGGCATGGGCAATGGCCGACGATGGAGAAAAGAAAAGACCCCCGTCGGAAAACGAATCGGGGGTCAGGTTGACAATGCCCATCACCCGGGGCTGGTTCAGGGCGATGTCAAATCGGGTGGTTTGCCAAATCGTCAACTCAAGCGGCACTGGGCGTTGGATTCGGATTGACGGCGGCACCTCCACCATCACCCCCCCCGGAAGGCGGTGTGCGCGGCGTGAAGTCTTTGGGCGGACGCGGCGGACGGCCGGCCATGATGTCATCGATCTGATCGATCTCGATGGTTTCCCATTCCAGCAGCGCCTTGGCCATGGCATGCATTTTGTCCGAGTGCTCTTCGATCAGGCGGCGAGCCAAACCGTATTGGGTGTCGATGATGCGGCGCACCTCGGCATCCACCTTTTGCATGGTCTGTTCAGACATGTGGGTGGTTTTGGTGACCGATCGGCCCAGGAACACCTCGCCCTCGTTTTCGGCATACACCATGGGGCCCAGGGCCTCAGTCATGCCATAGCGCATGACCATGTCGCGGGCAATCTGGGTCGCGCGTTCAAAGTCGTTCGACGCACCGGTGGTCATCTGGTTCATAAAGACCTCTTCGGCGATGCGCCCCCCGAACAACATGCTGATCTGGTTCAACATGTACTCACGGTCGTAGCTGTAGCGGTCTTTTTCGGGCAGGCTCATGGTCACGCCCAAGGCTCGTCCACGCGGAATGATGGTGACCTTGTGGACAGGGTCGCACTTGGGCAACAACTTGCCGATCAGGGCGTGACCCGCCTCGTGGTAGGCCGTGTTGCGGCGCTCTTCTTCGGGCATGACCATGCTCTTGCGCTCGGGCCCCATCAGGATTTTGTCCTTGGCCTTTTCAAAATCTTGCATCTCGACCACACGGGCATTGCGACGAGCGGCCATGAGCGCAGCCTCGTTGCACAGGTTGGCCAGGTCGGCCCCACTCATGCCGGGCGTGCCACGCGCGATGATCGAGGCGCTGACATCCTGACCAATGGGCACCTTGCGCATGTGCACATTCAAGATCTGTTCGCGACCGCGAATATCGGGCAGCGTGACATACACCTGGCGGTCAAAACGGCCGGGGCGCAGCAGTGCCGCATCAAGAATATCGGGCCGGTTGGTCGCGGCCACCACGATCACGCCCAAATTGGTTTCAAAACCGTCCATCTCAACCAGCATCTGGTTGAGGGTCTGTTCGCGCTCGTCGTTGCCACCGCCCAAGCCGGCACCGCGCTGGCGGCCCACGGCGTCGATTTCATCGATGAAGATGATGCAAGGGGCGTTCTTTTTGGCGTTTTCGAACATGTCGCGCACTCGGGCCGCGCCCACGCCCACAAACATTTCAACGAAATCCGAGCCGGAGATGCTGAAGAAAGGCACCTTGGCTTCACCGGCGATGCCCTTGGCCAACAAGGTTTTGCCCGTACCCGGGGGGCCCACCAACAACAGACCCCGCGGGATGCGTCCACCGAGCTTCTGGAATTTCTGCGGGTCTTTCAGGAAATCAACCACCTCTTTGACTTCCTCTTTGGCCTCATCGCATCCGGCGACATCGGCGAAAGTGACTGTATTGTTGTTTTCATCCAACATCCGGGCCTTGCTTTTGCCAAAACTGAAGGCACCGCCTTTGCCGCCACCTTGCATCTGTCGCATGAAGTAAACCCAGACCCCGATCAGCAGCAACATCGGCCCCCAACTGACGAGCAGGGTCATGAGCAGAGAGCCTTCCTCGCGCGGTTTGACGTCAAACTTCACGCCGTTGGCGATCAGATCGCCCACCAGACCGCGATCCAGATAAGTGGCATTGGTGCGTACTTTGCGGTCATCTTGCATGACGGCCACAATTTCTGTGCCACCCTGCCCTTCTTGAATGGTGGCCGAGCGCACCCGCTTGCCACGCACCTCTTCAAGAAAATCTGAGTAAGCCATGTAATTCGAACCGCCGACCACGCGCCCATCAAACTGCTTGAAGACGGTGAACAACACCAAGGCGATCACCAACCAGACCGCGACTTTAGAGAACCACTGATTGTTCAATTCAAGCTCCAGAAAAAGGGCGACATCCAGGCCCTAGGGTATATGTACAGTCCATTTTAGGGGTTTCAAGGCTCAGATCAGTGATTTTTCGCCCTGTCCATGCCGCTTTCAGGGTTGTGCCGCTTGTTTTAAGCCTAAACCCACCACAAAAGTCTCGGACGAACGGTCCCGACTGGCCTTGGGCTTGATCGCCTTGACCACTTTGAACTGTTCTTTGAACATTTTGACCCATTGGCTGTATCCGCTGCCGTGGAACAACTTGGCGACCAAGGCACCCTGCGGCTTGAGATGGTTTTGGGCGAAATCCAGGGCCAATTCAACCAGGTGTTCAATGCGTGCTGTGTCGGCCGAGTCTATGCCCGAGAGGTTGGGCGCCATGTCCGAGACCACCACGTCGACAGACTGCC
>JBEAZY010000006.1:0-4655 GCA_041159205.1 Pseudomonadota bacterium
CAACATCCCCGGCGTGACCAAAGCCAGCTGGTAATCAGGCAGGAGAAAATTTCATGAGCATGAGTGATCCCATTGCCGACCTGCTGACACGCATTCGCAATGCACAGATGGTGGCCAAGCCCACCGTGTTGGTGCCCTCTTCGAAGGTGAAAGTGGCGATTGCCCAAGTCTTGAAAGACGAGGGTTATATTGACGGTTTCCAGGTCAAGACCGAAGGCGGAAAAACCGAGCTGGAAATTAGCTTGAAGTACTACGCCGGTCGTCCGGTCATCGAGCGCATTGAGCGCGTGAGCCGCCCCGGCTTGCGTGTCTACAAAGGCCGCGATGCCATTCCCCAGGTGATGAACGGTTTGGGCGTGGCCATTGTGACCACCCCCAAGGGCGTCATGACCGATCGCAAGGCGCGCGCCACTGGCGTGGGCGGCGAAGTCTTGTGCTACGTCGCTTGATCGCAGGAGCATCAATATGTCCCGAGTTGGAAAAATGCCCGTGACCGTCCCGCAAGGCGTGGATGTGTCCATCAAAGAAGACCAAATCAGTGTGAAGGGCACAGGCGGTACCCTGTCTGTGGCCAACAACACGCTGGTGACCGTGAAGAACGACGGCGGCAAGCTGACCTTTGTGCCTGCCAACGAGAGCCGCGAGGCCAATGCCATGAGCGGCACGATGCGCCAGCTGGTCAACAACATGGTGGTTGGCGTGACCAAGGGCTTCGAGAAGAAGCTGTCGCTGGTCGGCGTGGGTTACAAGGCCCAGGCTCAGGGTGCCAAGTTGAATCTGGCGGTGGGTTTTTCTCACCCCGTCAACATTGACATGCCCGCCGGCATCAAGGTAGAGACCCCGGCCCCGACCGAAATCATCATCAAAGGTGCCGATCGCCAGCGCGTGGGTCAGATCGCCGCCGAGATTCGCGCCATTCGCCCCCCCGAGCCCTATAAGGGCAAGGGCATCCGTTATTCGGATGAGCGGATCGTGATCAAAGAGACCAAGAAGAAATAAGGAGCAGCAG
The DNA here is from genome assembly GCA_041159205.1 of Pseudomonadota bacterium. GTDB lineage: Bacteria > Pseudomonadota > Gammaproteobacteria > Burkholderiales > Burkholderiaceae_C > Limnohabitans. Next base: position 1,010 of record JBEAZY010000006.1, read on the forward strand.
CATGTTGAACAAGAAACAGCAGCGTCTGCGCCGGGCCCGTCAAACCCGCATCCGCATTGCGACCCAGGGCGTGGCCCGTTTGACGGTCAATCGCACCAATTTGCACATCTACGCCGCCATCGTGTCGGGTTGCGGCACCAAGGTGCTGGCCAGTGCTTCGACCGCCGAGGCCGATATCCGCCAGAGCCTGGGCACCACGGGCAAGGGCGGCAATGCCGCCGCTGCCGCCATGATCGGCAAGCGCATCGCCGAGAAGGCGAAGGCCGCCGGTGTCGAGAAAGTCGCCTTTGACCGCGCAGGTTTTGCCTACCACGGTCGAGTCAAGGCCTTGGCCGAAGCCGCTCGCGAAGCGGGTTTGCAGTTCTAAGCAGAGCGAGAGATCAATATGGCAAAAGTTCAAGCTAAGGTTCAAGACGACGCCCGCGACGACGGTCTGCGCGAGAAGATGATCGCGGTTAACCGCGTGACCAAAGTGGTCAAGGGTGGCCGTATTCTGGGTTTTGCCGCGCTGACCGTGGTCGGTGACGGTGATGGCCGCGTGGGCATGGGCAAAGGCAAGTCGAAAGAAGTGCCCGCCGCCGTGCAAAAGGCCATGGAAGAGGCCCGTCGCCACATGACCAAGGTGTCGCTGAAAAACGGCACCATTCATCACAACGTGACCGGACACCACGGTGCCGCCACTGTCATGATGGCCCCGGCCCCCAAGGGTACCGGCATCATTGCGGGCGGCCCGATGCGCGCCGTGTTTGAAGTGATGGGCATTACCGATATCGTGGCCAAGAGCCACGGTTCTTCCAACCCCTACAACATGGTTCGCGCCACTTTTGACGCCCTGGCCAAGTCCACGACCCCCTCGGAAGTGGCAGCCAAGCGCGGCAAGTCGGTCGAAGACCTGTTCGCCGCCTGATTTCGGAGCCAAACATGAGCAACACCCCTCGCGTCAAGGTTCAGTTGGTTCGCAGCCCGATCGGCTGTAAAGAATCGCATCGCGCCACTGTGCGCGGTCTGGGCCTGCGCAAAATCAATTCGGTCAGCGAGCTGGAAGACACGCCCGCTGTGCGCGGCATGATCAACAAGATCAGCTACCTGGTCAAAGTCCTGTAAAGGTCACACACCATGCAACTCAATACCATTCAACCCGCAGCCGGCGCCAAGCACGCCAAGCGCCGCGTGGGCCGTGGCATCGGCTCGGGCCTGGGCAAGACCGCCGGTCGCGGTCACAAAGGGCAGAAGTCGCGTTCGGGCGGCTATCACAAGGTGGGCTTCGAGGGCGGTCAGATGCCCCTGCAGCGTCGCCTGCCCAAGCGCGGCTTCAAGTCGCACTTGCTGAAGTACAACGCCGAGATCACCTTGTCTGCTCTGGAGCAGCTGGGTGCCGCCGAAGTGGATCTGCTGACGCTGAAGCAAGCCGGCCTGGTGGGCGAGCTGGCCAAAGTGGTCAAGGTCATCAAGACCGGCGAGCTCAAGCGCGCCGTGAAGCTGAACGGCATTGGTGCCACTGCGGGCGCCAAAGCGGCGATCGAAGCGGCCGGCGGCTCGCTGGCCTGAAGCGACCCTCAACCCAAGACGACCCATACACCATGGCGACCCAAGCAAATCAAGCAAAGAACGGCAAGTACGGCGACCTCAGTCGCCGGCTGATCTTTTTGCTGTTGGCGCTGGTGGTGTACCGGGTCGGCGCGCATATTCCGGTGCCGGGCATAGACCCGCAGCAATTGCAGCAGCTTTTCAATGGCCAGCAAGGCGGCATATTGAATCTGTTCAATATGTTCTCGGGCGGTGCCTTGTCGCGCTTCACGGTCTTTGCCCTGGGCATCATGCCGTATATATCGGCCTCGATCATCATGCAGTTGCTCACCTATGTGGTGCCGACGTTCGAGCAGTTGAAGAAAGAGGGCGAGGCGGGCCGTCGCAAGATCACCCAGTACACCCGTTATGGCACTTTGGGTTTGGCGCTGTTCCAGTCGATGGGCATTGCCCTGGCGCTGGAGTCGTCGGCCGGCCTGGTGCTGGACCCCGGTTTGGGCTTTCGCGTCACCACCATGGTGAGCCTGACCGCAGGCACCATGTTCCTGATGTGGCTGGGTGAGCAAATCACCGAGCGTGGTCTGGGCAATGGGATCTCGATTCTGATTTTTGCCGGCATTGCGGCCGGTCTGCCCAATGCGATAGGCGGCCTGCTCGAGCTGGTGCGCACCGGTGCGATGAGCATTATTGTGGCGCTGTTCATTGTGGCCCTGGTGGTTCTGGTGACCTACTTTGTGGTCTTTGTCGAGCGCGGTCAGCGCAAGATTCTGGTCAATTACGCCCGCCGTCAGGTAGGCAACAAGGTGTACGGCGGTCAGTCGTCGCACCTGCCTTTGAAGCTGAACATGGCGGGTGTCATTCCCCCCATCTTTGCGTCTTCGATCATTTTGTTGCCGGCCACCGTGGTGAGCTGGTTCAGCACCGGTGACAGCATGGTCTGGCTAAAGGACATGGCCAGCGCTTTGTCGCCGGGGCAGCCGGTCTACATTCTGTTGTATGTGGCGGCGATTGTGTTCTTCTGCTTTTTCTACACCGCCTTGGTGTTCAATAGCCGTGAGACCGCAGACAACCTGAAAAAATCGGGCGCTTTTGTGCCAGGCATCCGCCCCGGCGACCAGACCGCCCGCTACATCGACAAGATTTTGGTGCGATTGACTTTGGCCGGTGCCATCTACATCGCCTTTGTCTGTCTGTTGCCCGAGTTTTTGATTCTGAAATACAACGTCCCTTTTTACTTCGGCGGTACGTCTCTGCTCATTATTGTGGTGGTCACCATGGATTTTATGGCCCAGGTGCAAAACTACATGATGAGCCAGCAGTACGAATCGTTGTTGAAAAAGGCCAACTTCAAGATGACCATGGGTGGTTGAAGGACAGATGGCGAAGGATGACGTCATTCAGATGCAAGGCGAAGTGGTGGAGAACCTGCCCAACGCCACATTCCGGGTGAAACTGGAGAATGGTCATGTGGTGCTGGGTCACATATCCGGCAAGATGCGTATGCATTACATACGGATCCTGCCGGGTGACAAAGTCACCGTGGAGTTAACGCCCTACGATTTGAGCAGGGCCAGGATTGTGTTCCGCGCCAAGTGAGGCGAGGGGCTTTTGAAAGAGTTTTAGGAGAATCGACATGAGAGTTTCGGCTTCCGTCAAAAAAATCTGCCGCAACTGCAAGATCATCCGCCGCAAAGGGGTGGTCCGCGTGATTTGCACCGACCCCCGTCACAAACAACGTCAAGGCTGATTGAGCCGCATTCAAGAGGACGAACATGGCACGTATCGCTGGTATTAATATTCCGCCGCATCAGCATGCTGAGATCGGCTTGACCGCCATTTTTGGCATTGGTCGCACGCGCGCCCGCAAGATTTGCGAGGCCTGCAGCATCGCTTATTCCAAGAAGGTGAAGGATTTGACCGACGCCGATCTGGAAAAAATCCGCGACGCGATTGCCCAGTACACCATTGAAGGTGACCTGCGCCGTGAGACCACAATGAACATCAAGCGTTTGATGGACATTGGTTGCTATCGCGGTTTCCGTCACCGTCGCGGGCTGCCGATGCGCGGCCAGCGCACCCGCACCAACGCCCGCACCCGCAAGGGCCCGCGCAAGGCGGC
>JBEAZY010000007.1:0-8264 GCA_041159205.1 Pseudomonadota bacterium
GGGGCGAAACACGCGCTCACACGAGACGTAAAAATTGTTGCCATCGATCAGGGCGTACATGGGCTGCTCGGTCGGCCGCTAAACGCGATGCTGGTGGATGGTGGCCACCACCACGCCCCAGACATCGAGCGTCTGGCCGTCTTTGGGCACGATGTCGGGGTAGGTGGGGTTGGCGGCCTTCAGGCGCATGCGGCCCGAACGGGTGCTGAAGGTCTTGCACACAAACTCGCCGTCGACGATGGCAATGACGATGTGGCCGTGGCGAGGCTCGATCGCCCGGTCGACGAGCACGACCGAGCCGTCGAGGATGCCCGCGTCGCGCATCGAGTCGCCGCGCACGCGCAGCAAAAAAGTGGCCTGCGGGTGGCGGATGAGCTGCGCCATCAGGTCGACGCGCTGCACCTGATGGTCTTCGGCAGGGGACGGGAAACCCGCCGCGACACGGGCGGGCAGCGATTGGAGCCAAAGCGGCTCAGCCGCACCGATGGGCTGAGGGTGAAGCGGGGGGGGGAGGTTTGCATCGATGATACTGTGCATTTATACAGTATATCGCCCGAATCAGAACTGGACAAATGGCGGGGGATCGCGCTCGCTGGAACCACCACGGCGCGGCCGTAATAGGGCATTCATGACACGGTTTTTAGTCCTTCAGTAGCATGCCGGGATGGGGTATGAGCTGATCTGGTTCAAACGCGATTTGCGCTGGCAAGACCACGCCGCGTTGGCGCGGGCGTCGTGTCTGGGGCCGGTGCGCTGCATTTACGTGGTCGAGCCGGGCTTGTGGCTTCAGCCCGATGCGGCCTTGCAGCACTTTGAGTTTGTGCGTGAATCTTTGCAGTCGCTGGATGCCGCGTTGCGCCGCCAAGGCGGCGGGGTCGAAATCCATTGCGGTGAGATGCCCGAGGTGCTGGACCGCCTGTGGCAGCAGGCCCCTTTTGGCCGCTTGCACGCCCACGAAGAGACCGGCAACGGCTGGACCTATGAGCGTGACCTGCGGGTGCACGCCTGGTGTCGCGCCCATGGCGTGACCTGGCACGAATACCCGCAGTTTGGGGTGGTGCGACGGCTCGGGCACCGCAATCTGTGGCAAGGCGCCTACGAAACGCATATGGCAATGCCCCAAGAGTCACCCGGCCCGCTGCGGTTTTGGTGGCCTGCGGCAGAGTCGGCCCCGCCCGGGCAGCGGCACGATGAGGGGCCGGGTGTGGCCGCCCTGCGTGTGACTGAGCTGCGGGCGCCCGCGCACCTGACCCACAACCCGCCCCGGCGGCAAAGGGGCGGGCGTGAGTTGGCGCTGGCGACGCTGCACAGTTTTTTGCATGGGCGCAGCCTGGGCTACCGGGGTGGCATGTCGTCGCCGCTGACCGCGCCCGACGCCTGCTCGCGCCTGTCACCTTATTTGGCCTGGGGCTGCATCAGCATGCGCGAGGTGGTGCAGCAGACCCGCGAGCACCTGGCCCGCTTGCCCGAGCAGGCCACGCGCCACCGCGCCGGTCTGCTGGCCTTTCTCAGCCGCCTGTACTGGCACTGTCATTTCATTCAAAAACTTGAGTCCGAGCCGGCCATCGAGTGGCGCAACATGCACCGGGGCTATGACGGGCTGCGCGAAGACGAATTCAGCGCCGAGCGGTTTGCCGCCTTGTGCGAGGGGCGCACCGGCTGGCCGATGGTCGACGCCTGCGTGGCCATGCTGCGCGAAACCGGCTGGCTGAACTTTCGCATGCGGGCCATGCTGGTCTCGGTGGCGGCCTATCCGCTGTGGCTGCACTGGCGCCCGGTGGGCGAATGGCTGGCCCGTCAGTTTCTGGACTATGAGCCGGGCATCCACTGGAGCCAGTTGCAGATGCAGTCGGGTACCACGGGCATCAACGCCACGCGGGTCTATAACCCCGTCAAGCAAGCGCAAGACCACGACCCGCACGGGCGTTTTGTGCGGGCGTGGTTGCCGGCGCTGCGCCCGGTGCCCGATGAGTGGCTGTTTGAGCCCTGGCTGATGCCACCTCTGGTGCAGCAGCAACTGGGGCTGCAGGTGGGCACCGACATCGCCCGGCCGCTGCTGGACCTGAAAGAAGCCACGAGGGTCGCCAAGCAGCGCCTCTATGAGCGTCGCCACAGTGCCGAGGTGCGGGCGGGCAAGCAGGCGGTGATCGAAAAACACGCCTCGCGCAAAAACTGGCGCATGGACGGCGAACTGAAGTCAAAACCCCGCCGCGCGGGCAAAGCGGTCAAGGCCGTTGCCGAATCCAAGCCGCAGATGGGGTTTGATTTTTAGGGGTGCAGAAATTGGGGTCAGACCCCAATTTCCACAGCAGAAATTGGGGTCTGACCCCAATTTCTGTGACCCCAATTTCTGTGTCGCCGCAGTAAAGCACGCGCAGCGCCGCGCCCCAAGCCCTCACAACACCCGCGTGACCCCATTGGGCTTGAAGCCCAGGTCGGCCGCCTTGCCTTTGCGGGCGCGGGCGGCTCGGGCGTTGTTGAGCGAGCGGATCTCGAGCGTCTCATCGCGCTCTTTGCCGCCCCGGCCCACGCCGCTGATGCGCACGCTGCGGGTGTAGGCCGCCGCACCGGCCAGTTGGTCTTTGGCGTCGAGGTCGATCAGGGTCAGACCGCGTCCGCCTTTTTCCATGGCCTTGAGTTCGCCGATCTCAAAGGTCAGGATGCGACCACCGGTCGAGGCACAGCAGACATGGGTGGCGGCAGGCCAGGTCTGGCCCTCGGGCGTTTGCCCGCCCTGCCCGCTGACGATGGAGGGGCGACACAGGGTTTCGCCGTCAGAGAGGCTGACGAAAGACTTGCCGCCCTTGACGCGCGAGACCATGCCTTCGACGCCGGCCAGAAAGCCGTAGCCCCCGGAGCCCGACAGCAGCAGCACGGCCTGGGTCGAAGCGGCCACATAGTGGACCAGTTGGGTGCCGGCTTCGAGCTCGATCAAGGTGGTCACGGGCTGGCCGTCGCCACGCGCACCGGGCAGGGCCGAGACCGGCACGCTGTAGACGCGGCCATTGCTGCCAAAGGCCAGCAGCACATCGACGGTGCGGCACTCGAAGGTGCCGTACAGGCCGTCACCGGCTTTGAAGGCAAAGCCCGCCGGGTCATGCCCGTGGCCGGTGCGGGCGCGCACCCAGCCTTTTTCAGAGACGACCACAGTGACCGGTTCGTCGATGATTTTGATTTCGGCGACGGCCTTTTTCTCGGCCTGGATCAGGGTGCGGCGTTCGTCGCCAAAGGTCTTGGCGTCGGCCTCGATTTCCTTGACCATCAGGCGGCGCAGGGTCGCCGGGCTGTCGATGATGTCGCGCAGCTTGGTGCGCTCATCCCGCAACTCTGAGAGTTCTTGCTCGATGCGGATGGTCTCCAGGCGGGCCAACTGGCGCAAGCGGATTTCCAGAATGTCTTCGGCCTGGCGTTCGCTCAGTTTGAAGCGCTCGATGAGCGCGGGCTTGGGCTCGTCGCTGTGGCGGATGATCCGGATCACCTCGTCGATGTGCAACAAGACCAGTTGCCGCCCTTCCAGGATGTGGATGCGGTCTTCGACTTTGCTCAGGCGGTGCTGTGAGCGACGCAGGATAGTGGTTTGCCGGAATTCAATCCACTCGGTGAACAGCAGGCGCAGATTTTTTTGTACCGGGCGCCCATCGAGGCCCACCGCCGTGAGGTTGATCGGGGAGGAGGTTTCCAAGCTGGTGTGGGCCAGCAGCGTGGTGATGAGTTCCTGCTGGTCGATGCGGCTGGTCTTGGGTTCGAACACCAGGCGCACGGGCGCGTCTTTGCTCGATTCGTCGCGCACCCCGTCGAGCACGGCCAGCAAGGTGGCCTTGAGCATTTGCTGGTCGGCGCTGAGGGCTTTTTTACCGGCTTTGACCTTGGGGTTGGTGAGCTCTTCAATTTCTTCCAGCACTTTTTGGGCGCTGGTGCCCGGGGGCAACTCATGAACCACCATTTGCCACTGGCCGCGCGCCAGTTCTTCAATGCGCCAGCGCGCCCGCACCTTGATCGAGCCCCGGCCCGTCCGGTAGGCTTCGGCGATGTCGGCCGCCGGGCTGATGATTTGCCCGCCGCCGGGGTAATCGGGGCCGGGCAGGATGTCGAGCAATTCGCTGTCGCTGAGTTTGGGGTTTTTGATGAGGGCCACACAGGCTTCGGCGACTTCGCGCAAGTTGTGGCTGGGGATTTCTGTGGCCATGCCCACGGCGATGCCGCTGGCGCCGTTGAGCAGGTTGAAAGGCAGGCGGGCAGGCAGCTGACGCGGCTCTTGGGTGCTGCCGTCGTAGTTGGGAATGAAGTCCACCGTGCCTTCGTCGATTTCGTCGAGCAGCAAATTGCTGATGCGGGCCAAACGGGCTTCGGTGTAGCGCATGGCCGCCGCGCCATCGCCGTCGCGGCTGCCGAAGTTGCCCTGACCGTCGATGAGGGGGTAGCGCTGGGAGAAATCTTGCGCCATGCGGACCAGAGCGTCGTAGGCCGCCTGGTCGCCGTGCGGGTGGAAACGGCCCAATACATCGCCGACCACACGGGCACTTTTGACCGGCTTGGCGCCCACGCTGCCGTTGGCGCCGCCAAAACCCAGGCCCATGCGCGACATGGCGTACAAAATGCGCCTTTGCACGGGCTTTTGGCCGTCGGTGACGTCGGGCAGGGCCCGGCCCTTGACCACCGACAAGGCGTACTCGAGGTAGGCCCGCCGGGCGTATTGCCCCAGGCTGGTGTCGTCATCCGCCTCGGGGGCGTTGGGGGTGAAGAGGGTATCGGTCATACGTCAATCTCGATGCTGTCGCCATGAATTTCCATCAATTCACGGCGGGCGGCGGCTTCGCCCTTGCCCATGAGTTGAGCGATCAGTTGTTCGGTGGCGGCAAAATCCAGCCCCCCCAGTTGCACCGGCAACAAGCGCCGGGTGTCGGGGTTGAGGGTGGTTTCCCAAAGCTGCTCGGCATTCATTTCGCCCAAGCCTTTGAATCGGCTGATCTGGCATTTTTCGCGCGGCACGCCGTCTTTGGCGGATTTGTCCAAAATGGCATGCAACTCTCCCTCGTCCAGGGCATACATCTTGGCCGCCGGTTTTTTGCCCCGGGCGGGCACGTCGACCCGAAACAGGGGCGGTCGCGCCACATACACATGGCCCGCCTCGATCAGCTTGGGGAAATGGCGGAAGAACAAGGTCAGCAACAGCACCTGGATATGCGAGCCGTCCACATCGGCGTCGGACAAAATGCAAACCTTGCCATAGCGCAAGCCTGACAAATCGGCTGGGTCGTTGGGGCCGTGCGGGTCCACGCCGATGGCCACGGCGATGTCATGAATCTCAGTGTTGGCGAACAGCCTGTCGCGCTCGACCTCCCAGGTGTTGAGCACTTTGCCGCGCAAGGGCAAGATGGCTTGCAGCTCTTTGTCGCGGCCCATCTTGGCACTGCCGCCGGCGCTGTCGCCTTCAACCAAAAACACTTCGTTGAGCGAGGTGTCGCGGCTTTCGCAGTCGGTCAATTTGCCAGGCAATACGGCCACGCCCGAGCCTTTGCGTTTTTCCACCTTGAGCCCGGCACGCTGGCGGGTCTGGGCCGCACGAATGACGATCTCGGCCAATTTTTTGCCGTGCTCGACATGCTGATTCAGCCACAACTCAAGCGCCGGGCGCACAAAGCTCGAGACCAGCCGCACTGCGTCGCGCGAGTTCAGGCGTTCCTTGATTTGCCCCTGAAACTGCGGGTCGAGCACTTTGGCCGACAGCACGTAACTGGCGCGCGCAAAGACGTCTTCCGGCATGAGCTTGACGCCCTTGGGCAGCAGGGCATGCAGGTCGATGAAACTCTTGACGGCATTGAAGAGACCGTCGCGCAGGCCACTGTCATGGGTGCCGCCGGCGCTGGTGGGGATGAGGTTGACATAACTCTCCCGCACCGGCTGGCCCTCCTCGGTGAAGGCGACGGCCCATGTGGCGCCTTCGCCTTCGGCAAACGATTCGCTGTTGCCATCGGCATGGCCTTCGCCGTCAAACAAGGGGATGACCGGTTCGCCTTGCAGGGTCTGCATGAGATAGTCGGTCAAGCCACCTTTGTATTGCCAGCTTTGGGTGTCTTTGGTTTTTTCGCTGAACAAGGCCACGCTGACACCAGGCATGAGCACCGCCTTGCTGCGCAGCAAGTGGGTGAGCTCGGCCATGGGCAAGGCCGAAGATTCGAAGTACTTGGGGTCGGGCCAAACCCTGACTGTGGTGCCTTGTTTGCGGTCGTCCGGGCCTTGGGCGCGGGTCTTCAGGGGCTGAACCACATCTCCGCCCTCAAACACCAGGGTGGCCACTTTGCCCTCGCGCCAGGAACTGGCCTCCATGCGGCGCGATAAGGCATTGGTCACGCTCACGCCCACACCGTGCAAGCCGCCGGAGAAGCTGTAGGCCCCGCCCTGCCCCTTGTCAAACTTGCCCCCGGCATGCAAACGGGTGAACACGAGTTCGATGACCGGGGCCTTTTCTTCCGGGTGCAGGCCAAAGGGGATGCCACGCCCGTCGTCTTCAATGCTGACCGAGCCGTCGGTGTGCAGGGTGACCCGGATTTTTTTGCCATGACCGGCCAGTGCCTCGTCGGCGGCGTTGTCGAGCACCTCCTGGATGATGTGCAAGGGGTTGTCGGTTCGGGTGTACATGCCGGGCCGTTGCTTGACCGGCTCGAGCCCTTTGAGAACTTTGATCGAGCCCTCGGAATAACTGCTGTTGGGTTGTGTTGCCATGGCGCGCATTTTAACTGGATGAATTCACAGGGATGGAGGCCATGTGACTGCAGGTTTGTCCAATCGAGTCTAAGATGAAGCCCTCAATGGAATCGCGATGAACCAAAAAGTCTTCTATACCACCACCCCTCAATCTGCCGCCCGACTGCTGCCCATGTGGCAGGTTTTGCTGTGTGGCGCGGCGATCCTGGTTTTGTCGATGGGGGTGCGACATGGGTTTGGTCTATGGCTGCAACCCATCACCCAGGCGCGCGGCTGGGGGCGCGAAGATTTTGCCTTTGCGTTGGCCATTCAGAATTTGGCTTGGGGCGGGTTCGGCGTTTTTGTCGGCATGTTGGCCGACCGCTTCGGGGCCGCCAAGCTGATGGCCGTGTGCGCGCTGACTTATGCGCTGGGTCTGCTGGGCATGGCCACCTCTGAGTCCACCTTGGCGTTCACCCTCAGCACCGGGGTGATGATGGGCCTGGCACAGGCCGGCACCACGTTTGCCATTGTGTTCGGGGTGATCGGGCGCAATGTGCCGGTTGAAAAACGTTCCTGGGCGATGGGGGTGGCAGCCGCAGCCGGCTCGTTTGGGCAGTTCCTGATGGTGCCCACCGAAGGCTTGCTGATCGCCAGCCTGGGCTGGAGCCAGGCACTGGAAGTGCTGGCGGCTTTGCTGTTGCTGATCCTGCCTGCCGCCTGGTTCATGCGTGAACCGGCTTTGGCCTCCGGGGCCGCGAGCCAGCGTGAACAAACCATCCGTCAGGCTTTGAGCGAGGCCTTTGCCCATCCCCCGTTTTTGTGGCTGATGGCGGGTTATTTCGTGTGCGGCTTTCAAGTGGTCTTTATCGGTGTGCACATGCCCAGCTACTTGAAAGACAATGGCTTGTCGCCTCAAGTGGCCAGTTATGCACTGGGGCTGATCGGTTTGTTCAATGTGTTCGGCACTTATCTGGCGGGTTCTTTGGGCCAGCGACTGGCCAAAACCCATATCCTGGCTTTCATTTATTTCATGCGGGCCGTCGCCATCGCCCTGTTCCTCTATTTCCCGCTGTCCGAGACCAGCGTCTATGTGTTCTCGATGGGCATCGGTTTGCTGTGGTTGTCCACCGTGCCCCCCACCTCGGCCACGGTGGCCCAGATATTCGGCGTGGCACATTTGTCCATGCTCGGCGGTTTCATATTCCTGAGCCATCAAATGGGCTCTTTTCTGGGGGTCTGGTTGGGGGGTCGCATGTACGACCGTTTCGGCAATTATGACCTGGTCTGGTACCTGGCCATTGCCTTGGGTATTTTTGCCGCCGTCGTCAATCTGATGGTGCGCGAGGGCCCCATCGAGCGGGGTTTGGCCCATGCCTGAGTCACGCCCGACTTTGCGCTGGGGTTGGTTGAGTTTGAGCCTGATCGGCCTGGTCTGCGGGTTCGTGTTTTTCTTGTACACGCAGCCTGAAATGATGGTGACCCTGGCCGAGCAATTGTGGGCCTGCTTTTAGGCGGCGAAGATGGATGCCGTCCACGGTCTCACCCCACCTTCCGAATGGGTCCAGCGCTATGCGGCC
>JBEAZY010000008.1:0-13146 GCA_041159205.1 Pseudomonadota bacterium
TTTTCCGCCAGTCTGCTAAGGCGTTGGTGAGCCATGGGGCACGGTAGCGCTGGACCTGAACGAGTGGTTTTATGGCCCTGGGCGGGCCTGTGCCTTGGGGTCCTCGTGTTGGGGTTGGCGCGCATTTGGCAATCCCCGGCCGCGTGGTCTGATGCGCCTTCCATGCTCTGGGCCGACGCCATGTGGGGCCTGCGACTGATGGCCGCGGGCATGCTCCTGGCCTTGTGTTTGGGGCGCTGGTCCATGGGGGTTCAAAAAGCGGTCTGGGCCATATGCGGCACCGTGCTGTGGACCTTTTGCCTGGCGCTGGAGGTGTATCACGAGCAGGCCGGTGTCCCTTTGGGGGCCGACCTCTGGGGCTATTCATGGGCCGAGATGACGCAGACGGCATCTGCGGCCGGCATGTCCTGGCCCCTCGCTTGGTGGTTGGCCTGGCTGGTCACCCTGCTGGCATGGTGGGGAATGTTATGGTCTGGCGCTGCTTGGCTGCTTGCCCGACGACCGCCTTTGTGGCTGGGCCTGGGCGGGGTTGTTTTGGCCAGTTGGGCCTTGCCCTGGCAACCCGGGGGGGCCTCGGAGGGGGTGGACCCACACACTGGAAATAAGCCGGTCTATTTCTTGTCAGAGATGACTCGGCATGCGCTTGCAGCCAACGGGCGCATCAATGCCGAAGTCGATCAAGCCTATCCCTTTGATCGGATTGAATCCACGCCGGACACTTTGGGGCCATTGTTTCGCCTCGATGCCAAACAGCCGCCGCATCTGATGTGGGTGGTGGTTGAAGGCCTGGGGCGCAGTTTCTCAGGGCCGGACGCCCGGCTGGGCAGTTTCACCCCGTTCCTGGATGAACTCAAGGATCGTTCACTGTATTGGGACCATTTTCTGGCCACGCAAGGGCGCACTTTTGCTGTCTTGCCCAGTTTGCTGGCCTCCTTGCCTTTTGCCGATCACGGGGCTCAACCCAAGAGCCACCACAGTCTGCCGGCATGGCTAAAGAGCCATGGTTATGTCTTGCGCTATTTCACGGGCACGCAGCTCGACTTTGACCATCAGGGCGATTTTTTGCGTTCGGTGGGTTTTGAGACTTTGTTTGGCGAGAAAGACCTGGCGGGCAAAGGCACAAGGGTGTCTGAATGGGGTTATCCCGATGGTGATGTATTTGACATGGTGACTTCGCAACCATGGCCTCAGCAACCCAGTCTGACAGTGGTGCAGACCATGAGCATGCATTCCCCATTTCAAATTCCCCGGCAGGCGCAATATCGTGAAGCGGCCCGCGCACGCATGGTCGATTTGGGTTTGACCGCCGAGCAAAAAGCCCAGGCAGAACGGCACCTGGATGTGTACGCCACCATCATGTATACCGATGAGCAACTGCGCCTTTTTTATCAACGATGGCAACGCATGTCCCAGACCAGACCCACGATCTGGCTGATCACCGGCGACCACCGATTGCCTGAAATACCGATGCAAACCCATCTGGAGCGCTTTCATGTGCCTTTATTGCTTCATTCGCCCATCTTGGTCGAACCGGTTCGCATCAAAGCCGTGTCGACCCACTTTGATGTCGCACCCGCTATGCAAGCAATGATGTCGCGCCAGTACGGCTGGCCCACGCCGCAACGTGTTCACTGGATGGGCTCTGGTCTGGATGTCGACCGAACTTTTAGAAATTTGCATGCCGTCCCGTTGAAACAAACCAAAACCGAATTGGTCGACTACGTATCTGGAGAATATGTATTGCACCGCGATCAGCTTTTATCGCTGCGCGATGGTTTGCTCACAGAGCCGGAACATGCACCCGAAGTCAGGGCTCAGTTGCGACAGTCCCTGTCGGGTTTTCAGGCCCGCCTGGATCGCGCGTTGCGGCAAGAGGCTTGGGTTGAAAACCCGGAGGCTGTCACACGACTGCCCTATCAGTCGACCTCGCGTGATCTGATCCAAGGTCAAAAGCTGGCCCTGTACCGTGGATTGTCGGTTCGTGACCTGAGGGTTGACTCGACACCGGCAGATTCGATCCAGGCACGGGCCGTATTCACGCATTCAGGCGACAAAACCTCAGATTTTTTTGTGCCCTTGCTGGTCATCACCAACCAGGCGGGACAACAAGTGGCCGAGCGGTCTGGGCAAGCCTTGCGTTTGCAGCCGGGCGAAAGCGTCGAGGTTGAACTGAGCATGGCAAGGCCCCCGGGCAGTGGCCTGTTCGTGTCTTTCGTGGTTTCCAATCCGGACAACGGCAAATCGATGGGAAGGGGGCAATACCATGTGGCCTTGCGTCCTTGAAAGGCTACGGATAGGACTTCTGTGGCTGGCGTTATGCCCCTTGGGGGGGCTGGCCGGACAGTCGGTCTGGGTCTGGGAAGAAGACGCGTTGTCATGGCTTGACCAACCCCACAAGGGTGAAGAGGCGGCCCTATGGTTGCGTCAGCAGGGCTTTGAGAGGGTCTACCTGTATGCGGGCGCCCATCTGGATCAAGACCCATTGCAGGATCGTCCACAAGCATATTCGCAACTGTTGTCCTCCTTGCATCGCCATGGTCTTGAGGTTCACGCCTTGCTGGGCACCGGTTACCTTCGCACCGAAAAATACATACTGCCCGAAAACCGTGAGCGAGCCAGAGCGATGGTGCAGAGGGTGCTTGACTACAACCACCGCTCTTTGGCTTCAGAGCGCTTCGCGGGCATCCATCTGGATATAGAACCCCATGTGTTTGACGACTGGTCCAGCCGTAGGCAAGAGTATTTGAAAATGTGGCTGCGGGTGAGTGAAATGTGGATGGCCATGAAGCGGCAATCCGGACAGCACTTGACCGTGGCGCCAGCCATCGCTTTTTGGCTCGACGGCATCGAGGTGGAACACGCCGGTGTCGTCAAACCTGCAAGTGAGCATTTGCAGGACATCTACGACCATGTGGTGCTGATGGACTATCGGCAGCGGGCCGAAGGGCCGGACGGCATCATCAGCCATGGGCAGCAGGAAGTCGAATACGGACGAAAAATCGGTAAAGAGGTATGGCTCGGATTGGAGTTTTCGCCCAATGAAATGGCCAAGATCACTTTCGATGGCGTCACCCCCGCCAGGGCCGGCGAGCAAGTGCAAAGGGTTCTGCATGCCTTCAGGCAGGACCGTGGATTTGGCGGAATTGCCGTCCATCATTACAGCTCATACCGGCGCTGGTTGCGTCGACATGGGGTCGAACACCACTTCACTCTCTTTTGAACTTGACTCATGTCACACCTTGAACCCGTGTTGGCCGCCCAAGCGGTGTTGATCATTGAGGACGATGAGTTCATGGCTCGTCTTCTGGCTTTCATTCTCACTCGACAGGGGGGGGTGGTTGAAATATGTCGCGATGGGGCCGATGCCATGGCCCTATTGAGTGAAGAGTGTCGATGGGATGCGGTTTTGCTGGATTTGATGTTGCCCCGCTGCAGCGGGCTCGAGATATTGCGGGCAATGCGCAGCCGGCCAGGTTGGCGTGACGTGACCGTGCTGGTGGTGTCGGCGCTGGACAAAGGCGAGGAAATCGCTCGTGCCTTTCATGCCGGGGCCGATGACTTCACGACCAAGCCCTTCAACCCTGATGAACTGATCGCCCGTTTGGCACGTCGTTTGTCCACCAGGGGGGCTTGAGTTTGAGCAACTCGATTGCGATGAACTCAGATCTCTTGCAGCTGTGGGCGCGCGGGATGTCCTGGACATTGGTGGCCCTGATTCTCTTGATGTTGTTATTGCTTTTCGGATTGCGCTTATACAGGCGTTATGCCGAACCGATTCAACGAGTCCGTGCCGAGCGTCAATCGTCGGCCTTGATGCAGTGCGCCCTGGGCGATGAATACGATATGACGGCGCTGACAGTGGTCAATCGACACCGTTGGGAACTGTTGCAACGATGGTTGCATGTTCAAATGTCAGTGCATGGCCCCGCCAACGAACGGCTGGCCGCCTTGGGACGTCAATTGGGCTTGGCGACGCTCGCCGTGACCCATGTTGAGAGCCGGCACTACGCCAAGCGCATGGTGGCATTGCTCAGTCTGGGTTTTTTGCATCAGACTGAGCAACTGCAGCTCTTGCGGGAACGGATGCAACAAGGGCATTCGCACACGGCCATATATGCCGGTCGCGCCATGCTGCAGATCGATGCGGCCACTCATGCCGAGACGGTCGCCCGGATTTTGCTGGAAAAAGCTGAACTCGACCTGGCCCTGACGGCCGTCATTTTCAAGCCCTATCGCGCTGCTTTGATGCCGGTCATGCAAGCCCTGTGGCAAAAGCATGAGGCTGCCACCCCCGGTCATGACGCCGCCGATGATCAGTGGTCATTGAGGTGGTTGCGATTGGCTCGCGCCTTGCAATTGCAATTGCCCAGCGATTGGCTGGCGCCTCAGCTGCAAGACACCCGGAACGTGGAAGCGCTGATTGCGGCCATTCGCCTTTTTCAGTCTGAAAACGGTCTCGCGCCGTTATTGCCTTTGGCCCAGCATCCCGATTGGCGCGTTCGGGCTCAGGTGGCCCGCGCCTTGTCTTATGTGGGCACACGATCTGAGGCAGAGATTTTGGTCCGCATGACCACCGATGCTCAATGGTGGGTCAGATTCCGGTCGGCTCAGGCCCTTTTGTCGTTGCCCGGACTTGATGTCGAACAAGTCCGGCAGTGGGTGGCCGATACCGGCGACCGCTATGCCTTGCAAATGATGCAGGCCGTGATTGAGACCGAAGGGGTGGGCTGATGGCAGAGTGGCTGACTTTGGCGATGGTGCTGTACTTTCTGGTGCTCAATGCCATTCATCTCTTGCTGACCTTGCTGGCCGCCCGTGCGCTGGTGACGAATCAGCATTTTCGGGAAATGGAGTCTTTGCCCGCTTCATTTTCTCTTTTGTCTCCACCCATCAGTGTGTTGGTACCGGCGTTCAATGAAGCCCTCACCATTGAAGCCACGGTCGAGTCGCTCATGCAACTGAGCTACCCCGAGTATGAAGTGATCGTGATCAATGATGGCTCCAAGGATGAGACATTGGCGGTATTGCAAAAGTCATTCGATTTATTGCCTTATCCAGAGGCATACCGAGTGCAGTTGCACACACAGCCCATCAGAGCCATTTATCGTTCGACCCGGTTTCCGCAGTTGCGGGTCATCGATAAGGAAAACGGCGGTAAAGCTGACTCGCTCAATGCGGGCATCAATGCATCGCGATATCCGTTGTTTTGTGGCGTGGACGCTGACTCCATCTTGCAACGCGACAGTTTGCAAAAGGTCGTCAAACCCTTTCTGCGTGATCCGCACATGGTCGCCACCGGGGGGACGATTCGTGCCGCCAACGGTTGCAATGTCAGGGGGGGCGATGTGCAGCAGGTGGATTTGCCCCGTAACCTGTGGGCCTTGTTCCAGGTCATGGAATACTTGCGGGCCTTTCTGTTCGGACGACTCGGTTGGTCGAGTTTGAATGCCATGCTCATCATTTCGGGCGCATTCGGGGTATTTCGCAAGCAAACAGTGATCGAGGTAGGGGGCTACAAAACTCAAACCATCGGCGAAGACATGGAGCTGGTGGTTCGCATCCACCAAAAGCTGCGTGAGTCAGGCCAACCTTATCGGATTGAGTTTGTGCCCGATCCGGTGTGCTGGACGGAAGTGCCCGAAGACCGCATGACGCTGCGCAACCAGCGGATTCGCTGGCAAAGGGGCTTGTCGGAGAGCCTCAATAGTCATTGGGGTTTAATGCTGTCGCGGCGTGGCGGTTGGGTTGGGTGGATGGCTTTCCCTTATATGGTGATATTTGAGTGGCTGGGTCCTTTGGTGGAATTGGCCGGTTATCTCTGGACGGCATATGCCTGGTGGGCCGGTTTCATTTCCTGGACGGCCTTCCTGCTGTTTCTGGCGGTTTCGCTGGGGCTCGGCATTGCCCTGAGCGTCATGGGTGTGCTGTTGGAGCAGGTGTCTTTTCAGATGTACCCGAGATTTCGCCAAACGCTGAAGTTGACGGCCATGGCCCTGCTGGAAAATCTGGGGTACAGACAAATGTTGGCCTGGTGGCGCTTGGTGGGCTTGTACCGGTGGGCGACGCAAACACAAGGTGGCTGGGGTGCCATGCGGCGCAAAGGACATCAATCAGGGCCGGGTTGAAGACAGCGGCCTGCGTGGCACAATGGACCGATTCATGGTTCGGTTTCATGGGGGGTTCTGATGGCTGACATCCAGATACGCAAGCAAATTCTCAGCGTGGAAAATACCTGGCACGACGGCGGGCCGGTGGCGGCGCATGCCCTGAAGATAGGTGTCATTGCCAATGTGGTTCATAACCCGTTTGCGGGTCGCTACGCCAGCAGCGAAGAGTTATTGGCCTTTGTCAAACAGATTCGTGACATGGCCAACGGGATGGTGCCCCCACTGGTCGAGGCCTTGGGTGGGGTCGGGGCCATACAGGCCTATGGCAAAGGGGCTCTGGTCGGCGTGGACGGTGAATTGGAGCATGGCGCGGTTTGGCACGAAGGCGGTGGCTGGGCCATGCGCGCCGTGTTGACCCGGGCCAAATCGATTGTGCCCTCCAATAAATTCGTCGGTTCGGCAGGCAGCCGTTTGCACATTCCTCTGCATCACATCGAGGCCAGTTACGTGCGCAGCCATTTCAATACCGCCGAAGTCAGCATCAGTGATTCACCCCGCCCTAACGAAATTCTGTTCGCGCTGGCCATGTCCACCGGGGCCCGGGTGCACGAAAGGCTGGGGGGCTTGCGGGCCGAGCAGATTTCGGTCGGCGACGGTCAGCGTTAAAGAACCCTCTGATCCAAGGTCATGGCATCAGCGGCCGGGTCGGGTGACCGGGTCCAGCCCGGTGGCGCGCACGATGTCGGCCACCGCAGCGGATGTGAAAAAGCCAAGCAACTGGCGGGCCGCATCAGCGCTCTGCGGGGACGAGCCCGGCACCATCGCGGCTGAAAAGAAAATGGTCTGCTGCACTTCTTCGGGCAGGGTGCCGATGAAATCCAGTTCTTGAAAATAGATCAACTCACTCACCTGCTGAAACCCCAGTTCGGCGTCCCCCCTGGCCACCACTGCACCCACGCGTTCGCTCATGATGCGTTGGGCCTTGAGTTTCATGGCTTCGGCCAGGCCCAATTTGGGAAACAGCTCGGTCGAAAGATAGGTGCCGCTGGCGCTGGCCGAATAAGCCACCGAGCGCGCATTGAGCAACGCTTGTCGCAACTTCTCTACCGTGCTGATATCGGGTTTGGGTGTCCCTTTGCGCACCGCAGCACCAATCTGGGATCGGGCCAGATCGACGCGACTGCCCGGAACCAGGCGGCCGGCTTGCATCAGGGCTTCCAGCCCGCCTTCAGACAAAATGACCACATCAAATTTTTCCTGGCGCGCAAAGCGGCTCGGGATCGAGTCCGGGGCGTTGCCTATCGAGGCCCCATAGGCGCTGATGACCTGATGGCCGCTGGCCGCCTCGAACAGTGGCACCAGCTTTTTATAAGCCTCGGTAAAGGCCCCGGAGGTCACGACCCGGATTTCGGCCGCCTGAGCGACGAGGGCCCAAAGACCGAGGGCAAGGGCCCAACCCAGTTGGCGTCCAATGGCCAGCGCAGAGTGAGTCATGGTGTTTCTTTCAGGCCAGTTGATGGGCATTGGGCATCACAAAGAGGGCCGCGTCCAGGGCTTGGCCCAGTGCGGCGCGTTGCGACTCATCCAGTTCCACCAGAGGCGGTCGCACATGAATCCAGTCCATGCGACCGGTTTTCAGGGCGATGGCCGATTTCATGGCGGGGATCATGGGAAAGCGGGCAAAGGCCGCGCGTTGTTCGTCCAATTTCTTCTGTTGTTCGTCCGCGTCCGACTGTTGCCAGGTCTGGTAGAGGTGGACGATGGCGCTCGGATTCACATTGCCGGTGGCGGTGATGCAACCGGCGCCGCCCCCGCGCATGGTGGCCAATAGAAAGTTTTCACTGCCCGCAAAAACATCAAAGCCATGCGGCTGGAATCGGGTCAGGGTGGCGCTGGTGTGGGCCCAGTCGCCTGAACTGTCTTTGGTCCCGGCCACGATGCCCGGGTAAGCCTTGAGCAGGCGCTCAATCAACCCCAGGCTGATGGGCACCCCTGAGACCGGGGGAATGTGGTAGAGGTATATGCGCAACCGGTCGTCGCCCACCGACTCAATCACTTGGGCGTAAGCCCGAAACAGTCCCTCGTCGCTGACGCCTTTGTAATAAAAAGGCGGCAACATCAAAACACCGGCACAACCTGCGCGCACGGCATGGCGGGTCAATTCGATGGCGTCGGGCAAGGCGCAGGCCCCGGTGCCGGGCATCAAGCGCTGCGCCGGGATACCGGCGGCCAGCAGGTGATCGAGCAAGTCGCGTTTTTCCGCCAGGCTCAGTGAATTCGCTTCGGAATTGGTGCCAAACACCGCCAAACCCACCTGCTGCGCCAGCAGCCATTGGCAATGGCGAACGAATCGATCCGGGTCGGGCCGGCCTTGGGCATCAAAAGGGGTCAGGACGGGGGAGAGGATGCCCCGAATGCGCGGGGTGACAGGGGTAGTGCTCATGGCAGGATGGGATAAGCCGGTCAAAAACCTATTTTATGCCTGTGCGGCACGGCTTCCTTCATCGGGGCAAAATGGCTTGGGGCTTCGGGATAGCCCCAATGTCCTTCGGTTCGACGGGGCCCATGATGAAGCCATGTTCATCACCGTGACGAAAGGAACGCCATGAAAGCCAATGTGGGTGGCGCAGACCGCATCTTGCGCATCGTGTTGGGTTTGCTGTTGGTGATGCTGGCAGCCACCGGGCAAGTGGGCCCCTGGGGGTATTTGGGCCTGATCGTGCTCGCGACAGGCGTGTTTCGATTCTGCGGTGCCTATACCTTGCTGGGTGTCAGCACCTGCCCCATGAAAAAAGACAGCACCGAAGGGGCCTGAAGCCCCGTGGGGACTCAGGGGAACATGGGCGGCGGGATGCGACGGCGCGAGGCCTTTTCATAGGCCGACGCGATCCGCAGCGATAGGTCCTCACGCCCCGGTTCGGCCCGGAAGACCAGCGAGAAAGGCAGGCCGGGGGCATCGAGTCGGGTGGCCGTCTCTGAGGCCGCGCTGATGTAGCGTTTTTTGTCTGCGCTCAGGACAAAACGCGCGTCGTAGGCCTCTTGCACATAGCCGGCGGGCACCAGAATTTCTGTCAATCCGGCATTGGGGCCGTACAACATCTCTTGCCGCAGCCGGTCAATCAGGCCGGGTTCTTCGGCGCCCCCGATCAGGGCAGGCGGCACAGGGGTGTGCAAGCGCACGAAGGCATCGAGTTTGTTCTCGTAAATGACCATCATGTCGACCCGGCGCAACAACTCGCGCAGCATGATGCGTTCGTCCACACCCTGGCGCCCGCCCAGCGGGTTGCGGGGGTCACGCACTTCTTCCCAATTCAGAAATGCGGCACGCTGGTCATCGCCCCAGAATTTGGAGCGCGCATTGAGTTCGCGCCAGTCACGCAAAGTCTCTGTTTGCCCGACGGCGGCCCAGTCATTGGCGCGACGGCTCAGGTACTGACTGATGTGGTAGCGGAAACCGTTGGCCAGAATCTGCTGCTGGACGGTGGAGACATCGAGGTTGGAGGGCGGGTCGATCAAACCGTCGGCCAGCGCCACCAGGTAGTCCATAGGGGCCATCTTCCCGCTGCCATGAAAGACGCCGGGGGCAAATTCGGTGCGCTCGATTTGGGCCGCAAAGTCAGGGAACACCGGTTGTCCTTCGCCGTTCAAACGGAACAACAACTCAGGCATGAACACAGGGACCAGGCGCGCCAGCGCGGTGCGGAAGTCCACGCCCATGGCTTCACAACGGGGGTCGGGCGCCCAGAGAGGATCGCGCGATTCGACCAGGGTCGCGCCCAGATGCTCGGCCAGCACGCTTTGAATTTCCCGTGCGGCCGCCTGCGTGATGGGTTGGGCCGCTTTGCTGCCCGCGCTCAGCATCGATTCGCGCACCACGCCCAGCCGGATACCGCGCAAGCTGCCAGCCTCGCCGTGGGGGCTGAGATGGGCGCTGTAATTGGCCAACACGCTCGAGCGAGGCACCGTCGTGTAGGGGTCGCGCGGGTCATAGTAACCCTGCTCGGGGTCTTTCAAGGCATCGAGGACCGTGGCGCAATCGTCCAGACTGCGGCACAAAATGCCGGTCCGGTCACAGTAGATGTCGGCACCGATGGCCCCACCGTCAAAGCCCAACACGGCTTTGTGGGGCAAGATCAGGGACACGGCGTTGTGGTTGGCAGGGCCCCGGGTGGACATGCGGGTCTCTTCGCCCAGGCTGGCCATGACCAGATTGGCGCTGACCGAGACCCCCGAGCCTGAACTCGAGCCCAAAGAGGCCGAACGGGCGGTGTCATACGGGTTGACCGGGTTGCCACCCCAGGTGCTGCGTTGGAAGCCCAGTGTGGTGTGCAACACCCGCTCAGGCTTGTGGCGGCCGCCCGGATCGCCAGCCCGGCCGTTGTATTCGGTCATCAGGGCTTTGGCGTAGATGATGGCGCCTTTGTGCCGAAGTTGCTCGACCAGAATGTGGTCTCGGGCGGGGAAATCCATGTCATAGCGGGCATCGCCGCCCCCCGTAGATCGCATGTCTTTGGTGTCGAAGGCGTCTTTGAACGAAAACACCACCCCGTAAAGCGGCATCTTTTTCAGGTCAGGCTGGCGACCCCACTGTTCATCCAGTGCGGCGGCCTGTTCCAGGGCGTCAGGCAAGTGCCGAAAGCCCTCGCAGGCGGGGGGGGCACCGGGGGGGAGCGGCCCCAGGCTGGGGTGGCGGTCGTACTCGCCCCGGCAAGTGACCGAGCGCTCACCCCGGATATTGAGGGTGGACAAAGCGTTGAGCTGCCCGGAGCGCGGCATGCCCCGCACCCAGCCGAACTGTTGCACCACGTCGGGGTCAGAGGCCGTGGGTGCCATGCGACCCCATTCGATCTCAGGGCCTTGGTATTGATCCAGGTCGGGCAGCAGATCGTCGGCGCGGACAGTCTGGGCCGGGAATTTCAGCGGTGCCTGTGCCCGGGTCACGCCGGGCATGGGCTGGGTCAATTCGGCACCGTCCGGGGTCAGCAGCTGGGTCGAGACACCGTTGTAACGGCGGGCGCGCTCAATGTACTCTTGCACAACTTGAACGCAGGTGGTTTCGCCGTTCTGGATGGCCCGATGCAATTGGGCAATGCTGGCTTCGTGCAGTACAAAGGGCGCTTTCATGGTCGCTCCGTCAGTCAGGCTTTTTTGCGGGCGGCTTGGGTCGAAAGGGCCAAAGCCAAAAGATTGCTCGCCATCGGACGCATGGCGGGGCCGCTTTCCGGGGCATAGGCCATGTATTCCTTGATGGCCATGACCGACATCAGGTCACGGCTGGTGAGTGTGGTCAACAAGGACTGCAAGGCCGTCTCGAGTTGTCCACGCGGCACCACGGTATTGACCAGGCCCAGTCCTTGCGCGGCATGGGCGTCGAGTCGGGTGAGCGAGTAAGCCATGAAACCGGCCGCCTTTTTGCCCACCCGTTCCACGATGGCCGAGATGGCCAGTGTCGGAGGCAGGTGGTATTCCATTTCTGGCAGTTGGAACTGGGCGCTCTCGTCAGCGATTGTGATGTCACACACCCCGGCGATGGCGCAACCGAGACCCAGGGCATCGCCCTGAACGGCGGCGATCACCGGCACCGGGCAAAAGCGGATGGCGTCGTACAGGCCCATGATGGGGGAGAGCACCCGATCCCGCAGATCCATGGGGCTGGGTTGTGGCCCGGCGGTGGCCGGGTCGCGCCCCCGGCAAAAGTGGGGGCCGGCCCCGCGAATGACGACGCAATGCCCTTGTTGAGCCGCCAGGCCGAGTTGGCGCGTCATTTCGTGAATCATCGGCATGTCGAACATATTGCCGGCCTGTTCCCGATGGATGGTGAGGGTGGTGACGCTGGCTTCGACGTGGGTTTGAATTTCGTTCATGGCACTGGGAAAGGGTGGACTTGGATGGCCCTAATGATCGCTTGAAAAATAAATGCCGGTTCTCGGTATTATCCCGAGTGAAAATCGGCACTGATCCTGCGATCATTCCTGCCCATACGGGAGAGAGATGTCATGTCAGATACGGGGTTCAAGTTTTCCAGTGCCCAAGCGGGCGACCACGACGAGTTGAATGAATTGGTGCAAGGTCAGGGCACCTATACCAGCGACATCTCGGTGCCCGGGCAGCTCTATGCCTCCTTTGTCAGAAGCCCCTGGGCGCATGCCCGCATTTTGTCCCTGGACACCCGGGTCGCGCAGGGCCTGCCCGGCGTGCGTGCCGTGGTCACCGCGCGCGATGTCCAGGCCGCTGGTTTGGGCCCGATCATGCCCCTGGTGGTTTTAAAGGGCAGCAATGGCCAAAACATGCATTGCTCCGGCATGCCTTTGCTGGCTGAAGAGGTGGTGCGCCATGTCGGCGAGCCGGTGGCCCTGGTCGTGGCCGACACCCTCCAGCAAGCCATGGACGGGGCCGAGGCGGTGATGGTCGACTACGAACCTCTGCCCGGGGTCACCGATTTGCGTGCCGCCATGGCCCCCGACGCGCCGCAGGTACAGCCTGCGGCCCCCGGCAACATCGCCATGGACTGGTCTTTGGGTGAGACCCCGGCCTTGCAGGCCGCTTTTGACCAGGCCCATCATGTGGAAGAAATCGAACTGGCCGATCCCATGCTGACGGGCGCTCCCATGGAGCCGAAAGCGGCTCTGGCCCAATACGACAGCGCCACGGGCCGCTATACCCTGATGGCCAGCACTCAGGGCGTGAAAAACATTCACCACGTGCTCAGCCAGCACGTGTTCAAGGTGCCGCCGGAACAAATCCGGGTGTTGACCCCCAAGGTGGGGGGCGGCTTTGGCCTGAAGTCGCAAACCTACCCGGAGCAGGCGGCATTGTTGCTGGCCGCCCGCATCGTGGGCCGCCCGGTGAAGTGGACGGCCACCCGTCTCGAGTGTTTTCTCACCGACACCCATGGCCGCAACACCCACATCAAGGGACAAATGGCCTTCGATGCCCAAGGCCGCATCACCGGCTTGAGGGCCGATTTTTTGTGTGGCATCGGTGCTTACACCTCCGGCTATATCGGTGTGGTCAGCACCATGAACATCTACAACTGCCT
>JBEAZY010000009.1:0-5721 GCA_041159205.1 Pseudomonadota bacterium
CATGCTTGCCCGCTTGCGCCGCTGCCACGATCTGGCGGGCATGCAGGGTATGCGGGGTGGCTAACACCACCGCCTGCACCTGGGGGTCGGCCCAGACCTGCTGCTCATCGCTCACCTGGGGCAGGCCCATGGCATCGGCCAGGGCCTGAGTGGCCTGAGGTTCTTTCGTCACCACAGTTTTAAATCGCAAACGATCGCTTTTGCCATGGACGGCACGGGCGATGTTTTGCCCCCACCAACCAAAGCCCAACAGTGCCGCTTCAATCATGGCTGGCCCTTAGCAAAAGGTGTAACGGCGCACGGCCGACTCGTCCACGTCCACCCCCAGACCCGGACGGTCTGAGACACGATAAACACCGGACGAAGGCGACACCGGCTGATCGGTGATGTCACCGACCAGATAGGCATTGCTGGGGCTGACCCCCCAGTCGACATTGGGCAATACGGCGGCCAGATGGATCACTGCCGCGGTGGCAATCGAGGTCTCGGCGATCTTGCCCGCCAGATTGATGTGCTGGCCATGGGCATGACACACCTGCCCCGCAGCGGCCACCCCACTCATGCCCCCCAGTTTCAGTGTTTTGAGTGAGCCTCCGGCCGCACCCAGGGCGGCGTGAGACAAAAGATCTTGAACCGAAGTGATGGATTCATCCAAACCCACGTGGATCAGACCGGTATCGATCAGCCGCTTCAAACCCGCCAAGTCTTCGCGCGCCAGGGGTTGCTCCAAAAAGTCCAGTTTGGCCGACTGAACCCCACGGGCGTATTCAATGGCTTGATCGGCCGACATGCCCATATTGGCATCGGCGCACAGACGCAAATCGGCGCCCAGTTCCTGACGCAAGGCCAGGGCCATTTCAATTTCTTGCGCCAAGGGACGCACACCCACCTTGAGTTTAAAAAATCGATAACCTTCGGCAAAGCGCTGGCGTGCCTCGGCCAAATCGGTGTCACGGCTGCCCGTGCCCAACAACCACAAGGGCGAGACCGTGTCGCGTCGCATGCCACCCAACAACACATGGGCCGGAACCCCCAAATGCCGCCCCACCAGGTCGTGCAAAGCCATGTCCAAAGCCCCCAACACACTTTTGCCGGTTTTCACCCGGGGTTTGAAGTGTGCGGTCAAGCCCCCCAAAGCCATTGCATTGGCCCCTTGCAAACCGGGCAACAGGTCTTGCCAGGCCTGGCGCATGTCCTCGACTGAGGAGCCCCCATGGTTGGGCGCAGAGCTGGCCTCGCCCCAGCCCACCACACCGTTTTCAGCTTCCAGCCGGATCAGCCAGTTTTCCGATTGTTCCAACCGGACCCCTGCCATGAGCACGGGTTTTTTCATGGGCAAACGCAGTCCGAATCCATCGGCCCGCTTGATCTTCAAAACCGCAGTGCCTGCGCCTGGTCTGAATGCAGCGTTCATGTTCATGCCTCCTGTGTTTCGCCCAAACGGGCGATGGCTTCCTGAATGATGGCGTTATCCAGATGGGACTCGCCCCGGTCTGCGCAAGATTGCAATAGCTCAATGTACAAGTGGGCCAGGGGCAAAGGCTGGCCTTGCTGATGACCCAATTCGGCAATCAGCTTGAAGTCCTTCAGGCTCTGGTCGACCCGGCTTTGCGGGGGGGCGTAGCGTCGCTCGACCATCAATCCGCCCTTGACCCCCATCACGCTGGAGGCGGCAGCCGAGTTCTGCAAGGTTTTGAGCAAGCGGGCCGGGTCCAGCCCCAGGCGACGGCCAAAGGTCAAGCCCTCGGCCAAGGCCGCCCGATGCAAGCCCAAAACCAGGTTAACCGCCAGCTTGGTCCGATTGGCATCCCCATGCCCTCCGACATGCTCGCGTTTGGGGCAAATGACATCAAGCACGCAGGCCCAGCGCTGCATTAAAGACACATCGCCCCCGACCAAACCCACGCCCTCGCCTTTGGCCACTTGCAGGCTGGTGCCGGAAAAGGGCAACTCCAGAAAAGGCATGCCTTGACTTTCGGCGACCCGGGCCACCCCGGCCACGCCATCCGGGTCACAGGTGCTGCAACAAAACACAGTGGGGTGTCGACCCGCCTGGGTCAGCAAGCCCTGGGGGCCGGTCACCACCTGGCGCACCTGATCGGTATCAAACACCGCCAATAACAGCAAATCACAAACCCGGGTCAGTTCACCCAATTCTTGAGCCCAGATCAAGCCCTGGGGCAAATCAGCGGACAGGCGCACATCGTGGCCCCAAACCTCATAACCCGCGCCAAGCAAGCGTTGGACAAAGGCGCGCCCCATCAAGCCCAGTCCGACCACCCCCACCACGGGTCGTGTGTTCATAGGCCCTCCCCGGCATCATCAGGCAAAAGGTCGGTGAACGGTTGCTGCAAGGCCTGCGCCATGAGCTCATCGCTGCTCATGCCCCGACAAGCTTCGGCGCCTTCGTGCAAGTCGGCCAATAAAGCGCCGGCATCCCGCCCCGCACGGGTCAACTCATCGCGCAATTCTTTCTCGACCACGGCCACTTTGCTGCGCCAACGCTGTTCCTCGGCAGGGTCGAGTGCCAGAAACTGCATGCCCTCGGCGCGGAAACCCTCGCGGGCCTGGGCGCCGGCCAGACCATAAAAGAGCTGCGCCCCGGCTTGCGCCAAAGCCCGCAACCAGGCATTGAAAGGGGCCCGATACCGGGGCGGCAATTGACGCCAAAATGAACGCGACAAGCCGTACTCGAGATTGACCCGCACAAGGTTGGCCTGGGTGCGATAGCGGGCACTCTGAAATAAACCGACCGTCAAAGCAGCGCTGTCGGAAATAGAGACCGCGGCCACATCTCCCTCGGCAAACCTGCGCTTCGCCTCGGGGGTGCTGCAGCCCACGGGCGTGGCCCCCAGAGCGGCAAAAATGCGCGATTCAAGCCCATCACTGCAGGCGATTCGCTGGCCGGCCAAATCCTCCAGCCTGGCCATGGGCGTGCGACTGAAAAGGTTGTACTCGCTGGTGGCCACCATCCGCCCCATGCAAATGCCCTGCCCCTCGAAATCGGCACTGAAATGGCGCCGATACAGTTTTTCGGACACATGCGTGGCCGCTTCGGCACTGTCGAACAAAAACGGCAGACTCAAACCCTGGGCGGCTGGAAAGAGGCGCGGGTCCCAGGCTGAATACACGGGGCACAAATCAGTCAAACCGGAACGCAAGGCCTCGATGCCCTGCCGTTCCGGGTGCAATTGGCCGCCCCAGACGGCCCGGGTGCCCATACCTCCCTGTGTCATCTGCGCAAGTCGTCGAAACGATGGCACAAACACATCCTGCACGGCTGGCGAGGCCTCGGGGATATGGGCGCTGACCCGAAGCTGGATTGGGCAGTCCGAGGTATCGGCATGGGGCGCGTCCAGCCATTGCCGGGCCAGAGTGGTTTTGGCCATCACTTCGGCCACGCTGTCGTTGCCACCGATTTGCAGGGCACTCATGGGCAACGCTCTCAGTCTGCCTTGATGTTGGCGGCCTTGACCAGTCGCGAGTACCACTCGATCTGGCTCGCCAGGAATCTTCCGGTTTCCTCCGGCGAGCTGCCGATGGGACGGAAACCCTGGCTGTCCAAACGCTGCTTGACCTCGGGTTGGTTGAGCACATTCTTGAATGTCTGATAAACCTTTTGCACGATGGCCGGATCGGTGCCGGCCGGCAAAAAGACCGCAAACCAGGTCTCAATCTCGTTGTTCGGAAAACCGGCCTCGGCCATGGTGGGTATTTCCGGGGCCAGGGGTGATCGACTGGAGGAAGTGAGCCCCAAAGCACGCAACTTGCCCGCCTTGATGTGAGCCAAGGCCAAGGGCAAAGTGGGGAACATCGCATCCACTTGCCCGCCCAGCGTGTCATTGAGGGCTTGGGCGGTTGATTTGTAGGGGATGTGATTCATCTTCACACTGGCGGTCATTTGCAGGTTTTCTCCGGCAAAGTGACCGATGCTTCCGTTGCCCCAGGATGAAAAATTCAGGCCTCCGGGCTGGCGTCTGGCCAAGTCGACAAATTCACGCACGGATTGGGCCTTGACCTGCGGATGCACGGCCAGCACCAAAGGCACCGAGGTGATCAGGGTCGCGGGCATGAACGCCTTTTGCGGGTCCCAACTCTGGTTCATCATCGACGGGTTGGTGGCGATAGAAGTCGAAGTCACCAGCATGGTGTGTCCATCGGGCTTCGATCGGGCCACAAACTCTTCGGCGATCGAGCCATTGGCGCCGACCTTGTGGTCTATGACCACATTTTGACCCAAGGCCTTGCCCAAATCGGGGGCCAACATGCGCATCAGAACATCGCTGGTGCCACCGGCCCCGAAAGGCAGAATCATCGTGACCGGGCGGTTGGGATAGGGTTGCGCCTGAGCCCACCCCAAAACCGCCCCGAAGAGGCCCAGACCGATCAGTTGACGCACCCATGAAGATCGCATTTGTTTGTCTCCTCAATCCTCTTTTTGTTGAGCACGATCATAAAAAGAGTGTGGACGATCCACCAATACTTTTGCGAGAATAGAGGCATCATTTTTTTTGATGACTGGACCTGCCCCCCATGGAACTCAAGAGCATCAAGTTTTTCATCACGGTCGCCACCATGGGCAACATCACCCGGGCCGCCCAAGAGTTGGGCATCGTCCAGCCTGCCCTGACCCGACACATCAACCAGCTGGAAGAGGAATTTGGCGTTCGACTTTTCAGCCGTCTGCCCCGAGGGGTCCAGCTGACCACGGCAGGGCGTGAATTTCTGGAATATTGCCGCCGCATCGTGGATGAGGTCGAGCGGGCCCGACACGAGTTGACGGCCCAAGGCAGTCAACCCCGTGGACTGATCGCCCTGGGGTCGACCACGACCCTGGCCCGGGTGCTCATGCCCACGGTATTGGGCAAAGCCATGATGGAACTGCCTCAGGTTTCGCTGCGGGTCGTCGAAGGCCGCAGCGTGCGCTTGCACGAACAGTTGCTCACCGGGGCGCTGGATATCGCCATCCTCACCAATCCGCTGGGCTCTTACCAGTTGAGCATGCAGCCTTTGTTGGCCGAGCCCTTGTGTCTGGTGGGCAGGCCAGAGGTGATGCCGCGCAAAAAGTCGCTGCTCGCCAGCGACCTGCCCCAGATTCCCCTGGTCATCACACCAGGCATGTTGTCTTTGGTCAGCGGGGCTCAAAAGAAATCGCGCCACAGCCTGAAATTATTGGCCGAGGTCGAGTCCATCGAGACCATCCGTAGTCTGCTCCTGAGCGAGTCGGTCGCCAGTGTCGTGCCGCCCACGGCTTTTTGGGAAGACTTGCAAGCGGGTCGATTGCTGGCCATTCCCATGCGAGCGCCCATCCCCCAGCGCATGCTGGTGCTGGCCACAAGAACTGACAATGCCGACTTGCCCTCCATCAGGCATCTCGGGCGCATCATCCGTCAGTCGGTGCAACAGGCCATGGCGCCACATGTCCGGACCATAGACCCCCATTGAAGTCGCCAGACCGACCCGGCCCCGGCCATGGTTCGGGATAACCCTGTTTCATTGTTGATCGATCTACCAATAATAAAACCATCCCCGGCAGGGCTTTGACGAAGGATTTATCCATGCACTTTCCGACCCAGACTGTAAAAATCAATGACGACATCATCCTGGAAAAGGACGTCGACATCCCCATGCGCGACGGCACTTTGCTCAAAGCCGACGTGTTCCGCCCCGCTAAAGCAGGCCGTTATCCGGCCATCATGAATTTGGGGCCTTATCAAAAGG
>JBEAZY010000010.1:0-5255 GCA_041159205.1 Pseudomonadota bacterium
AGTGGCGAGTGGGAAGGAACCCGGGCCAAACCCGAACAGGACAGCACGAATGTATACCGGGTGGACAAGAGCGGCGAGATCAAGGCCGTGATCACGGATTTGCTCAACCCCAATGGCCTGGCGTTTTCGCCGGACGAAAAGAAGCTGTATGTGGTCGAGTGGCGCGGCACCCCCTGGCGCAGCATTTGGAGTTATGACGTCAACCTGGATGGCAGCGTGTCGAACAAAACCAAGTTGATCGATGCCGACGGCCCGGGATCGCTGGATGGTTTTCGGGTCGATCGCGACGGCAATTTGTGGTGCGGCTGGGGCTTTAGCGGGGCCTTTGCGCCCGAGGCGACGCCGGTGCCGGGCAATATGAAAGCGCACTTGCCGCTGGCCAGATCGGAAGATCTGGATGGCGTGAAAATCTTCAACAAAGACGGCAAACCCATCGGCTTCATCCGCTTGCCCGAGCGTTGTGCCAACCTGGAGTTTGGCGGCCCCAAACGCAACCGGCTTTATATGGCCAGCAGCCACTCGCTCTATGCCTTGTATGTGGAGAGCCACGGCGCGGTTTGAGGCACCGGGGCCCGCTGGCGCCATAGGTTTTGTTGATTTTTTCAAACCGACTTTTCGGTCTAAATTGAGGGCCTTCTTTCACTTCAAGGTGCCCTCATGCATAACCCCGTCGGTTGGTTTGAAATTTACGTCAAAGACATGGACCGTGCCAAACGGTTTTATCACGCTGTCTTCGGCAGCGAGTTCAGCCCATTGCCCGCTGAGGGCTATGAGATGCAAGCTTTTCCTATGACACCCAATGCGTATGGCGTGAGCGGTGCCCTGGTCCACATGCCGGGTTTTGAGTCGGGCCACAACAGCGTGCTGGTTTATTTCATCTGCGACGACTGTGCCGTCGAGGCGGCACGGGCCGAAGCGGCGGGCGGGCGCCTCTTCAAGCCCAAAACCAGCATAGGACAGTATGGCCACATTGCCCTGATTGTGGACACCGAGGGCAATATGATCGGTTTGCATTCGATGGCTTAGTGACCAATCGCCACTTGAGTTTGCCCCTGTCAATGATGTCAGGTTCATAGGGCTCGTGGGGTAGTGACGCAATGTGCATAATTACATTTGCACAGACGGTCATTGGACGTATCATGGAACTGCATGGGGTTGTTTGCACATGCAAACCCAACTCACTTAAAAAGGATACCCCTATGCCCCCCGAGCTCGCTTGGCTTCCTGTTCGTGCCACTGAAGGCGCATTCTCCAGTGAATATGCGATCGCCATCGCCACGCCAGATGGCGATATCAGCCTTTTTGCCGATAAAACGATAGTGAAACAGGAAGGTGGTCAGTATTACCTTCAAGTCACTCATATGGGACAAGACACACGAACCGGTGAAAAAATCATGTTGCTTCCGTCTGAGTGCTTTGAAACTGGAACCAGGTGGCACAGGGTCGCGGGGTAAACCATGGTTCTGAGCAACTCAGAGATTGTTGAAGCGATCAAGGCGGGGCACTTTGCCATAGAAGGTTTGCCAACGCTTGACCCCTCCGAGCCACCCTTTAATACCAGTGCGGTTGACCTGAAACTGGCGGACGAATTGGTGATACCCAATGACTTTATGGGACAGTTAGATCTGAGTAAAAAAAGCCATGGTGGCATCGCAAGCCATTGGAATGTTCATTCTTCAAAATTTGTACTGTCTGCTGATCAACCCTTTTCTCTCAAGCGCAATCAGTTCGTTTTGGGCAATACCGTGGAAAGGGTAGATTTTTCAGTAAAAAGTAAAACCCCGAGTTATGCGGCGCGTGTCGAAGGCAAAAGCTCACTGGCCCGATGCGGGATGCTGGTTCATTTCACGGCACCGACCATCCACACTGGTTTTAAAGGGAAGATTACATTGGAAATCATTAATTTAGGGCCGTCTGAAATCTTGCTCAAACCCGGTATGCCGATCTGTCAATTGATCATTGAAGAGGTCAAAGGCGTACCCGTTCAGACCCCTGGACAATTCATCAATCAACATGCAGTGGTGGGCGTATTGCCCTAGGCAACTCATGGGGTTATGCAGAACGACCTGGTCGCCGGGCGGGCGATATGATGCCGCCATGTCTGCATCAACCCAAAACGATCTAAGCCCCGGCCAAACCGCACTCGCCCTGCCCTATGTGAAGCTGGCGGCTTGTGTGCAGGATCTGCTGACCGATGATTCGGTGCAGGTACCGGCGCGCATCGTGCAGGGGCTGGACGGTGGCGGCAGTTTGTTTGTGATGCCCGCTGCCGACCGCAGCGTGGCGATGACCAAGCTGATCACCTTTGTCCCCGACAACCCGGCGCAGGGCCGTGCCGCGATTCAGGGCGATGTGGTGGTGTTCAACCCCCACACGGGTGAGCGACTGGCCATTTTGCACGGCCCCACCGTCACCGCCCGACGCACGGCGGCAGTGTCATTGCTGGCCGCCCAACAGTTGGCCCCCAACCCCGATGGCCCCATGCTGATCGTTGGGGCCGGGGTGCAGGGCAAGTCGCACTTAGAGGCGTTTGCCGCCGGGCTGGGCATACGCAGCGTCCGGGTGGCGAGCCGCAGCGCCGCCAGCGCCGACGCTCTGGTGGCGCATGCCAGGTCTTTGGGCCTGGAAGCCCGCCGGGTGGAGGATGCCGATCAGGCGCTGGCCGATTGCCCGTTGGTGGTGAGTTGCACCAGTGCCCAGGCGGTGGCCATGCACGGGCTACCGCGCGACGATGCCATGGTGTGTGCGGTCGGGGCCTTCACCCCGCGCATGGTCGAGTGGGCCCCGCAGGTGTGCCAACACATGGCCCGGCAAGGCCGCATCGTGGTCGACACCCGGGACGCCGACCATGAGGCAGGCGATTTGCTGCAAGCGGGCTTGCCGGTGGGGGACTATGCCAGCCTGGCCGATGTGGCGCGCCAGACCCCCTTGGGGCGACAGGCGCAGACGGGCTCAGGCCCGGTGTTTTTCAAGAGCTGCGGCTGGGCCGGTTGGGATTTGGCCGCGGTTCGGTGCGCCATCTCCGGCATCAGGCGTGGGGCCTGATGCCAGACAGCAGTCGGCGCACACCCAACCACTGCTGGCGCCAAAAGCCACGGCCATAGTCGCGCCCGTCTTCGATCTGATCGCTGATGCCGGTGGGTAAATAGACATCGTCAAAGCGGGCCGTGCCCAGCAGTATGTCCCACCATGGGAATAGCACGCCGAAATTGTGCCCGCCCAGCACCGCGCCCGGGCTTTGGTGCCCGACGCCTGCCGCATGGTGGTAGCGGTGAAACTGCGGGCTGACGAGGACAAAGCGCAAGCCACCCAGGCGCGCGCGCAGGTTGGCGTGCTGCAAACTCTCGACCCACTGAGATACCGCCAGCAAAGCCACAAATTGCCCCGGTTGCACGCCCAGCCATTGACTGACAAGGGCAAACACAAAGGCCACCAGGGCGTCGTCGAGCAAGTGATTGCGGTTGTCGGTCCACAGGGTCATCTGTTGCTGCGAATGGTGCAAGGCGTGCAGTGCCCACCAGGGCTTGAACTGGTGCTGGGCGCGGTGAACGAGGTAATTCAGGGCGTCGAGCACGATCAGGTAGAGCACAAAAGACACCCAGGCCTGGTCGGTGACGCCAGGCCAGATGGCATCCAGTTGCCAGGTGGGCCCGCCGTGCAGGCTGTACCAGGAGCTGAGGTCCAGCACCCAGGGCTCTAAGGTGAAGAAAAACACCAGCCGAAACAGGCCCAGGCGATGGATGAGGGTGTAGAGCACATCGGTGTAGACCGCGCGGCGGTCGTGGATGGGCTCGACCGGGCGCCAGCGCTCGAGCGGCACGAGCACCAGCAGCATGAAGGCGATTTGCAGCAAGCCCACCAGCAGCCAGCCGGTGGCCTCGTAGGCCTGCTCGAGTTGGCCTTGCTGGCTGAGTTGCACGGCCAGGGGCTTGACCACATGCTCAAAGAGCGCGGACTGGGCTTCATCGAACCCGTTGATCAGTGCTTCCATGGCTTAGCGGGGGGTATGGCGTTGAACCCATTCGGCGTGCGCAGGATGATGGTCGAGGGTTTCAAAACACATGCCTTTGTCTTTCAATCCCATGATGAGAGGTTCCAGCACTTCGGGTGCCCAGGGGGTCTGGCGCGACCAAATGCCCAAATGCGCCATGAGAATATCGCCTGGGCGGATGTCGCGCAAGGCACGCTGCAGCAAGACCGCATTGGGGTAGCGGTCACTGGGCAGCTCATCGCCCAAAAACCCCGCCGGTGACCAGCCGACATGCTGGTAGCCACACTGGCGCGCGGCGGCCAGGAGCGCGGGCGAGGTTTTGCCGCCAGGCGCGCGGTACAGGGGCAAAGGCGTCTGGCCGGTGATGTGCTGCAAGCGCTCGGAGGCGGCACGGATTTGTCGGCAATAAGCCGCCGCATCAAGCACCCTGATTTGTCCGGCATGGGGCCCGGCGCTGGGGCGCACACGGAAGCGACCTTCAGGCAGGTCGGCACTGTAGTAGGTGTGGTCGAGGGTGTGCGAGGCAAAGGCATGCCCTTCGCGGGCACGGGCGCGCCACCAATCGGCCCAGTGCTCACCCAGGCTGCCGTCGCCTTCTTGGGTGGGCTCGTGGGCCGCAAAAAAGGTCACCCGCACCTGCTGTCGCCGCAGCACCTCGGCGATGTGTTCGGCCACCCCCATGTGCCCGGTGTCAAAGGTCAGGTACACCGGTCGCGAACAGGTCTTGGGGTGGGGTTGTGCGCTCACGCCCAATGCCATGCAGGTCAGCCCGAGCAGCCAGAGCCAAAGACCGGGCAGGCGCCAGCCACTGAATGTCGGCAGGTCGGGGGGATGACGCATGGCGGTGGTGCTTAGGGGTGGGGCTACAGTCGCTTGGCGTGGTTCAGGGTCCAGATGCCGTGGGGCGACTTGCCCACCCGCACCTGGCGTTCGATGAGTCCGGAGGCCAAATCGATCACGGTCATGCGTTTGACCCAGCGCGAGGAAACCAGCAATTTGCCATCGAGGGTGACCTCCATGCAGTCGGGGCCACCGGGGGCTTTGATCTCGCGCACGACCTCCAGTCTTTGCAGGTCGATGACCGAGATGGTGTCAGCCACCCGGTTGCTCACCAGCACCTGACGGCCATCGCCCAGTGCCCTGAAGGCGTGGGCGCCCTCACCCGTGCGCAGGGTCTTGACGAGTTTGGCGGGGTTGACGCTGATGTCAAACACCTGCACGTCGAAGCCACCGGTGTTGGCCACCAACAAGTGGCGCTCGTCGG
>JBEAZY010000011.1:0-49980 GCA_041159205.1 Pseudomonadota bacterium
CGTAAATCCCGTTGGCGCCCGCCAGCTTGTGAAGTGAGTCGACCGCCTCGGTACAGATTTGTACCGCATAGGCGATATTGCGCTTGGCTTGCAGCTTTTCTTCCTGCGTGGGCATGCGGCCCTCTTCGGCGATGCGTTGGCCAATCACGCAATCATGGCGGGCGATCAGGCGTGCCGCATCGACACGGGCGGCCGCCCCTGAGACATGCAGTTGCACCGCCTGGAAGTCGCGCATGCGCATGCCGGTGTAGTTCGTGCTGCGGGCTTTGATCGCCTCGATCGTCATCTCCACCGCAGCCTGTGCGTTGCCGATGATCGCGCCGCCGATGCAATGGCTGCCATAGGCCGACAAAGGGGGAAGATAGTTGGGGTTGGGGTTGGCCTTGGCCCCCGGAAAGGTCGCTGCACCGCGCGCCTGGTACATGCACAGGGCCCGGTATTCGGGCACAAAGACGTCGCTCGCCTTGACCGATTTGGAACCGGTGCCGCGCATGCCCATGACTTGCCAGTCGTCGATGATCTCGTAGTCGCCCGCAGGCACCAGGCACATGCGGTGATCAACCACCTTGTCGCCGTCAAACACTTGCACGGCCAGCATGTTCCAACTGCTGGGGTCGACACCGGAAGAAAAATTCCAGTGCCCCGAGATCACAAACCCGCCGTCCACGCGCCGGGCGTGTCCCTGCGGGTAGGCGATGCCCGAGGCGATCAGCACATCGGGGTTGTCGGCCCAAAGTTCCTCTTGCGCGCGTTCGTCGTACAGCGCCAGCATCCAATGGTGGATGCCCAGGTTGCCTACGTTCCATGCGGTCGAGCAGCAGCCCCGACCGATTTCATAAGGCATATCGAAAATGGCCGTGAAGTCCAGCTCCATGCCGCCATAGCGCTTGGGTTGCGCAAAACGGAAAATCCCCAGGCGATGGAAATCTTGCAGGGTTTCCGGTAAAAGCTGCCGGGCCTGTTCCTGGCGCGCGGCTCGTTCGCGCAACACCGGCACCAGAGAGCGGGCACGCTCGCACGCTTCGGTATAAGAAACTCCCGCAAAACTGCGGGCGGGAGGGTTAACTGCATTCATACGACATCTTTCAAGACCAAGCGTACACCGCTCATCGGCCAACTTTCACTCAGCGGTGTAGCCCGATGCTTTGATGGGGGCTTCCCAACGCTTGTAATGTGACTCTTGAGTGCTGGCCAAGCCTTCTGCATTGGCGTAGCTGGGCACCAGACCCAGGCCGCGGATGCGGGCTTGCAGTTCGGGGTTGCTCAGTGCCTGTGCCACCGCATCGCTGATTTTTTTCACCCGCTCGGGGGCGGTGTTGGGCGGGCCGTACAAGCCAAAAAATGCATCGGCCACCACCGGAATGCCCAACTCTTTGAGGGTGGGGACTTCAGGCAATGCAGCCGAGCGGCTTTCACCGGTGACGGCCAATATCCTGAGTTTGCCGGCGCGATGGTGCTCTATGGTCTCGGAAGCTGTATCCACCATGAGCGGGATTTGCCCGGCCATCAAATCTTGTGCAGCGGGCGCACCCCCCTTGTAGGCCACATGGGTCATGGGCGTGGCGCTTTCGTTGGCCAACAACACCCCGGCAAAGTGCGGCACGGTACCTGCACCGGAGGTGGCGAAATTGGCCTTCCCCGGATTGGATTTCAACCAGTTCAACACCGATTTAAGGTCACCTGCAGGCGCTCCGGGGCCTGCGGTGACCGCAAAGTCGAAGGTGGTCACACGGGCGATCGGCGTAAAGTCTTTTTGGGGGTCGTACCCCA
The DNA here is from genome assembly GCA_041159205.1 of Pseudomonadota bacterium. GTDB lineage: Bacteria > Pseudomonadota > Gammaproteobacteria > Burkholderiales > Burkholderiaceae_C > Limnohabitans. The sequence continues at coordinate 1,771 of JBEAZY010000011.1, forward strand.
GGTTCTTGTACAGCCAGGGAAATATGACCAGTGCGCCGCTGGCCGCCAACACCACGGTATTGCCGTCGGCTGGGCTTCGCTTGAGTTCACCCAGAACAATGCGACCGCCCGCGCCGGGCTTGTTCTCGATGATGACATTTTGGTCCAGGCTGGCCTTCATGCGCTCTGCCAGCAGGCGGGCCACCACATCAACCGAGCCCCCTGCAGGAAAACCGATCCAGATCCGGATCGGGGGTTTGTCCTGGGCCAGGGCCAGAGGCTGCCCCACCCAAAGGCCACCGATCAAGGCGATCAGACTCAACCATGTTCTTCTATTCATTTCCTGAGCTCGTCAAAAAAAGACAAGCCAGTTTTCTCCCATTTCCCGCGGCTTGCAACAGGGTTTATAAGGAGATCGATTAAGATGAAATCCAAGCAAGGAGTACCCATTGAATACCATCGATATTCACACCCATATGTTCACGCCCAAGTGGTTGGAATTGCTCAAAAAGGAGGGCGGCATATACACACTGCAAACCCGACCCGACGGACAACAAGAGGTGTTTCGCGGCCAGACGCCGGTGGTCATCCCCCAAAAAGGACATTTTGACTACGCGTTGCGGATTCAACACATGGATCAGTCCGGCATCGACGTGTCGGTGGTGTCCTTGACCTGTCCGAATGTGTTTTGGGGCCATGAAGAAATCAGCTGTATGGCCGCCGCAGAATCTAACGACACCATGGCCGAGGCCCAGGCCAGCTACCCTGATCGCATCCGCTGGTTTGCCTCGCTGCCTTGGGAATACCCCGCACGCGCCATCGAAGAACTCGATCGGGCGTGTCGCAAGGGCGCGGTCGGGGTGATGGTGCTGGCCAATGTGTCAGGACGGAGTTTGACCGACGCTTTTTTTGCGCCGATCTGGGCAGAAATCAACCGGCGTCGCTTGCCGGTGCTGGTGCACCCGACCGACCCACCGGGTGTGGATGCGATGGACATGACCAAATTCGACATGAGTTGGCTGGTGGGCTTCATGTTCGACACCACATTGGCCATCACGCGCATGGTGTTTGAAGGGTTCTTTGACACTTACCCCGACCTGAAAATCATTGCCTCGCATGGCGGGGGCACTTTGCCGTATCTGCTCGGACGTTTTGAAAAGGGCGACGAGGTGGAAATACCCATTCGGCGTCAGATGAAGCGCAAGCCGACCGACTACCTGCGGCACATTTATTACGATTGCATCACCTACAGCCCGGCGTCGCTGCAATTCTTGATCTCGGTCGTGGGCGAAAGCCAGGTGATGTTTGGCACCGATTGGCCGCATCAGGTGCACGATACCCGGGGTTCGTTTGCCAACACCGCTTTGCTCTCGCCGCAGGCTTGTGCAGCTGTGCGCAGCCGAAATGCCGTCCGGATTTTCGGTTTATAGAGGTCAGAGAAGGCTAAAGCTCCCACCACAATGACTTAAAGAAGCCCTGCAAAACTCGTTGTGTGCAAGTTGCGCCCGCACTTCTCCAATAATCGGGTAAGGTGATTTAGTCACCCGTGTTTTTTACCACCATCCAGGCTATGACCACGATCGATTGGGCGAACATGCTGTCAAGACCAAGCCCAATGCCGTGTATATGCTGACGAGCTTAAGTTTCTTCCAAATATTTAGCAGTTTCATACCGATGATCCTTTGGGTGATTTGGCATTCAGTCGAGTGCCTTGGGCCTGCAAAAGGGCAGCGAATAAACCAATGGTCCGCAATACCCACCTTGTAAAACTTGGTGAAAAATTATTTCTAAAGAATAATATAGATATTTTTTTTGAAATCTATAGTATTTACCCTGAATACGGCCATCACGCCCCTTCAGGGTTCACCCAATTTTCAATCTCAAGATCAGGCATTCGCGCAAACTCTGACAGGTTGTTGCTGACCCGTACCAGCCCTTCACTTCGCGCATGACCGGCAATGTGAAGGTCGTGGATGCCGAGGTCTGCTCCCCACCCGTTCCAAGACGGCGCGGATTGGGTGGAACCCAAATCACAGGCTCAGTGGTGGCCCTTGATGTAGGTCTCCAAAAATGAGACGTGCTCGCTCAGGTCCGACATCATTTCCTTGACCACATCGCCAATCGAGATCACCCCCATCACCTGGTCTTGGTGCGCCACGGGAAGGTGGCGGATGCCACGCGAGGCCATGATGCCCATGCACAACTCCATGGGGTCCCCCGGTTTGACCGTGGTGGGGTTGGCGGTCATGATTTGTGACACGGGGGTGGTTTTGGCGTCCAGGCCCGGCAAAAGGGTGCGAATCGCACAGTCGCCCTGCGAAACAATGCCGCTCAACTTGCCCGAGTCGATCACCAGAATGGCACGCACGCGGTTCGCCTTCATCAACTCCAGCGCTTGACGCACGCTATCGGTCGAGGCCACGCTGATGATGCGTTGGGGCTTTTTGCTCAAACACTCTTTGACTGTACTCATTTCACGCCTTGTCGGCCACCCGTGTGACCCAAAAGTTCAGTATAGCCCTAGGCCTAAAGTGGACTCATCCGGTATGAAACAGAACCCAGTGGGCCAGTCGGACATAGGTTCAATCGATCCCTGTCATACTCATGGATCAGCGCCGCACAATGGCTTTTTTGGAAGGTGCCCCCATGCCCAATATGTACAAATGGATTACCCAGGCCGAAAAAGGCATCTTGATCCTGATCGCCCTCTTCACGGTCTACAGCGTCTGCTCAGAGATGTTCACGGTGCTCTCTACCGGCAAAATCACCCTGACCGATTTGCTGCTGATGTTCATTTACGCCGAGGTCCTGGGCATGGTGGCGGCTTTTTACAAGTACAACAAGATCCCCATCACCATTCCCATCTTCATTGCCATCACGGCCCTGTGTCGCCTAATCATCTTGCAAGGCAAGGGCATCAGCACCATCGATTTGATTTATGAAAGCGGCGCGGTCTTATTGCTGGCCATCGCCGCCCTGATCATGAAAATGGAATTCAAGGGCATGACGACGCCGGACGAGCCCCATCCTGAACACCCTGAGCAAAAATGAGTGTGGGTCCTCTTCTGTATGACCATGAAACCATGCGGGCTTGCACCCGCCATGCGTCGGGGGGCTGTGAGCTAAGCTGGGTTCGCCATGGATACGCGCTCTGACCACATCCCTCTGTTCCCGCTTTCCCACGGCCTATTCCCCGATGGCCTGCTGCCCCTGAACATCTTCGAGCCGCGTTATCTCGACCTGATCAAACGCTGTCAGCGCGAACAAACGCCCTTTGGGGTGGTGTGGCTGCGCGAAGGGCGCGAGGTACAGGTGCCCGGCGACGCGCCGAGCTTTTTTGATTTTGGCTGTCTGGCGCACATCCGCCGTTACACCGAATTGCAGCCCGCTTTGTTGCAGGTCTTGTGTCAGGGCGGCATGCGCTTTGAGTTATTGCAAACCACCCGGGGTCCCTACGGGGTGTGGCAAGGCGAGGTGAAGTACCTGCCGGCTGACCCGGACGCCCCCCTGCCGCCTCAGTTTCAACCCCTGGCCGACCGTTTGGGGCAGACCATTGCGCAAGCCCAGGTCCGGGGCATGGGGCAACGACTGCCCTGGAGCCCCCCCTACCACCTCGATCAGTGCGGCTGGGTCGCCAACCGGTACGCTGAGGCGCTGTTGGCCGAGCCCGAAACCAAGGTGGCCTGGTTGCGTGAGCCCGACCCGGAGTGGCGCTTGCGCCAGGTCGCGGCCACCCTTGAGAATTTGCGCGGTTAAGTTCAGGCCGCCAGCAGACGCTGGCGGGCGTCGCTGAGGCAATCTTGTACGCTGGGATGGGGGCCGGAGTAGGCCGCCCATATCGTGCCACGCGCCGGTTTGTCTTCAAAGTGGCTGCTCACACCCATGGCTTGCATGGCTTGATGCAGGCCACGGGCCATATCGGCATCGACGCCGTACATGCTGTGCTCACGACCCTGGGCACTCAGCCGCACGGTATGGCCATAGCGGCCACGCACGGCCTCAAAGCGCTCGACCTGACGTGCCTCAAGCCGGTTCACACCTTGCAGCGCTGCATTCAAGAGCAACACATGCTGTGCGCTCACGGCCCACACGCCACGACCGGACATCACCACCCGTCCGATCACATACGCCTGCAGGGCATCACCGGTTTGCATCTGTTGGCGCAAGGCGTCGACATCGGCGGTGCTCAACTTCTGGCGTGCATCGGGGTTGTGACCCTCGATCAGAAATTCGGTCAGTTTGTCGCCATGGATGAAGGAATTCAGGAAAGTCATGATGGGTTGAGGCTAAGCAAATGAGGCACTTTACCCAATCACCCATAACCGTGCCGGTGGTCGGCTATTGCGTCTCACCAGCCAAATGGCGCGGCCCAACCCACGTATTTTTTGGGCAGCGGCTGAGCATAGTCGCCGCCTTTGCTGGTGTTCAGACCCAGCGCAGCCAGCGCCTCGACCCATTTGATGGCCACGCTGACCCCATCGATGACCGGCACGCCCAGGCGTCGGCTGAGCTCCCGGCACAAGGGGGCCATGCCGGCGCAGCCCAGCACGATGGCGCTGCTGCGGTCGCGACTCAGGGCCAGGCGAGCGGCCTCTTCGATTTGGGCCACCGTCTCGGGCGGGCAGTCTTCCAGTTTCAGGACCGCGATGTCGGTGCCGTGCACCCCCCGACACTGGTGTTCAAACCCGTAGCGTTGCACCAGATGCTCGGCGATGCCACAAGTGCGGGTCATGGTGGTGACCACCGAAAAACCCTCGGCGACGATGCTGGCGGCCTGGAAGGCGGCCTCGGCAATGCCGATCACCGGGCCGCGCAGGGCCTCCCGGGCGGCATTCAGGCCGGGGTCGCCAAAGCAGGCAATCACGGTGCCCGCCGGTTGCCAGGCGCGGGCCAGGTGGGCTTGTTCGGCCACCCCAGCCGCGCCCCAGGCCTCGTCGAAATGCCCTTCGATCGACAGCGGGCCGAAGCTGGGTTGAACGCCGACGATTTCCGTGCCGGGGGCGGCCGCCTCGCGCGCGGCTTGGGCGATGGCCTCGGTCATGGCGCTGGAGGTGTTGGGGTTGATGACCAGGATTTTCATGGGGGGCTCTCAACAATGGCCAAGCCATTGTGCGTCATATGCGGGTCACTTTGGGCCACAAGGCACCATGACCCTTGGCACCATCAGGGGGAGTGAACCAAAACGGTGAATATTGCACCGGCTTCGTGCAAAAACAACGCGGCGGGTAAACACTGATCCGGGCATAGTCAATATTTTTATCTTTTAAATTCATGGGCTTAATGCCATTGCTGCCCCTACCTGCCCGTTTGGTGGCATGCGGGTTGCAAGGTCTTGGGTTGCCAAAGATTTGTGGACTGTGGCAATGTCCGAGGATGGGGCTTGCGCCATGACTGGTTGCAACACCTTTCCATTTTTTTATCGACGTCCCCTTTGAGGAGCACTGAACATGTTTTTTTCGCCCCTGACCCGCCCGAGCGGCAAAACCCTGCAACGCACATTGCTGGCTGTGGCCATCATGGGCGGCGTATGTGCGACGGCCCAAGCCCAGGAAAAAGTCCTGCGTGTGGCCATGACGGCGGCTGATATCCCCCGCACTTTGGGGCAACCCGATCAGGGCTTCGAAGGCAATCGCTTCACCGGCATCCCCATGTACGACGCCCTGACCCACTGGGACTTGTCCAGCGCCGAAAAAGCCAGCGTGCTGATTCCGGGGCTGGCCACCAGTTGGTCGGTCAATGCGGCCGACAAAACCAAGTGGACCTTCAAGTTGCGCTCCGGCGTCAAATTCCACGACGGCTCGGCCTTCAACGCCGATTCGGTGGTGTGGAACGTGCAGAAAGTGCTCGACAAAGAAGCCATCCATTTTGATGCCAGTCAGGTCGGTGTCACCGCGTCCCGCATGCCCACCCTGCGCAGCGCACGCAAAATCGACGACCTGACGGTCGAGCTGACCACCAGCGAGCCCGATTCTTTCCTGCCGATCAACCTCTCCAATCTGTTCATGGCCAGCCCGGCCCACTGGCAAAAGAAATTTGAGGCCGCCGCCGGTGCCACACCGGCCGACAAAGCCAAGGCCGCCTGGACTGCCTTTGCCGGCGATTCATCCGGAACCGGCCCCTTCAAAATGGCGCGTTTCGTGCCGCGCGAACGGCTCGAAGTGGTGGCCCATAAAGATTATTGGGACCCCAAGCGCAAACCCAAGGTGGACCGGGTGGTGATGTTGCCCATGCCCGAGGCCAACGCCCGCACCGCAGCTCTGTTGTCGGGGCAGGTGGACTGGATTGAAGCACCGGCCCCCGATGCCATGGCCCAAATCCGCCAACGCGGCTTCAACATCTACAGCAACGCCCAGCCCCATGTGTGGCCATGGCAGTTGTCCTTTGTGCCGGGCTCACCCTGGTTGAATAAAGACGTGCGTCAAGCCGCCAACCTGTGCGTGGACCGGGAAGGATTGCGCACCCTGCTGGGCGGCATGATGGGCATTCCCAAAGGCACCGTGCCCCCGGGTCACCCCTGGTGGGGCAACCCGAAGTTTGACATCCGCTACGACGTGAAAGAAGCGCAGGCCCTGATGCAAAAGGCGGGCTACTCCGCTGCCAAGCCCATGAAGGCCAAGGTGCAGATCTCGGCCTCCGGTTCGGGCCAGATGCAACCCCTGCCCATGAACGAGTTTGTGCAGCAGTCGCTCAAGCAGTGCTACATCGACATCGAGTTCGACGTGATTGAATGGAACACCTTGTTCACCAACTGGCGTTTGGGGGCCAAAGATGCCTCAGCCCGTGGCGCCCATGCCATCAACGTCAGCTTCGCCGCCATGGACCCCTTCTTTGCCATGGTGCGATTCACCAGCACCAAGACCTTCCCGCCGGTGTCGAACAACTGGGGCTTTTATGGCAACGACGAATTTGACAAACTGATCGCCGATGCCCGCAACACCTTTGACGACAAGGGTCGCGATGCGGCCCTGGCCAAGTTGCATGCCCGCATCGTTGAAGAGGCCCCCTTCATCTGGATCGCGCACGATGTGGGCCCGCGTGCCATGAGCCCCAAAGTCAAGGGCGTGGTGCAGCCCAAGAGCTGGTTCATCGACATCGCGACCATGTCTTTGGATTGAGTGACACCGGGCACGGGGCCGGGGTGAGCGCACCCCGGCCCCGATGCCGTGGTGTGGGCTGCGGGCTCAGTCGGCCCGTGCACAGTTCGGGCCTTTCGGGGCCCGACACAGATCGGTTTTCTCACCCATGTTCCTATTTCTGATTCGTCGCATCTTTTTCACCTTGCCCATCATGCTGGGTGTGGCGCTGGTTTGCTTTGCCCTGGTCCACCTGGCCCCGGGTGACCCGCTGGTCTCGATCTTGCCGCCCGATGCCTCACAAGAATTGCAGCAGCAACTGCGCACGCTGTATGGCTTTGACCGCTCTTACCCCGAACAATTCGCCATCTGGGTTTGGCGTGCTGTGCAAGGTGACCTCGGGGTCAGCATCGCCAGCAGTCGGCCCGTGCTGGACGAGGTGCTCAAAGCCGTCGGCAACACCCTGCGGCTGGCGGCATTGGCCACGCTGATCGGCTTTATCCTGGGGTCTCTGTTCGGTTTTGTGGCCGGTTATTTCCAGAATTCCTGGGTCGACAAGGCCGCCTCTTTCACGGCCGTGCTGGGGGTGAGCGTACCCCACTATTGGCTGGGCATGGTGCTGGTGATCATTTTTTCGTCCCTGCTCATGTGGTTGCCGGCCAGCGGTGCCGGCCCCGGGGGCTCCGACCTGTGGCAATGGAATTGGGCCCACATTCAACACATGGTATTGCCGGCCTTGACCATGAGCGTGATCCCCATGGGCATCATTTCGCGCACGGTGCGGGCTTTGGTGGCCGAAATACTGGCCCAGGAATTCATCGTCGGCCTGCGGGCCAAAGGCCTGACCGACTGGGGTGTTTTCCTGCATGTGGTCAAAAACGCCGCCCCGACCGCCTTGGCCGTGATGGGCTTGCAACTGGGCTATTTGCTGGGGGGCTCGATCCTGATCGAAACCGTCTTTGCCTGGCCCGGCACGGGTTTTTTGCTGAACTCGGCGATTTTTCAGCGTGATCTGCCCTTGTTGCAGGGCACGATTCTGGTTCTGGCCATGTTTTTTGTCGTGCTCAACCTTTTGGTCGACGTGGTGCAAACCTTGCTCGATCCCCGCATTGCCAGATAAGCCATGAACATGCTCAACATCCAAGTGGACGCGGCCAAGGTGCCGCCGGTGCAGGTGGCGCCTTCAGTGGGTTATTGGCGCACGGTGGGTCAGCGCCTGTGGCGCGACAAGGTGGCCATGGCGGCCGCCCTGGTCATCCTGTCTTTGCTGTTTCTGGCTTTGTTCGGCGGCTGGATCACACCGGCCGACCCCTACAAATCGTCGATGCTCTCGCGGCTCAAACCGATCGGCACACCGAACTTCATCCTGGGCACCGATGAATTGGGGCGCGACATGCTCTCGCGCCTGATGGTCGGCGCCCGATTGAGCCTGTTCATGGGCATCACCCCCGTGTTCCTGGCTTTCGTCATCGGGTCGGTCATCGGCATCACGGCCGGTTACGCGGGCGGGGCGACCAACTCGGTCATCATGCGCACCATCGATGTCTTCTACGCCTTTCCCTCCGTGTTGCTGGCCATTGCCTTGTCGGGCGCTTTGGGTGCGGGCATCACCAATTCGCTCATTTCATTGACGGTGGTCTTTATCCCGCCCATCGCCCGGGTTGCCGAGAGCGTGACGACCCAGATCCGGAGTCGCGATTTTGTCGAGGCGGCGCGGGCTTCGGGGGCCAGCGCCCTGAGCATCGTCAGGGTGCATGTGCTGGGCAATGTGCTGGGGCCCATCTTTGTTTATGCCACCAGCCTGATCGCCGTCGCCATGATTCTGGCCTCGGGCTTGTCGTTTCTCGGCCTTGGGGTCAAGCCCCCTGAGCCCGAATGGGGGCTGATGCTCAACACCTTGCGCACGGCGATTTACTCGCAGCCTTGGGTGGCGGCCCTGCCGGGTTTGATGATCTTCATCACCTCCATCGCTTTTAACCTGCTGAGCGACGGTTTGCGCTCGGCCATGGAAATCAAGAACTGAATATGGCGACTCGAAATCACCTGTTGGAAGTTCGGGGGCTGGTCAAACACTTCCCGCTCAAAAAAGACCTGTATGGTCGCGGCGGTGGCGTGGTGCGCGCTGTCGATGGCGTGGATTTTTCGGTCTTGCCCGGCGAAACGCTGGGCGTGGTCGGTGAATCGGGTTGCGGCAAAAGCACCACCGCCCGATTGCTGATGAACCTGATCGCTCCCGACCAGGGCGCGATCATTTTTGACGGTGCCGAGGTCGGTGGCCGAGACCTGCCGCTGAAAGCGTTTCGGCGCCAGGCCCAGATGGTCTTTCAAGACAGTTACGCCTCGCTCAACCCCCGCCTGACCATTGAAGACTCGATCGCCTACGGCCCCCAAGTGCATGGCTTGCCCCATGCCCAGGCGGTCGAACGGGCCCGCGATCTGCTGGCCCGGGTCGGCTTGGAGCCGGCCCGCTTTGCCGAACGATACCCACACGAGCTCTCAGGCGGCCAACGGCAACGGGTCAACATCGCCCGCGCCCTGGCCCTGCAACCGCGTCTGGTCATCCTGGACGAAGCGGTATCGGCGCTGGACAAGTCGGTCGAAGCGCAGGTGCTCAATCTTTTGCTCGACCTGAAAGACGAATTCAAGCTGACCTATGTCTTCATCAGCCATGACCTCAATGTGGTGCGCTTCATCAGCGACCGGGTGATGGTGATGTATCTGGGTCAGGTGGTTGAAATTGGCGAGTCTGAGGCCCTGTTCAGTCAGCCCCGGCACCCCTACACCCAAGCCCTGCTCAGTTCTATCCCGTCGATGGACCCCGACCATCGCACCGAGCAGCCGCCCTTGGCGGGCGACCCGCCCAACCCGATCAACCCGCCCCCGGGCTGTCGCTTCCATACCCGTTGCGCCATGGCCACCGGGGTCTGCGCCCAGCGCGAGCCTCGCTTGCAGTCGTCTGCTCAAGGGCACCCGGTGGCTTGCCTGATGTACGAGCCGGGCAGCGGCCACCCGCAAGCCCCGAAGGCCATGATGCAGGAGGCGGCATGAATACCCCCCCCATGTCGTCCAATGCCCTGGTCGAAATTCGTGACCTGCACGTCACTTTCACCGGTGGCCGCCGACCGGTCCGCGCCGTGGACGGGGTCAGTCTCAGCGTGGCCCGGGGTGAAGTGGTCGCCCTGATTGGCGAGTCGGGTTCGGGCAAAAGCGTGACCTTGCGCTCACTCTTGCGTCTGCACCCCGAGAAAAAAACCAAAATGAGCGGCCTGATCCGGGTCGGCGATGCGGATGTGCTGCAAATGTCTCCGCGCGAACTGGCCGATTACCGTGGGCGCGTGACCTCGATGATTTTTCAAGAGCCTTTGCTGGCCCTGGACCCGGTGTACAGCGTGGGCGAGCAGATTGTCGAGTCCATACGCCGCCATGAGGCCATCTCCAAGGCCGAGGCACAGCAGCGTGCGCTCTCGCTCTTCGAGCGGGTTCGCATCCCCAGCCCCGAGCGACGCCTGGCGGCCTACCCGCACGAGATGAGCGGGGGCATGCGGCAGCGGGCGATGATTGCCCTGGCCCTGGCCTGTCGCCCTCAGGTCTTGCTGGCCGACGAGCCGACCACGGCGCTCGATGCCACGGTGCAAATTCAGATTTTGCTGTTGCTGCGCGAGTTGCAGCGCGACCTGGGCTTGTCGGTGCTGTTTGTCACCCACGACATCGGTGCGGCGGTCGAAGTGGCCGATCGGATCGCCGTCATGTATGCCGGGCGCATCGTCGAGGAAGGGCCGGCCGGTGCCTTGATTCGCCAGCCGCGTCACCCTTACACCCAGGCTTTGCTGGCCAGTCGCGCCCACGGCGAGTTGGCCAAGGGGGCGCGTTTGCAGACCATCGCGGGCGCTCCCCCCGATCTGTCGGCCCTGCCCGCCGGCTGCGCCTTTGCACCGCGTTGTGCCATGGCCCAAGCGCGTTGCACCCAGGCCAGCCCCGAACCGGTGATGCTCTCACCCGCGCACCAGGCCCGATGTTTTTTTGCCGAAAATGTCACTGGCGCAGTGCCCACTTCGGCCTGATGGCTTCAGGCCGGCAGGTGAACGCACACAGGTCTGCTCAGGGGCAACACCTCGCAATCCGGGTCTGCACCAGCACGCTCAATGACCAAAAAGTCGCACTCGCGGGTGGCAATCAGCGGGTGATGCCAGACACCGGCTTTCAGCGTGAACGCCATCTGCGGCCCCACCCAAAAAGCCCGCAAGCTGCGCTCGTCAGGTGCTGCATCGCCCAAGGCCACCAACAAGATGCACACGCTCTGCCCGGGCGAGTCTGCGCCCAGGGGCACAAAGGTTTGTGTGCCCAAGCGGTGCCGCTCCAGCATGCGCCAAGGGCCTGTCGGGTCTTGCATTCGGGCCCGAAAGACACAGGCCAGGGGCTGACCGCCCCCGGCGTGCAGCGCCAACTGGCCTGGCAGATCGGCCCGGCGGCTGGTGCCCGCATTGATCATTTGTCCGGCTGTGCCCGAGAAGGCCTCAGATCGGTCCAGCACCCATCCAAACGGCGCCATGGACCGGGCGCTCAGGGCTTGGGCCACCAGCGTGACGGGGGCGTTTGTCGCTTCGGTATAAGACTCTGGCATGGCCCCGATCATGGCATAAACCCATGCGCTTGCCCCGCCCGAAATCGCCATAATTGACCACAGCGGGATGACCGTCACCACCCCAGGAGCCCCAGATGACACTTGCCACCCCATCCATCACTGATCTGCGCATCAACGAGGCCCGACTTTGGAGCTCGCTCATGACCCTGGCCCAAATCGGGGCCACGCCCAAGGGTGGTGTGGCGCGCCTGGCATTGACCGACCTCGATCGCCAAGGCCGCGATTTGGTGGTTCAATGGGCGCGCGAACTGGGCATGAGCGTCACGGTGGACCGCATCGGCAATATTTTCATGCGCCGGGCCGGCCGCGATTCGAGCCTGCCGCCGGTGATGACGGGCAGCCACATCGACACCCAACCCACGGGGGGCAAGTTCGACGGCAACTACGGGGTCCTGGCGGGGCTTGAGGTGGTTCGCACCCTGAACGACCATGGCATCGAGACCGAGGCACCCATCGAGGTCGCGGTCTGGACCAACGAGGAGGGCTCGCGCTTTGTGCCCGTGATGATGGGCTCCGGGGTGTTTGCCGGAGCCTTCACCCTGGCGCACGCTTACGCCGCCACCGACACCCAGGGGCGCACGGTGCGCGAAGAATTGCAGGCCATAGGTTATCTGGGCGAGGAAGAGCCCGGGCAACACCCCATCGGGTCTTATTTTGAAGCCCACATCGAACAGGGGCCGGTGCTCGAAGACGCCCAGGTCACCATCGGTGTGGTGCAAGGCGTGTTGGGGCAACGCTGGTTCGATTGCGTGGTGCATGGCATGGAGGCGCATGCCGGCCCCACCCCCATGGGACTGCGCCGTGACGCATTGCAGGTGGCGACCCAAATCATGCAAGAGGTGGTGGCCATCGCCCATCGGCATGCACCGCATGGTCGGGGCACCGTGGGCATGGTGCAGGTCCACCCGAACAGCCGCAACGTCATTCCCGGCCGGGTGATGTTCTCGATCGATTTTCGCAATCAGACCGATGCCACCGTAGAGGCCATGGCCGATGAGGTGCGCGCATTCATCCACTCGGTCTCGCAGCGCAGCGGCCTGAAGGTCGATCTGGAGCAGGTGGTCAGCTTCACGGCCCAGCAATTTCATCCGGCCTGCGTGCAGGCCGTGCGCGATGCGGCCACCCAATTGGGCCTCAGCCACATGCCTGTGGTGTCAGGCGCAGGGCACGATGCCGTCTATGCCGCCAAGCGGGCTCCGGCGGCCATGATCTTCATCCCCTGCAAAGACGGCATCAGCCACAACGAGATCGAGGATGCCCTGCCCGAGCACATCTCGGCCGGCTGCAATGTGTTGTTGCACGCCATGCTCAGCCGCTGCGGCGCTGTGCACGCGCTCAGAGCTTGAGCGTGCGTTGAAGCCAGTCGGCCACCTTGCGGGCGACATGCGCTTCGCGGTCGTTGTAAAAGTGATCGCACTGGGTGATGATGTCGACTTCGCAGGGTCCGGCGCAGGCGGCCTGAAACTCTTCGGCAGGATAGCGTGAGCGATCTTCCTGATCGCCCCTGATCGCCAGCACCGGGCAGTTGATCCGGCGCGCCAGACTCAGTGTATCGGGCACATTCTCCAACCGATCAAGGAAACTCTGGGCGCTGATCACCCACCACCAGCCGGGCAAATTCAATAACGTGTGGCCCTGGCCGGCCGCCACCAGGGCTTCGGCCTGGGCCTTCAGTTCGGCCGTGCGGTCCATGGCAAACAGTTTTTCTTGCCCGCCCGAAATGTTTTCCCGGCCCCCGCGTCCGGCCGACAACAAGACCAGGGCCGGGGTTTCCGGGTGGTCAGCGACAAAGCGGGTTGACAGCATGCCGCCATAACTGTGCCCGATCACCACCGGGTTGACATGCCCCTGTTGAGCCAGCCATCGGGCGGCGTATTGGTTGTCGGCCACCGATTCGGCCACGGTTTGGAAGGCACCGCCTTCGGCGTCGCGGCTCAGACGAGTGGTCAGGATGTCATGACCGCGCCGATTGAAGGCCAGAACAGCCAGACCGAGGTCGGTCAGGACAGGGGGCAAAAACCGGGCCCCGCCGGTGTAAAAGTTCATGGTGTTGCCATGAAAATAAAGCACGCTGCCACGCACCGGGCCATCCGGCAGGTGCAGGGCCCCGTCCATCGGGATGCCATCGGTGGGAATTTGTATCAGTGTTGTGCGCATGCGACTGTTCGGAAGTGAAACCTCTGACCAGTATGGTCAAGGCATGCGGGTTTGCCAAGACTAAAAAACCCTTTTGGTGTCACCCGGGGGGCACTGGTCTGCGTTATAACCTTAGGTTACATTCCTTTTTCCTGACCCAAGGCCGACCCCATGACCCGCTCCAGACGCATCCTGACCCGCCCCTTCCTGGGCACCTGCGCCCTGCTGTCGATGTGGCTTGCTTTGCCGGGCTGCGCATCCAGCCCCGCCACCATGACAGTCATGCGCAACGAAACCGTGCCGGTGCTGTCTGCCACCCCCATGTCAGACCCCACGGCCCAAGAGTCCTGCCCCGTGGCCGCGACCGGGCAGCCCGACCAGGCGGTCGACCTGAACGGTTTTTGTGTCGTGTATGAATATCAGGGCCATGGGTACGCGGTTTTGCTGCCCACGGCGCCCGGGCCGACCCTGGTCATCCAGGTGCCTGAAGAGATCCCGGTCGCACCCGATCAAACCACGGGGGCAGATGCGCCCCTCGCTCGGTCTGGCCCGGTCTACCCCGCATACCCGCTGTATCCGGTTTACCCGTCCTATCCATTCTTCCCCATGGTCTATATGGGCGGGGTGTACTACCCACCCAGACACCATCACCCGCACCCGGTCAGGCCTTATGTTCAACCGGTCAGGCCTCCTGTGCCCATGGCTCGCCCTGTTCGGCCACCCACCCCGCCACTTCGCAAACACTAAGGGGGCGCGAGGCCCCAAGCCGCCCTCAGCCTTCGGCGGTGAAACCGATTTGTTTGACCAGCGGCCCCCAACGGTCGTGGTCGCGACGCAGTCGTTGCGCCAATTCGGTCGGGGTCGATGACTTCGCCTCCAGGCCCATGGCGGCCAAGCCGTTGACCGTCTCCGGCGCTGCCAGGGCGGCACGGATGGCGGTGTTCAAGCGGTTGATCACATCGGCAGGTGTGCGTGCCGGCACGAAGAAGCCAAACCACTCGTCATACACAAAATCGCTCAAGCCCTGTTCGACAAAGGTCGCCGCTTGCGGGGCAAACGGGCTTCGTTTGGCGCCCGAAGCAGCCAGCACACGGCATTTGCCCGCTGCCACATGTTGGGTGAATTCGCCGATCGGTCCCGACACGGCGGCAATTTGGCCACCGATCATGTCCAGGATGGCGGGCTGGGTGCCACGGAAGGCCACATGGCGCAAATCGATCTGCGCCCATTTGCCCAGCAGGGCACCGATGAAATGCGGGGTAGAGCCGGCTGCGGGCGAGCCGAAATTGGCCTTGTCCGGGTTGGCGCGGCACCAGGCCACAAAATCCTGCACAGTGCGAACTTCGGCGGGCACCATCGGGCCGACGGCAAACCCAAAGTCAAAAGTACAGCCCAGGCTGACGGGCAACACATCGGTGAACGGGTCGTAACTGAGTTTGCGATAGATGTGCGGGTAGATCCCCAACATGGACATGGGGGTTTGCAAGACGGTGTTGCCGTCCGGCGCTGCCGCCTTCACGGTCTGGACGGCAATTTGTCCACCGGCACCGGTCTTGTTTTCGACAAAAGCCGCCCGGGCATAGCCGGGCGCGAGTTTCTCAGCCACCCGCCGGCAAATCGTGTCAGAGGTGCCCCCGGGAGGAAACCCCGTGATGATTTTGATCGACTCCACTTGGGCCTGGGCCCAGGCCTGTTGGCCGAGGGCGGCCAGCAGGGCGCTGGCGGTGGTGGTCTGCAACCAATGACGGCGTTGCATGTTCATGGCGATTCCTTCTTCAGGGTGTAGGGATGGCGAAATGATAGGGGCAAGCGTGGCCCAAGTGCGGCTTCAGCACCTCGGGAAAACCAGAGGGTTGCAGGCATTACGATCCACCGTTGTGATGACTTGGCCCCTATTTCCCCTCCTGGCCCTTTTGGGCTCGCTGATTTCACTGTGCGTGGGTTCTTCCTACGCCAAAACCCTGTTCCCGGCGCTGGGGGTCGAGGGCGTGTCGGCCTTGCGGATCGGCCTGGCGGCCCTGATGCTGTGGGCGGTGCTCAGGCCCTGGCGGGGCCGATGGCACAAGCGCGACATGTGGCCCCTGGCCTTTTACGGCGGCACCCTGGGCCTGATGAATCTGCTCTTTTACCAGTCGATTGCCCGCATCCCGCTGGCCTTGGCGATCGCCATCGAGTTCACCGGCCCGCTGGCGGTCGCGATCTGGCATTCCCGGCGTTGGCTCGATGGCCTGTGGCTTTTATTGGCGGTTCTGGGCTTGTCTTTCCTGCTGCCCGTGGCAGGCCTGGGCGATGTGGCCGCCATCGATCCGGTGGGCGTGGCCTACGCCTTGGCCGCCGCCTTGTGCTGGGCAGTCTACATCGTGCAAGGGCAGCGGGTGGCCCAAAGGTTCGGCCTGCAAGCCGTCGCCGTCGGCATGGCATTTGCCGCCTTGCTGGTGGTGCCCATCGGGGTCTGGCAAGTCGGGGCCGTGCTGTGGCAACCGGTGGGGTTGCTCTGGGGTCTGGGGGTGGCGCTGTTCTCCAGTGCTTTGCCCTATGCCCTCGAGATGTATGCCTTGCGGCACTTGCCGCGCCACACCTTCAGCATCGGCCTGAGCCTCGAACCGGTGGTCGGCGCTTTGGCGGGTTGGTGGATATTGTCCGAGCAGTTGTCGGCTCAGCAGTGGCTGGCCATTGCCATGGTCGTCACGGCCTGCATAGGCAGTGCCTGGCACAGGCCCCCGCCATCGGCCTGAGACTTCCCCGGCTATTTGTGCCGCTGGAAAGTCCACCAGGGCAGGGTGCGGCGCAAAGACAACACCTCACCCGACTGATTGGGCCGACAGCCCGCTATCCGGTTCAGTTGATCGGCCCATTCGGGGTCGCTCAGGCTGGCCCGCAGGGCCTGCATGGCACCCGATTCCAGCGCCGACTTCAGGCACACCAGGTGGTAGGCCTCGGTCACCAGCGGCAAGAAATCCAGGCCGAGTGCCTGGGCGGCTGAGGCAATGCCCAGGGCCGCATCGGCCTGACCTGAAGCCACCAGGGCAGCGCATGCCGCGTGCGACGGTTCGCCATCGGCCTGCACCCGCAAAGCCCCCGCGTCAGCCCCCGACTCGGCCAGCAACTCGTCTTGCAAGACCCGGGTGCCGGTGCCCAGACTGCGCTGCGCATAGCGGGCTTGGCGCAGCACCACCGAGCGCATGTCGCTCAGCCCCAGCGGATTGCCCGGTGCCACCATCAGCCCCTGGGTGCGCAAGGAAAAGCCGATCAGTTTGTGTTGACCCGGTTTGAGCAGGGGACGGTAGTGGCGCGCACTCAAAGAGTGTCGTGTGGGTTGTTGCCTCACATGAAACCCGGCCAGGACGCATCGTCCTTCGTTCAGCGCACGAATGGCATCGACGCTGCCGCAAAACCGAATGTCCAGGTGCAGACGCCTCAGGGCAGCGGCATCCTGCAGGGCCAGCAGCGCATCGTCGTGGCTGGCATAAAGGGGCAGCACATGGGCGTCGGGGTCAAAAGCCATGGCGAAGGTGCGCTCCAGATCGGTCTGCAAAGAGGCGATTTGCGGGGCCAGCCGGGCTTGGGTTTGGCGTTCGGCCCACATCAGCTTGGTGGCGAACTCGGTCAACCGGGCCGACTGCCCCTTGCCCCAGACGATCAGTTCTTCGCCCAATTCGTTTTCCCAGCGTTTCAACTCGCCCCAGGCATGTCGATAAGACACGCCCAGGCGGCGTGCCGCCCCGGAAATCGAGCCTTCGGCAGCCACCCCGACCAGCAATTCAATCAAGGGGTGGCTGACCAGCCCGGCAGGTCTTTCCCCCGCCTTGCTCAAGGTGTAGTGCAGGGCAATGCTATGCACGGCCATTCATATCGTCAGGTTAATCATGGCTGACTACGATACCCCAAATTGTCATCCCCATGTCCGATCTCTCCCTTAGCCTGGTCACCGCCGGTCAATTGCTGACTTCCTTCGACCCCGTCTTGTGGTCCATCGTGGGGCGTTCCTTATGGGTCAGCGCCTGGGCCTCGCTGCTGGCTTGCGCATTGGGTCTGACGCTGGGGGCATGGCTGGGTGTGGCCCGGTTTTGGGGGCGCGACGCCTTGCTGACCTTGCTGAACACCTTTTTGGCGTTGCCGTCGGTCGTCGTGGGCCTGGTGGTTTACTTGCTGTTGTCACGCTCGGGGCCGCTGGGTTTTTTGGGTTGGCTCTTTAGCGTCAAAGCCATGGTCCTGGCGCAGGCGGTGCTGGTGCTGCCCGTCTGCATGGCCCTGACCCGACAGCAAATCGAAGACGCCGAGCGCCAGCACGGTGAACAACTTCAGTCCCTCGGTGCGGGTGTTCTGATGCGCAGCCTGTTGTTGGCCTGGGATGCGCGCTTTGCCCTGCTCACCGTCTGCATCGCCGTGTTTGGCCGTGCCATCTCCGAGGTGGGTGCGGTCATGATGGTCGGGGGCAACATCGACGGCTTTACCCGTGTCATGACCACCGCCATCGCACTGGAGACCAGCAAAGGTGACTTGCCGCTGGCCTTGGCCCTGGGCGCGGTGCTGCTGGGCGTGGTGCTGGCGCTCAACGCCCTCATCGCCCTCTTGCGGGCCTGGCGCGAGCGCCGGGAGGGCACCTGGGCCGGGGCCCGTGGAGTCATCTCGGCATGAGCAAGTTGATACAGCTCAGCGGCGCCGCCTTGGCCTATGCGGGTGGCCCCGACGTGCTTCAGGGGGTGAATCTGAGCATCTCGGCGCAGGAACGCGTGGCCCTGATCGGCCCCAATGGCTGTGGCAAAAGCTCTTTGTTGCGGCTGATCCATGGGCTGAAGCCCCCCACCTCGGGTCTGCGCCAAGCCCGTGAGGGCCTGCGGCCAGCCATGTTGTTTCAGCGCCCCCATATGCTCAACACCACGGCACGCCGCCATGTGGCGCTGGGGCCCTGGCTGGCCGGTGCCTCGTGGCCCCAGGCGCTGCAGCGCGCCGACCAGGCTTTGCAACAAGTCGGGCTGGCACACATCGCCCGCCAGAGCGCCCGAACCCTGTCCGGCGGGCAACAACAGCGTGTGGCCATGGCCCGGGTCTGGTCATTGCGCCCCGACATGGTCTTGCTCGATGAGCCGACCTCCAGCCTGGACCCCCGCGCCAAACAAGAGTTGGAACAAATGTTGTCACGATGGATGGACGCCAAAGACGCACCCGCATTGGTCTTTGCCAGTCATAACCTGGGGCAGGTCAAGCGCCTGGCCACCCGTGTCGTCTACATCGAAGCGGGCGTGATCCACGCCGACTTGCCGGTGCAAGATTTTTTTCAGGGTCCGCTCGAACGGACCCACCCCCTGGCCCATCAGTTTGTTCGAGGAGAAACCGCATGAATTCCCTGCCCACCCAGGCGTGGCCTGCTCGCCTGAAAATTTCCCGGCTCTGTGCGGCCATTGCGCTCATGGCCGCCGTCGCCCTATGGCCGCAGGCCGGCCGCACCCAGGGCTCCACGATGGTGATGGCCTCCACCACCTCGACCGAGCAGTCGGGCCTCTTCGCACACCTTTTGCCCGCCTTCAAGGCCGCCTCAGGCATCGATGTCAAAGTGGTGGCATTGGGCACCGGGCAAGCCCTGGACATGGGCCGGCGCGGGGACGCCGATGTATTGTTCGTGCATGACCAGGTGGCGGAAGAAAAAATGGTCGCCGACGGCCTGGCGCTGAAACGCTTTCCCGTCATGTACAACGACTTTGTCCTGATCGGCCCGGCCTCAGACCCGGCCCAGACCAAAGGGCAGGACATCGGCGCGGCGTTGCAAAAAATCCGTGACAAAGGGGCTGCCTTTGTCTCGCGTGGCGACAAGAGTGGCACCCACGCCGCCGAACTGCGTTATTGGAAACTCACCGGGGCTGAAGCCAAAGGGGCGGGCTATCGCGAGTGCGGTTGTGGCATGGGCCCCGCGCTGAACATGGCTGCCTCAAGCGCAGCCTATGTATTGGCCGACCGGGGCACCTGGTTGAGTTTCAAAAACCGTGCCGATCTGGCCATACTGGTCGAAGGCGACAAGCGGCTTTTCAACCCATACGGCGTGATGGCCGTCAACCCGGCCAAACACCCTTATGTCAAGGTTGAGATGGCGCAAAAATTCATCGATTGGGTCACCTCGCCGGCCGGTCAGTCCCACATCGCGGCCTACAAAATCAACGGCGAGCAACTGTTTTTCCCCAACGCGCGTTAGGTGCGAAATCGCCAAAACCGTCGCGGGTTTCCCTAGGAAAACACCTAGTCTCTTTTTTTGCGGGCAAAGGATGATAAATTCAGTTCGTTCGACAGTCATTTCAGGGGATCAAGATGAAAGTTCAACTCAAGGTCAACGGCAAACCGGCACAGCTGGATGTCGAGCCCAACACCTTGTTGGTGCAGGCCATTCGCTACCACCTCAACCTCACCGGCACCCATGTGGGTTGCGACACCGCCCAATGCGGGGCTTGCACCGTCATGATGAATGGCCGCTCGGTCAAGTCGTGCAACATCCTTGCTGCCCAGGCCGAAGGGTCAGAGGTCACCACCATCGAGGGCTTGGCCGGGGCCGATGGCACCCTGCACCCGATGCAGGCGGCTTTCAAAGAATGTCATGGCCTGCAATGCGGTTTTTGCACCCCCGGCATGGTCATCAGTGCGGTCGACTTGTGTCAGCGGCACCCGAACGCCAGCGAGTCGCAGATTCGTGAGCAGCTCGAAGGCAACCTGTGCCGTTGCACCGGCTACCAGAACATCGTCAAGGCGGTGCAGCAAGGTGCCGCCGCCATGAAAACCTGAACGGAGAACGCCATGGGTGCCTCAGACTTCGCCAACCTTCCCCACATCGGTGAGTCGGTTCGCCGCAAAGAAGACTATCGATTTCTGACCGGCGCAGGTCAGTACACC
This sequence comes from Pseudomonadota bacterium, assembly GCA_041159205.1. Classification (GTDB taxonomy): domain Bacteria; phylum Pseudomonadota; class Gammaproteobacteria; order Burkholderiales; family Burkholderiaceae_C; genus Limnohabitans. The sequence goes on from JBEAZY010000011.1 coordinate 22,477, forward strand.
GACGATGTCGTGCTGGCCAACCAGGCGCATGCGGTCTTTGTTCGTTCGCCGCATGCCCACGCCCAGATCAATTCCATCGATACCGCCGCCGCGAGTCAAGCCCCCGGGGTGATCGGTGTCTTTGTCGGTGCCGATGTGGCCAACGACAAAATCGGCGGCCTGCCTTGTGGCTGGCTGATCACCGACACCAGCGGGCAGCCCATGAAAGAGCCCCCGCACCCCATCCTGGCGCAGGGCAAGGTGCGCTATGTCGGCGACCATGTGGCCATGGTCGTGGCCGAGACCCTTGAGCAGGCGCAAAATGCCGCCGAACTGGTGCAGGTCGATTACGGGGTCTTGCCCGCCGTGGTCCATGTGTCTGCCGCCAAAAGCGCCCGCACCCCCGTGCATGCCGAGGCGCCCGACAACCATTGCTACAAATGGGCCATCGGCGACAAGGCCCAGGTCGACCAGGCCTTCGCCAAGGCGGCCCATGTCACCCGACTCGATCTGGTCAACAACCGGCTCGTGCCCAACGCCATGGAGCCGCGTGCCGCCATAGGCTCATACAGCCGCGCCAATGACGAATACACCCTGTACGTGTCCAACCAGAACCCGCACGTCGAGCGCTTGCTCATGACGGCCTTTGTCATGGGTTTGCCCGAGCACAAGGTGCGCGTCATTGCCCCCGATGTGGGCGGCGGTTTTGGCTCGAAGATTTACCTCTATGCCGAAGACGTCTGCCTGACCTGGGCGGCCAAAAAACTCAATCGCAACATCAAGTGGACGGCCGACCGCAACGAAGCCTTTGTCAGCGATGCCCATGGCCGCGACCATGTCAGCCATGCCGAATTGGCACTGGACAAAGACGGCAAATTCCTCGCCCTGCGCGTGCACACCGACGCCAACCTGGGGGCATATCTGTCCACCTTCGCCACCGCCGTGCCCACCATTTTGTATGCCACCTTGTTGGCCGGCCAGTACACCACACCGCAGGTCTATGTCGAGGTAGACGCCTGGTTCACCAACACCGCACCCGTTGACGCCTATCGCGGGGCCGGTCGCCCTGAGGCGACCTATTTGCTCGAGCGCATCGTCAGCCGGGCCGCCTTTGAGTTGGGTTTAGGGCAAGATGAAATCCGCCGTCGCAACTTCATCACCCAGTTCCCTTACCAGACCCCGGTGGCCTTGCAATACGACATCGGCGACTACCACGCCTGCATGGACCAGGCGCAAAAGCTGGCCGACGTGGCGGGTTTTGCCCAGCGCAAAGCCGCATCCAGCGCCAAGGGTCTGCTGCGCGGCATCGGCTACAGCAGCTACATCGAAGCCTGTGGCATTGCGCCTTCCAACATCGCCGGGGCCCTCGGGGCACGGGCCGGTCTGTTCGAGTGTGGCGAGGTGCGCGTACACCCCACCGGCAGTGTGACGGTGTTCACCGGTTCGCACAGCCACGGCCAAGGGCATGAAACCACCTTCGCCCAGGTGGTGGCGTCTCGCCTGGGCATTCCGGTCGAAAACGTCGACGTGGTGCACGGCGACACGGGGCGGGTGCCGTTCGGCATGGGCACCTATGGCTCGCGCTCCATCTCGGTCGGTGGCGCCGCCATCATGCGCGCGCTGGACAAAATCGAAGCCAAGGCCAAAAAGATTGCCGCCCACCTGATGGAGGCCAGCGATGCCGACATCGAGTTCGCCAATGGCGAATTCAGCGTCAAGGGCACCGACAAAAAAATCCCCTTTGGCCAGGTGGCGCTGACCGCCTATGTGCCGCACAACTATCCCCTCGACAAGCTCGAGCCCGGTCTGAACGAAACCGCGTTCTACGACCCCACCAACTTCACCTTCCCGGCGGGCACCTACATCTGCGAGGTCGAGGTTGACCCGCAGACCGGCGTCGTGCGCGTGGATCGCTTCACCGCCGTGGATGACTTTGGCACCATCATCAACCCCATGATCGTCGAGGGGCAGGTGCATGGCGGCCTGGTTCAGGGCTTGGGCCAAGCCCTGATGGAGAACTGCGTTTACGACCCGGAGTCGGGCCAGTTGCTCACCGGCTCGTTCATGGACTACGCCATGCCGCGCGCCGACGACTTCCCCACTTTCAACATCGGACATGTGTGCACGCCTTGCACCCACAACCCGCTCGGCACCAAGGGTTGCGGCGAGGCGGGTGCCATCGGCTCACCCCCGGCTTTGATGAACGCCGTGCTCGACGCCCTGGCCCCGGTCGGCGTCAAAGAGCTCGACATGCCCGCATCGCCCAACCGGGTCTGGAGCGCCATCCAGGCCGCTCGCCCATAAAATCAGGAGGATCCCCCCCATGTACGCATTCGCATACGAACGCCCCACCACGCTGGCCGACGCGCTCAAGCAATTGGCCAACGGTGGCCAAGCCCTGGCCGGCGGACAAACCTTGCTGGCTTCCATGAAGCAGCGCCTGGCCAGCCCCGAAAAACTGGTCGATTTGGGCCGTGTGGCCGAGCTCAGCGGCGTGTGCCAGGATGGCCAGTCTCTGGTCATCGGCGCCACCACCCGCCATGCCGATGTGGCCGACAACGCATTGGTGCGTCAGCACATCCCGGCCCTGGCCGATTTGGCGGGGCAGATTGGCGACAAGCAGGTTCGCGCCATGGGCACCCTGGGTGGCTCGGTCGCCAACAACGACCCCGCCGCCTGCTACCCCAGCGCGGTGCTTGCCCTGGGGGCCACCGTGATCACCAACCAGCGCAAGATCGCCGCCGATGTTTTCTTCACCGGCATGTATGGCACCGCCTTGCAAGAGGGCGAGATCATCACCTCGATCAGCTTCCCCATTCCGCAAAAGGCCATTTACATGAAGTTCCGCCAACCGGCCTCGCGTTTCGCGCTGGTGGGGGTCTTTCTGGCCCGTACGGCCCAAGGCGTTCGGGTGGCCGTGACCGGCGCTTCCAGCGACGGGGTATTCCGCCACAAGGGCCTGGAAGAGGCCCTCAACCGCAGTTTTACCCCCGAAGCCGTGGCAGGTGTCAAGATCGACGCCAGTGGCCTGAACAGCGATTTGCACGCCAGTGCAGAGTACCGCGCGCACCTGATTGGTGTGCAAACCCAGCGGGCTGTGAAACAATTGGCGGGATGAACTCCGTCGATGCACTGATCTCTGCCCTCCAATCCGTAGGCTATGAGCCCGACCGCCGTCTCGCGACGGCGGTTTTTTTGGCGCTGAAACTGCAGCGCCCCTTGTTGTTGGAGGGCGAGCCCGGCGTCGGCAAGACCGAGTTGGCCAAAGCGCTGTCGCTGGTCTTGTCCCGCCCCTTGGTGCGCCTGCAGTGCTACGACGGGCTGGAGCTGCGCGAAGCCCTGTACGAGTGGAACCACACCGCACAGTTATTGCATATGCGGGCCGCCCAAAACAACTCAAGCGTCGACCAGATCGAGCGCGAGGTGTATGCCGAACGCTACCTCATTCGCCGCCCTTTGTTGCAAGCCTTGCAATGCCCGGCCCCGGGTGCGGTGCTGCTGATCGACGAGGTCGATCGCGCCGACGAACCCTTTGAGGCCTTCTTGCTTGAATACCTGGGCGAATACCAGGTCAGCATCCCCGAGCTGGGCACCTTGCGTGCCGAACACCCGCCGGTGACCATCCTGACCAGCAACCGCACCCGTGACCTGAACGACGCCGTCAAGCGGCGTTGCCTCTACCACTGGATGGAGTACCCCGAGCGCGAGCGCGAGTTGTCCATCGTGCGGCGCCAGGTGCCGCAGGCCGCGCCACAGTTGGCGCAGCAGGTGGCCGATTTCGTCGGGCGACTTCGCAGCCAGCCTTTTGCCAACGCCTTTCAGCGCGGCCCCGGCATCGCCGAGAGCGTCGAGTGGGCGCGCGCTCTGGTCGCGCTCGACACCCTGCAACTCGACCCTGAGGTGGTGGCCGACACGGCGGGCATCTTGTTCAAACAGCGTGAAGATGTGGCGGCACTGACCCCTCTGGTGCCGCAACTGCTCGCCCCGTCCACCGAATAAAACCCATGCAACTGGGTGACGCCCGCAGCGGCAAACTGGCCGACAACCTGGTGGCCTTTGGCCGGGCCTTGCGGCGGGCCGGTGTGCGCACCGACAGCTCGCGCATGGCCTTGGCGCAACAAGCCGCGCTGTGTGTCGGCCTGGACCTCAAAAACGACTTGAGCGCCGCACTCGAAGCGGTATTGATCGGGCGCGAAGAAGACCGGGCCGTGTTTCGCGAGCTCTTTGACGCCTTCTTTCGTGACCCCGAGGTGGCCAACAAACTGCTGGCTCAAATGTTGCCCGGTGCCGAGGGCGAGGCCGAGCCTTCCAAAAAGCGCCCGCGTGTGGCCGAGGCCCTGTCGCCACCCCGGCACAGTCCCGAGCAAAGCGCCAACCCCGATGAGCGCCAGATCGATTTTGACGCCGCCATGACCGCCAGCGACCTGGTGCGCTTGCGCCAGGCCGACTTCAACGCGCTTGGGGCCGGCGAATACCAATTGGTGCAGCGCTTGGCACGCGACATCGCCTTGCCCATTCCCACCATGCCTTTACGCCGCCACCGGGCAGGCTCACGCGGCGCAAGACTGCACTGGCAGCGCGCCATCGCCGAAGCGGCGCGCACCGATGGCGAGGTGCTGAATTTGCCCCGCTGGCAGCGCATCGAAAAACCACTGCCGGTGCTGCTGCTGGTCGATATTTCGGGCTCGATGGAGCGTTACGCCCGCTTGTTGCTGGCCTTTTTGCACACGGCTACCCGCCGTTGCCCGCGCCGCGACGCATTTGCCTTCGGCACCGACCTGACTGACCTCACCGACACCTTCGCCGCCGCCGACCCCGACGACATGTTGGCGCTCGCATCACGGCGCATTCAGGATTTTGCGGGCGGAACCCGCCTGGGCGATTCCCTGACCACCTTGCGCCGTCGGCATGCCCGCCGTCTGGTCGGGCGGCGCACCGTGGTGCTGCTCATCAGCGATGGGCTGGACACCGGCGAACCCGGGGTGTTGACGCAAGAGTTGGCATGGCTGAAGCGCCATAGCCGCACCTTGTTGTGGCTCAACCCTTTGTTGCGTTTTGATGGCTATGCCCCTGTGGCCCGGGGGGCCGCCGTGTTGCACCGGCAGGCCAATGCCATGTTGGCGGTGCATAACCTGAGCCGACTTGAAGACCTGGCGCAGTCTCTGAGGCAGTTGTTGCGGGCGTAACAACCCCGGCGGGTTTAAACTAGAGGGTGGAAGGAACATCAACATGGAAATGCAAGGCACACGCCAACTCAAGGTCAGTCAACCACAGGCCTGGGATGCGCTGAACAACCCCGAAGTCCTCAAAGTCTGCATTCCAGGCTGCGACCGCATCGAAGCCAGCGGCGAGAACGAGTTCAGCATGGGCACCGCCCTCAAAATTGGCCCGGTGTCGGCCAAATTCAGCGGCAAGATCATGCTCACCGACATGAACCCTCCGGCCAGTTACACCCTGAATTTTGAAGGGCAGGGTGGTGTTGCCGGCTTTGGCAAAGGCACGGCCAAGGTCACCCTGACCCCCAACGCCGAAGGCTGCGAACTGGGCTACAGCGTCACCGCTCAGGTGGGCGGCAAGATCGCCCAATTGGGCCAGCGCCTGATCGATGGCGTGGCCAAGTCTTTGTCGGAAGAATTCTTCAAGCGCTTTGACGCCGAAACCGAGCGTCTTTATCCACCCCAGGCGGCCGCAGCGGCTGCTGCCCCTGAAGCCCAGGCCGAAGGCGAGCACAAAGGCTGGCCTGTCTGGGTATGGGTCGGTGCTGCGGTGGTCGTTGCCGGGCTCATCTACCTGGCACGCTGACCCTGGGGCGTGCGCATGACGCTGCGCTCGATCTCGGTCGGTCATGTGGCGCTCGATTTGATGTTTCACATTGACGCCTTCCCTGACCACCCGACCAAGAAGCACGCCGACGAATTCTTTCAGGGCGTGGGTGGCATGTCAGCCAATTCGGCGGTGGCTTTGTCGCGCCTGGGCGCCAAGGCGGCTTTTTATGGCCCGGTCGGTGACGACACCGCGACACCCGTTTTTTTGCACCACTTCCGTCGCCATGGGGTCGACACCCGGCACATCACCCCCATTCAGGGGCAGACCAATTCCATTTCTGCCATCGTCACCGACGCCGACGGCGAGCGCATGATCTACACCCACAAGGGAAGCGCCTTGCAGCAGCCCGGGCCGTTTGACCCGTCTTGCCTGGACCATCAGGATGTGTTGCTGGCCGATCCGCGTTGCGTTGCCTGGGCCGAGCAGGCCATGCGTCTGGCCCGCCGCAACAACCTGCCTTGTTTGCTCGACGGCGAAATCTCACCGGCTGAAGATTTGCACCGGCTGGTGCCCCTGTCCCGGTGGGTGGCGTTTTCCGACCCGGGTTTGCAGGCCTATCACCCCGGCCCCCACGCCGATGGCCTGGCCCGTGCCCTGGCCAGCGACCCCGGGGTTGAACTGGCCGTGGTGACTCTGGGGGGGCAGGGCCTCATGTGGCAACTGCGCGGGCAGCCCGCCCTTCGCATGGCGGGCTTTTCTGTGCCGCACGTCATCGACACCACGGGGGCGGGCGACACCTTTCACGGCGCTTTGGCCTTTGCCTGGGGCCTGGGGCAACCCCCGCAAGAGGCCCTGCGCTTTGCCAGTGCCGCCGCCGCCCTGAAGTGCACCCGACCCCATGGGATTTTGGGGGCGCCGCACCAGGATGAGGTGCGGGATTTTCTTGTGAATAATTAACACTTTATTATTCATATAATTTTGGGTTCTTGGGCTTGCTGCGTGCGAGCTCTATCAATCCGTACATATTTTTATATGTATAAAAATATGTAATGCATATAGAATCCATATGAAACAGGCTCGATTCGATTGGGATCCGAATAAAGATTTGGACAACAAGGCCAAGCATGGCGTGGCCTTCTCAAAAGCTCAACTGGCCTTTCTGGACCCCAAGAGAGTGTTGGCCAAAGACGAGGCTCACAGTGCAATCGAAGAGCGTTTTTATTGTTGGGGCGTGGTGGAAGGTGGCGTGCTTACTGTGAGGTTCACTGTGCGGGCAAATGTGATCCGGATCATTGGGGCTGGGTATTGGCGCAAAGGCAAGGCGATCTATGAGGAAGAAAATCAAATACAGCGATGAAGACATCGGACCCGTTCGGGTCGTACCCGATTTTTTACCCCCACCCGGCGAGTTGGTGTTGCGAGAAGAGGGGGTCAAGGTGACCTTGGCGCTCAGCAAAAGCAGCGTCGACTTTTTCAAGGCAGAGGCCAAAAAGCACCAAACCCAGTATCAGCGGATGATTCGTCGTTTGCTCGATGCCTATGTCGAGCGACACACTCAGTAGTCCGCCAATCTCTCGCTGTGCGCCACCCGCTCGTGACGACCGTTTGCGCACGCCGAAAGCGATCAAATCATGGCTTCAGCATGATCCGAATCGATCTGCCTTGAAATCAAATTTCAGCTTTAGGGTATAAATCCATCGTATACCCACAAAAACGATGGAGACCACATGATCGTCCGCCGCAAAGCGCTAGGGGCTTTGGCCTGTGGTGCCCTGACCTTTTTCATCCAGACCCAGGTACTGGCTCAGCCCCAAGTCCAAACTCAGACCCCGGCGCCCCTCAACTGGCCCGTCAAACCCGTCACCATCGTGGTGCCCTTTGTTCCAGGGGGTGGGACAGATATAGGCACCCGCATCGTGGCGCAAAAGCTCTCGCAATTGTGGGGACAGTCGGTGCTGGTGGACAACAAAGGGGGCGCCGGGGGCAATGTGGGACTCGAGGTTGTCTCACGCGCCAAGCCCGACGGCTACACCCTGCTGACCGGCAATGTGGGCACCCAGTCGATCAACCCCACGTTGTATAAAAAACTCAATTACAACCCCGACACCTCTTTTGTGCCGATCGGCCTGTTTGCCGAACTGCCCTTTGTGCTGGTGGCCACACCCGCTTTGCCCGCCAACAATGCCCGCGAGTTGGTGGAATTGGCCAAAGCGCGGCCCGATCAGCTGACCTACGCCAGTTCCGGCAATGGCGGCTCACCGCATCTGTCGGCTGAAACCTTCAAGATCGCCACCGGTACCAAAATCTTGCATGTGCCGTACAAAGGCGGCGGCGCGGCCATGACCGATCTGATGTCGGGACAGGTGGATTTGTTGATCGTCTCAGTCCTGGAAACTTCCGCATATGTCAAGGCGGGCAAACTCAAAGCCCTGGCCATCACCAGCCAAAAGCGGGTGTCCGCTTTGCCCGACGTGCCCACCCTGCAAGAGAGTGGCATCAGCGGGGCTGAGTCGGGCTCTTGGTTGGGGCTGCTGGCCCCTGCAGGCACGCCCGCCGCCATCGTCGACAAAATCTCGCAAAGCTTGCAACAGGTGCTGGCCATGCCCGACGTGCAGCAACAGTTGCTGGCGCAGGGTGCCGTGGCCAAAGGGGGGACGCCCGCCGAATTCGCCTCGCTGATCGCCAGCGACCGTAAAAAATACGCCCGCATCATTATCGACAACCAACTGAGCGCGGACTAGGCCTATCGGCTTGCGCCTGTCATCCCTCGTGAGGAAGCGGTCGGCTCAGTCGGGATCGGCCAAGCCCCCGCTGCGCGCCACCCGCACATCGCAAGCCGCCAGGCATACCTCGGGCTTGGAGGCCCACCAGGTCAGGCGTTCTTTGGCCCGGGTCAGACCGGTGTAGATCAACTCGCGCGTCAGCACAGGGCTGTTTTGCGGCGGCAGCACCAGCAGCACATGCTCAAATTCCGAACCCTGCGACTTGTGGATGGTCATCGCGAACACGGGTTCGACCTCATCCAGACGCGCGGGTGAAATCCAACGCACACCATTTTCGTGTGCAAAGGCCACCCTCAGGGTCAGCTGCCCATTGCTCAGCGCATGCGGCAAGCACAAACCGATGTCGCCGTTGTTCAGATTCAGCGCCGGGTTGTTGCGCGTCACCATGATCGGTCGCCCTACGCACCACAGCTTGGTGCCCAGGCCCAGCGCCTGCGCAATGTGCTGATTGAGCGCCTCAACCCCCCAGGGCCCTTCGCGCAGGGCGCACAGCACGCCGACTTGGGCATAGCGGTCTAGCAGTTGTCGGGCCACTGCATCCGGCACGGCCTGCCGACCGCCTTGCGTGGCCTGCATGACCAGATCCCACCAAGGGGCAAACGCCTGTTTGAGCAGCGCGCGCCCGGCGGCGGTGGCTGGTGTGATGTCTGCCAGACGCGTCACTTGTTCCCTGCCATGGGTCCAGCCGGTGGGCAGGTCGGCCCATGCCTGCTGGCGCTCAGTGACCGAGCCGTGTTGCACCCACCGCGCCCATTGGCCGATGCCGCGATCGGCCTGAAAACGGTGGCTGTGGCGCAGTTGAACGCGCTGGGCATCGAGCCACCCGGCCTCACACAGCTGGGCCAGCACGGCCCCGGCCTGCACCGAGGCCAATTGGTCGGGGTCACCCAACAAAATCACCCGGCATGTCTCGGGCAGCGCCGTCAGCACCCGGGCCATCAGTTCCAGGTCAACCATCGACACCTCGTCGATCACCAACACATCGGCCTGCCAGGTGTCGGGCTGATCCTGCAGCCAGCGATGCAAGGTGGCTGCGGTCTCGGGCAAGCCGGTGCGCCAGGCCTCGGGCAGTTTGGCGATGGCCGACCGCATGGACTCGGCGAGTCGGGCCGACGCCTTACCCGTGGGGGCGGCCAGCAACACGCGCAACGGCGCACTCTGGCCAGCCACCTGCAAATGGACACGTTGCAGCAGCGCCAGCATGCGAGCCACCGTGGTGGTTTTACCGGTGCCGGGCCCACCCGAGACCAGGGTGCAACCATGCCGCAAGCCCGTCAGGCAGGCCAGCCGTTGGTCTTGTTGTTGGGCGATGGCGGTGGCATCGCTGCCCAGCCCGTCAAACAATTCGTCCAACCACTGTGCCCAAGGGGCGTCGGGCAGAGGCCGGGCCTGAGCCCGCGCCAATAGCGAAAGGCGTATGCGCTGTTCGGCTTCAAATGCGCGGCGCAGATAAAGGCGTTCGCCCCGCAAAACCAGCGGTGCGCCATCTCCTAGTGTCCATGGCAAAGTGGAGGCCGCCTGTGCCAGTTCACCCGGCAGGGTTCGGGTTTGTTCTTCGCTCCAGCCCAACAGCTCGCCGGGGTGTTGCATCAGCGCCGACAATTCCAGACAGGCATGACCCCGGGTCCACTGATGGTGCGTCAAAGCCGCCAGCCACAGGTGTCGCACATCAGGGCTGGCTTGCAGGCCATTCAGGCCATGGGCCAAGGCGCTGTCCAATGCCGTGATCGGCAGCCCGCGCCAAGGCAGGGTCGGGGGCAAAACGCTGGCCAGGCTCTGGGTCATGCCGCCTCCCCGACTGTGGCGGTCAACAAGGCGTCGAGCGCGGTGATCAGTGTGGTTGTGGGGCGTTGCATGACCACCCCGGCCCCGGGCGCGGCGATGCCCCGCATGAACAGATATGCGGCTCCGCCCAAATGACGATCCGGGTCGTAACCACGCACCCGGTGCTTGAGCAGCCGGTGCAAGGCCAGCAGATAAATCACCGACTGCACGTCGTAGCGTTTGTCGAGCAATGCGCCTTGCAGGGAATCGGGGTCATAGTGGGCGAGCTTGTTCGACTTATAGTCCAGCACCCAATAGCGCCCTTCATGCTCGAACACCAGATCGATGAAGCCATTGACCATGCCGCCCAAGGTGGCCGGCATCAGCGACGGACGGGGCAGACCCGCAAACAGATCGTCGCAAATCATCCGGTCGATGGCCTGAGTGGACACCGCAGCGACGCTGAAGTGAAACGGCATCTCGGCCCAATGGCGCGGTTGGCGCAAATCACCCAACACCACGGGGCTGGTACCGGACAGCGGCAATGGGGTGCTGACCACCTGCTGCAACCAAGGGGTGATCATGGCCTGTTCATGCGGCTTCAAACCCGTCTGTCGCTCGATCTGGGCCAGCCACGCAGGGCTGTGGTCGCCCCGGGCCAGCGGCCAATCGTGGTCGGCCTGCCACTGCAACAGGTCGTGCAACAAGGTGCCGTAACCGGCACCCGCCCCGAACCCTTGCCAAGGCAAGTCAGCCTCGGTCCCCGCAGGCCCCTGTGACCTGGCTTCGCCCATCTGCAGATCTTCCGCGTCGATTTCCCGTTCGGCTTGCTCGGCCCGGGTCTGCCAGGCCATGTTGGGCTTGTCGCCCAGTTGGCGCGTCAGGGCGCTGAAGCTGGCACTCCACCAAGGCGTCAGATGCCATTTGGGGGCCGGTCGGGGGCCGCCTTGCAAGGTCGCGACTGCCGGTGCTTGCCACATGGGTTGGGGTTGTGTCTCGGGCACGCTCACCCCCAGACCCGGGATGCTCAGCGCCAAGCCTTGCCAGATGGCCGACCATGCGGTCTTTTTGTCGGCACGGTTCAGCCATCGGCACAGGGCCGATGCATCCTGTTGCGAAAACTCGTCTTTGTGGGCGTATACCCCCAGCCACAGACTGCGCTCGGCGCGGGTCATGGCGACATACAGCAAGCGGGTGTCTTCCAGCACATCGCGGCTGCGATCCGACTCGGTCTCTTCGTCGGTCTCGGCCATGGCCTCCGGGGCGGCCTGTCCACTGCTCAAAAACGGAATATAAACATGCTTGTACTGCAAGCCCTTGCTTTTGTGAAAAGACACCACGCGCACCCGCTTTTCATCGCTCTCCAGACGGGTTTGGGCCGGGCCGTCTTCCGCCCCCTGGCGTCGGATCTCGCGGCCCAGGTGGCGCACGGTCGCATGGGGCAGGGCGGCAATGCCCTGGGCCGTCATGGGGTGCGTGGCCTGTTGCAGCAACTCGGCCAGGTGCAGCAGATGAGTCAGGCGACGCTCACCGTCCGCTCGCTGCAGCAGCCTCCCGGCCGCGCCGGTGTCCAGCAACCACTGGCGCAACATGGGCAGCACGCCGCTGGCCAGCCAGTGCTGATGCCATTGCAAGGCCTGCTCAAGCAGCCCGTCCCAGGCCTCGTCCGAGCCGATCAGCGCCAACAACTGCTCGGTGCCCAGGCCCCACAGCGGCGTGCCCAATGCGGCGCGCAGGGCGTGGGCACGGCGCGGTTGGGCCAAGGCCCTGAGCACCAGCCACAGGTCCCGCGCTTCGTCGCTGTGATAGACCTGGCTGCGGTCTGAGAGGTAAACCGCCGCGATGCCGCTGCGGCCCAGCGCTTTCATCACCTCGTCGGCCTGGCCATGGGTGCGCACCAACACCGCAAGGTCCTGGGTTTGGGCCTGCTTCGAATTCAGCAAGCCGACCATGTGTTCGATGGCGTGGGCCAATAGAAAGGCCCGATGTTCTTCAGCGTTGGCGGCTTCGCCCTGCTCGCTGATCACCACCTGCACCGGATGCGCCGGGGCTGCAGGCACATCGGGCTTGGGGTCGGTCGCCAGCGCAGGTTCAAAACCGATTTGGGGTCCGAACAGGTCTGATTTTTTGGCGAACAATCGGTTCAATACGGCCAGCAGTTCGGGCGAAGATCGGCGGTTTTGCCGCAGGTTGTGCTGGCTTTGGGGGTCCAGCGCCAGGCATTGCTCTCTCGCCTGCACATAGGTGGCGATATCGGCCCCCCTGAAGCTGTAAATCGCTTGCTTGGGGTCGCCGATCATCACCAGCACGCCGTCGCTGCCCGGCCTGTAGATGCGATCGAGTGCACCGTATTGCCACGGGTCGGTGTCCTGGAATTCATCGACCAGTGCCACGGGGTACTGCATGCGCAGCGCATCGGCCAACTCAGTCGACTCTTCAAGGGCCCAATACAAGCGTTCGAGCAGGTCTTGGAAGTCAAACAGCCCGGCCTCGGCCTTGATTTGCGCATACCGCTGCAACATGCGGTGCAGCGCGTGCCGCAGCAAAGCGTCGCGCACGCTCGTGGGTTTTTGAGTTTGCCAGTCGATCCAGTCATCGATGGCCCTCAGGGCCGGGTGCGCCGGTTCAGCGGGCCATTTTTTCTCGACCATGACCCGGTGGCCCAGTTTGAGCAGGTCTTTTTCCGGCGTCACCAGTTCATGCCCCTGCACCCAGGCCATGACCCGATTCAAAATGCCCTCGATCAGGTCGCTGCGCAGCTGACCCAGCACCCCTTTGTTTCCTTCTTTAAAAGCCTGAATGCGTTGCGCCAAAGCCTGGTCAAAATGCTGTCGCACCACGGCAAGCAAAGCGTTTTCATGGGCCAACCATGCGCTGGTTTGCGCCAACACATCCGCCGGCGTGGGCAGCGTGTCCGGGTCTATGGGGGCCTGGGGCGATCGTTGGTGCTCGCGGCGCAGGTCGGTCAGTGCCTTGATCCAGCTCGCCGGGTCGGGCTTGAGGTTCTCGGCCTCCAGGGCCTGCAAGTCTCGGGCCGAGAGCGGGTAGACATATTGGCGCACATGGTCGCGCGCCAACTCTAGCCACAGCTGCTCGGCGTCTGGCAGGTGTTGCAGATCAAACAGGCTGCGACTGGCAAAGGCGTGCTCGCGCAAGGCCCGCATGCTCCAGCCGTGGATGGTGTGGATGGCCGATTCGTCCATCCACGACACCGCCTGCATCAATCGCTCCGAGCAGGCCGCCCATTCTGAAGGAGGCGTCTGTTGCAGCAGCCCAAGCAAAAAATCATCGCGACTCCAGGGTCCCGGGGCTTGAGCAAAAGCCACGGCAGCCTCTTGCAAACGCGAGCGGATGCGGTCACGCAGCTCGGCCGTGGCGGCTTCAGTGAAGGTCATCACCAGAATTTCGGGGGGCATCAGACCGTATGCCAGGCCACCGCGACCATGCCCCAAGACCAGGCGCACATAGAGCGCCGACAGGGTCCAGGTCTTGCCGGTGCCTGCACTGGCCTCGATCAGTTGCCGCCCATGCAGGGGCAAGTCCAGAGCGAGCAAGGGGGCGCGTTCAGTCATCTTGGCCCTTTTTGGGGTCAGAGGCACAGGCGTACAGAGCCTGCAAAAAATCGCCATACAACTGCGGTCCCCAATGCTCGATGGCGTCTTTCACGTCGGCGTATTCCCTGGCGTGACGGCGCATCATGGCCACCGCAGTCCGCTCGGCCTCGCGCGGGTTTTGCTTCGACCCCATGAAATCGCCACGGCTTTTGCCATGGGCCTTTTTGTCGCGCTGCTCGGGGTCCTCCTCTTTGTCGGGGGCCAGCCGGTGGGCGCACCAGGTGCAGGCGGTGCGGCCTGGCACGGCCAAGGGGGTCTGCCAGGCCTGCCGGTAGAGCGCCAGCAGTTTTTGCAAAACTTCGCTGGCGCGCTGCGCTTCCATGGCGGGCAAAGCCTTGGCCTCGCTCAGGCCGATCAGATGCGTGGTGCAATTCAGTCCGCAGGCATTGGCCAACAAATGCGTGACCCAGCCCTGGAGCAAGGAATGGACGTTGTAGACCCCAGACTTGGCCAAGGCGGCTGGCCGCATGAGCACTTGCAAGACCCCGCCCTGGCCATCGCTCCACCACCCAGGCCCCCCCACCGTGCCCACCACACCCTGTGGCGTCGGCTCCGATGCATCCATCGGCGCCTGCCACTCGATGGTTTGCGTGGGCATGGCCTGCCAGGTGCGGCCACTCAAGACCTGGCCCTGTCTGTCGGTGAGGGCCTTGACCTGCGATGCCAGACGGCGCAATGGCCGCTCTGCCATCAGCCCCAGCGGCAGCTGTCCACTGGCGCGGGCCATGGCCACATGGTGTTCGGGGTTGGACAGCGCGGCGGCGACCAGTGGGTAGGTCTCCAGTGTGCCCAAATCAAAGGGCTCGGCGTCAGGCAACTCTTCCTCAGGCGCCTGAATCCACATGCCCAAGCGGTGTTTGTAATACACATCCAGAGGCTGCCGCAGCAGGGCCGACAATGCCGGCAGACGCACCAAGGCGGGCGGCCCGGTTTCGGCGGGCGCAGGCTGGCCCGGGTTGTCCGCAAGCCCGCCGTCGGCCAGGGCGGCGCGCCAGCCCCTGGCCTGCGCCCAATCGATCGCATAGGTTTGCCATGGGCTGTCGGCTTGTTCGAAATACTGGCGCGAGAATGACTGCATGGGGGCATCGAGCACGACCAATTCCTGCGCGTGTGCGGCATTCAGGTGGTCGATCAGTTGACCCACCAATACGCTCGGATAGAGCTCCGATTGATCGGTGCTTTGCCAACCCTGCCAGCTGATGTAGACCTGCTCACGCGCGCACAGCAAAGCCTCAAGGAACAAAAATCGGTCGTCCTCCCGGCGCGAGCGGTCACCCGGTCGTCGCATGCCGGGGCGGCGCATCAGGTCAAAGTCGGCCACGGGTTGACGGCGCGGATACTGGCCGTCGTTCATGCCCATCAGGCAGACCCGCTGGAAAGGAATTGAGCGCATGGGCATGAGGGTGGCAAACTGCACCCCGCCACTCAAGAACCGGTTGCCCGATCCGGCGTCCGCCAGGCACGACATCCAGTGCTGGCGCACCACTTCCAGCGAGACCTCGCCATCCAGCCTGCCGATCTGACAAGAGGCCAGCCACTGCTTCAGCGGCGTGGTCAGCGCCAGCAGGGCGCGTTGCTCGGCTTCGGTTTGGGCCACCAGCACATCGTTGACGAGGGCGTTCAGGTCATGCACCCACTGGGCCGGCGGGCGTGGCGCATAGACCTGGCGCAGCAAGCGTTCGAGGGTGCGCAAACTCGCGCACAAGGCAGCCAGGGCGGCTTCGCTCATGGGGCGCTCCGGGGCGGCTGGCCAAACGCCTTGCCAAACGGTGCCGGCCATCGGCCCTTGGGCCTGCGCCAACAGCAGGCGTTGCAGGCCGAACAACCAGGTGTTGGGGGTGGCGTCTTCTTCGCTCAAGCCAACGCCCGAATCGACCCGGTGCTTGCCGTCCAGCCCCCAGCGCACACCGATGGTTTTCAGAATCTCGCGCACCTCAATCAATTCTTCCGTGGGAAAACCGCAAGCCCGCGCGAAAGCCGGGACTTCCAGCCAAGACAGCCAGTCGTCCAGGGTGACACGCGCCGACGGTCCTTGCAGCAAGGCTTCGACGATGGCCGCCATCGGGTGGTCTTTGGCGCTTTGATCGGCCACGCTGTAAGGCACGCGACGCGGATCATCCGGGGCGAACCGACCCCATACCGCATGAATCAGAGCGGCAAAGCGCGACATGTCGGGCACCATCACGATGATGTCGCGCGGGCGCAGGCCGGGGTCCGCTTCCAGCCAGCTCAGGATGCGGTCGTGCAGCAGTTCGACTTCACGCATGGCGCTGTGCGCTCGCACCAGCACCACGCTGTCGTCACCATCTTTGACGGCGTAAGGGTGTCCGGGCGCGGGCAAAGGGTTGAGGTTCAGGATGTCTGATTGCAGCCGGTGCAGTCGGGTGGCCGGCCCGGCGGCGTCTTCAGGAACGGGGTCTGCAAAATAATCAATGCGCCCCAGCAGGTGCCGGTAGCGACCGGCGTCGTCGTGCACATCGAGCAGGTGCAGGTAGTCACGCCCTTGTTGCCCCCAGGCCGCCAGCAGCGGCTGGGCCTGTGTGTGCGACTGTGTCGCTGTACCGGGCAGGCGGGTGGCGCCGGGCTTGGGGGACTGACGGGTCCGGGTGACGGCCTGCAGCCATTGACGCTCGCTCACCACATCGCCCCAATGGTGCCGGCAGGGGTTCAGCACAAACACCATCACCTGCGAGACCCGGCCCAGTGCTGCCAGGGCTTCGATCGATTGCATGGGCATGGCGCTGACGCCGAACACCAGAATCCGCTTCGGGCAAGCGACGGGGGCGGCGCTGTTCATCCGGCGCATGAAGGCCTCGTGCACCTCGGCGCGAGAAGGCGGCAACGCCATCCCCGTTTCTGAGTCAGCGGCCACATCGGCCAGCAGGGCCTGCCACAGCCGGGCTTGCCAGAGATCGGTGTCGGACAAAGCTTGCGACTGACCCTGACCCAGCGCATGGCTCATGCGGGCCGAGCCTGCGGCCCAATCGCGCAGCCAGTCAGAACGGTAATTTTGATAGCCGTCCAACAACTGGGCCAATTGCTGGCACAGTTGCAGCAAACGGCCTTCTTCGATGGCTTGATCGCCCTGGCGCACATAGTTGCGCAAGGGTGCGTATACGCCCTCGCTGTCGCTTTCCAGGCATTGCGGGATCAGGCGCATCAAACGCCACACCAGGTGCTCGCGGTCCAGCGGCATGTGCTGCGGCACCCGATCCGGGCCCAGCACCAGCCGGTAGGCGTGCCACAGCATTTCGGCCGGAAACACCATTCGGGTGGCTGCGCAAATGCCCAGACCCTGCGCATCGGCCAGGCCTTGCTCCAGCCACTGCTTCATGCCATTGCTTTGCACCACCACCCACTCGGGGCTCAGTCCATCGAGCGGAAAATTCCGCACGTGTTCAATCAGCAACTGGCGCAGGTCTTCCAGCCGGTTGCCGTGCAGCACCATGAACCCGGTCGGCCAGTCGGCCGTCGGGACGGGGCTGAGAGCGGGGGGGGAGGGGCGGGCCATGCGATCAAGCATAGCCCATGGCGGGGCTCAAACGGTGAGCCCAGGTGCAGAACCGCCGTGGCGGCTATGCAGCCTTGAGCTCAGGCTTCGTCGACGATGGGGTTGCGCAGCGTGCCCACGCCTTCAATCACGATGTCGCACACATCACCCTGCTTCATGAACACCGGCGGGGTGCGGGCGTAGCCCACCCCGGCCGGGGTGCCGGTGATGATCACGTCGCCGGGCATCAGGGTGATGCACTCGGAAATGATGACCAGCGACTCTTTGACGTTCCACAAAAAGTCGCTGGTGTTGGCGTCTTGCATCACCTGGCCGTTCAGAATGCTCTGAATGCGCAGGCCATGGGCACCGGGGGGCAACTCGTCGGCAGTGACGATCCAGGGGCCGAAGCCGCCGGTTTTATCAAAATTTTTGCCGATGGTCCACTGGTTGGTTTTGCGCTGGTAGTCGCGCACGCTGCCGTCGTTGAAGCAGCTGTAGCCAAACACACAGTCCAGGGCGTTGTCGGGGGTCAGGTGGCGGGCGGGTTTGCCGATCACCACCGCCAGTTCGGCCTCGTAGTCGAGCTTGCTCGAAACCTTGGGGCGCACGATGGGGGCGTTGTGCGCCGTCATTGAGGTGTCCACCCGCATGAAAAAGCTGGGGTATTCGGGGCGGGCGTGGCCACCTTCCTTGGCATGGTCGGCGTAGTTCAGACCCAGGCAGACGATTTTGGGCGGGTGCGCGATGGGCAGCTCAAACTGAACCGATGCCAAGGGCTGAAAGTCGCTTGCGGCAGCCTTGGCCAGCAGACCGGCCACCCGCTGGCGGGTCGCGTCGTCATAAAAAGGCGTCATTTCGGCGGCCAGCTTGGCGTCGAGTTTGGCCAGGTCGATGAACTGGTCATCGTGACCCGGGCGGATCAGCCCCAAACCCGTGCGGCCGGCGGCGGTGTAGCGAAAGAGTTTCATGCGGTCTCCAAAACAGCAAATAAATTTGCACCGCACCATCGCGATGACTGAGAATGATTCTAGAGCCAGTCTTGGGACCGGTCAGTACCTGGGTGTCACCTGATGTTGCAACGTTTCATGAAATCCCGCATCTTAGAGGCGGTCCAGCTCACCTGCCGCCGTTTGCTCAGCGAGCGGGGCGAATCCAATGCCCAAAGCATGGCCCGGCGCATATTGGACGGCTACCAGCAACTCAGCCCGGCCCAGCGCACCGAGTTTTTTCACTTTCTCTCCTCCGAGTTCAACCCCGATCCGGTGATGGTTCAAGAGGCCGCCGGCACCTATGCCGCCGAGCCCAGCGGCATCAACCTCATGCACCTGTTCCGGGTGGTCGAGCCCCCCCGCCAGGAATTGTTGCGCCGCATCAACCGCGCCCCCAATGCCACGGGTGATTTGGTGCGCCTGCGCGCCGAATTGCTGGGACAAACCTCGGCCCATCCCGATTTCCGGGCCCTGGACGCCGATTTGCACCACCTGTTCACTTCCTGGTTCAACCCCGGCTTTCTGGAGTTGCACGAAATCACCTGGAATTCCAGTGCCCAGGTGCTGGAAAAAATCATCCAGCACGAAGCCGTGCACGCCATCGACGGATGGGACGACCTGCGCCGCCGCCTGCAACCCGACCGCCGTTGCTTTGGCTTTTTTCACCCGCAACTGCCCGGTGAGCCGTTGATCTTTGTGGAAGTCGCCCTGGTGCCTGACATCGCCGACGATGTGGGCCCGTTGCTTGATAAAAAAGCCCCGCTGATCGAAGACAAAAAACAGAAAACGGCCATCTTTTACTCGATCAGCAACTGCCAGCCGGGCCTGCGCGGGGTCTCGCTGGGTAACTTCCTCATCAAGCGCGTCGCCGACCGGCTGCTGCAAGAATCGCCCGGCATCAAAACCTTCTCCACCCTCTCGCCCATCCCGGGCTTCACCCGCTGGCTCGACTTGGGGGCCCCCCTGGACCCTGAGCAGGTCAGCCCGGCACGCATCAAAAAAGCCGGACAAGCCCTGGCCACCCTGCGCTTAGACCGGGCCAAGTGGGCCGACCGATTGCGCTCGGGCTGGCACCCGGCAGACGCCATCGACGCCGAACGCGAGGCCCTCATGCGCCTGTGCGCCCTCTACCTCATGTACCACACCACCCACCCCACGGGCGACTCGGTGGGCAAGTTCCACCTCACCAACGGGGCCACGCTGTACCGCATCAACTGGGGGGCCGATTTGTCCAAAAAGGGCCTCCAGCAGTCGGCGGGCATCATGGTCAACTACTTGTACGAACTCGACAAAGTCGAAACCCAGCACGAGGCCTTCATGAAACGTGTCGTCATCTATGGCCGAGGGGTGGAGAAGTGGGCTTGAAGGGCTGACAGGTCGGGTCCGCCCCGGCAACCCCCCTCAATCATCTCGCCGGACGATCTTCACCAAAGTGACTTCATTGGTCAGGCTGTTGGCCAGCACGAAGTTGCCGTCTGGGGTTACCGACGTGTTGCGCACAATGTCTCCTCCGCCGGGGATGGCCCAGCTTTGTAGGGCCTTGGTCTTGGGGTCCAGGCGCACCACGGTGCCGGGGCGGGTGCCGGACTCGCTGTACCAGATGATGCCGTTGATGACCGACATGCCATAGGGCTGTGATCGCGGGCCGCTGGGCGAGGGCAGTTCCTCCACCTGACCCGTCTTGGGGTCGAGGTGTCCGATCACCCCACGGGGGAAGTCGGCGTACCAAACGGTGTCATCCGGGGTGATCACCAGGCGGCGCGGGCGCGATGCCGCGTTGGGCAGGGTGTATTCATGAATCTCCATCGTCTTGGGGTCGACCCGACCAATTTTGGGGGCGCCAAAAGCCACGTAATAAATCATGCCCTTCGAATCTTCCATGATCCCGTAGGGGCGAGAGTTGGCGGTGGGGGCCGTCAGCAGCTTGATCTCACCAGTGGCCGGGTTCAGGCGACCCAGACGGTTGCCGCTTTGCGCGGTGAACCACACCATGCCCTGACGGTCTATCAATAGGCTGTGCGGGTCTTTCACCGTGGGGTCGGCAATAGGGTACTCGGTGACCAGGCCGGATTTGGGGTCTAAAACGCCCATCAGATTGGCCGCGTTGCCCGTGTACCAAATGCGGCCCTGGGCGTCCTCCATCAGGCCATGCGGCCCCGAATGCGGGGTTTTCAGCGGAAACTCGCGAAACTGACCGGTCTTGGGGTCCAGCCGACCCAACACCCCCGACATCTGACCGGTGTACCAAATCGACCCATCGCGGGCTCCCAAGGGGTCATGCGGTCGCGAGCCGGGTGTGGGCACTTGCCAGGCCTGCATGCGGACTTGGTGCGGGCCATCCACCAGCACGGCTGGCGGTTTGGGTTTTTCCGGGTAGGCTTGAATCAGAAAACTTTTGGCCAGCTCGAATTGTTCGGGGCTCAAATTCAGGCCGTGGTTGGTCATCATCCGAAGCACCGTGTCCCAGCCCTTGGGCGTATACCCCCCGCCCACCCGTGGTGCCAGCGTGTGACAGCTGTTGCAGACCGAGTCCACCAAGGCCTTGCCGGGCGACTCGGGGGCACTTTGCGCGTTTGAGGCCGGTGACCCGACGCACAGCCACAAGACGCACGAAATCAGCCAGAAGGGGGTGGTCCGTTTCATCGCTTTATTCATTCAAGTTGACCCATAGAGTTTGGTGGCATGACATCACAATTGCCGACGGGGATGACTTGGTAGATACCCCAAACCCCGGGGCGACCAGCCATGTCAGATGGGACTATGGCTCAACCTGAAGCCCCGATAATCACCCCATGCTCAAAATCCTTGACGCCTTCTGGCGCGCCCTGGCCTATGCGATCACCCCCAGGGTGCTGGTCCTGACCCTGATGCCCCTGGTCTTGCTGGTGGTGCTGGTCATGACCTTGGCCTATTTCTACCTCGACCCGGCGCAGGAATGGGTCAGCGACGCCCTGCAGGCCTGGCCCTGGCTGATGGCCGGGTTCACCTGGATGTCGCATCTGGGTTTCGCCGCCTTGCACACCGTGCTGGCGACCCTGATCATCGCCTTTGCCGTGACCCCGGTGTTGGTGGTCCTCAGCCTGTTGTCGGTCTCGATTTTGCTCAGCACCCCTTTGCTCGATAGCGTGGCCCGGCGACGCTTCCCGCACCTGCAACGCCTGCGCGGCGGCAGCCTGGCGGGCAGCGTGGGCTTCATGATCAAGTCCACCCTCATCACCTTGCTGGTGTTGCTCCTCACCCTGCCTCTGTGGTGGATTCCGCCCTTCATGTTTGTATTGCCCCCGCTGGTGTGGGGTTGGTTGACCTACCGGGTCATGGCCTACGACGCCTTGGCCGAGCACGCCAGCGTGCCCGAGCGCGATATGTTGTTCCACAAGCATCGCTGGCCGATGTGGACCATGGGCATCGTGATCGGTTTTTTGGGGGCGGCGCCGGGGCTGATCTGGGTCTCGGGCGCCATGCTCGCGGCGGCTTTCATCTTGCTGGTGCCGCTGGCGATCTGGATTTACACCTGGATTTTTGCCTTTGGGGCTTTGTGGTTTACCCACTATGGCCTGAACGCCCTCCATGAATTGCGCCTATCGAGCGGCACCGATCAAGGCAGGGCCACCGCACAGCCCCAAGCCGCGACGCCTCCCCCGGCGGATGTGATCGCCCTCTGAACCCGGTCCGCAGGCGGGTCAGAACAACGATTCGCTCTCGCCGTAACCTGCGACCGGTTCACTGGCTTTTTGTGTCTGCCAGTCTGAAGTGCGCATCAACGACGCCACCCGCACCCCCAGCAGCCGAAAGCGTCGACTCAGATCCACCCGCTTCAAACACTGCCCGGCCAGCTGGCGAATCCGCTTGGGGTCATCGGTGTAATCGTCGACCGACAAATCACGGGTCACGCTTTTGAAGTCGTCATAACGCAGCTTGATGCCGATGGTGCGTCCCACATAGCCCTTGCGGCGCAGGTCGTCGGCCACCTGCTCGCACAGGCGCGTAAAGACCCCGGCAAGCACCTCACGGTCGTGGTTGGCGTGCAAATCGCGCTCAAAAGTGGTTTCCCGGCTCACCCCCACCGGTTCGCTCTCGGTTTGCACCGGCCGGTCATCGCGCCCCCAGGCCGCATCATGCAGCCAGGCCCCATGGCTGCGTCCGAAGCGTTCCATCAGATCAAAGCGGTCGCGCTGTGCCAATTGGCCGATGGTTTCTATCCCTTGTGCTTTCAGGCGTTCTTCGGCCTTGGGGCCGATCCCATTGATCTTGCGGCAAGGCAGCGGCCAGATTCGGGTCGCCAAATCGCTGTCCTGAACGATGGAAATGCCATTCGGTTTGTTGAATTCGCTGGCCATTTTGGCCAGCAACTTATTCGGGGCCACACCGATCGAGCAGGTCAGGCCGGTTTCCTGAAAAATGCTTTTCTGAATCAATCGCGCCAGCACCCGACCCCCTTCGCGCTGACCACCGGGCACCTCGGTGAAGTCAATATAGACCTCATCCACCCCCCGGTCTTCCATCACGGGCGCAATGTCGGTGATGACGGCTTTGAAGCGGCGCGAAAAGTTCCGGTAGCGCTCAAAGTCGACGGGCAACAGCACGGCTTGCGGGCACAATTGCGCCGCCTTCATCAGGCCCATGGCCGAACCCACGCCAAACTGCCGCGCCTCATAAGTGGCGGTGGTGATCACCCCCCGGCCCGCATAGCCGTCCAGGCGCGGGAATGCCTCAACGGGGATGTGTGGCAGTCGATCGGCCATGTTGTCGGCGCTCCAGCCATGGTCGGGCTGCAGGGCCTGCACGATGGCCAGCAAGTCGTCGGCACGTCGCCTGCCGCCGCCGATCACCACCGGCAGGCCACGCAGTTGCGGGTAGCGCATCAGCTCGCACGACGCATAAAACGCATCCATGTCCAGATGGGCGATGCGTCGGGTCAGGGCGGTCATGGTGACCCCTGTGGCGCAAGCGATCAGGCCGTCGGGTAGGTGCCCGGCAGCAAAATGTCGCGCGTCACGCGGTCAATTTGCGTGTGACCGCAAAAAGCCATCGTGGTGTCGAGCTCTTTGTGGATGATGTCGATGGCTTTGGCCACGCCCGCCTGACCCATGGCCCCCAGGCCATACAGCATGGCGCGACCGATGTAGGTGCCTCGGGCCCCCAGCGCGCGGGCCTTGAGCACGTCCTGGCCGCTGCGGATGCCGCCGTCCACATGGACTTCGATCTGGCTGCCCACGGCATCCACGATGCCGGGCAAGGCTTCAATGCTGCTGGGGGCGCCATCCAGCTGACGGCCACCGTGGTTGGACACGATCAGTGCGTCGGCACCCGATTGAGCAGCCAGTTTGGCGTCTTCGGCGTCCATGATGCCCTTGATGATCAGTTTGCCGCCCCAGCGGTCTTTGATCCACTGCACGTCGTTCCAGCTCAGGGCGGGGTCAAACTGCGAGGCGGTCCAGCTCGACAAACTGCCCATGTCGGCGACGCCGCTCACATGCCCCACAATGTTGCCGAACTGACGTCGGGGGGTGCCCAGCATGCCCATGCACCAGCGCGGCTTGGTCATCATGTTGACGATGTTTTTGACGGTCAGCTTCGGGGGGGCCGAAAGGCCGTTTTTGATGTCTTTGTGGCGCTGGCCCAAAATCTGCAAATCGAGCGTCAGCACCAATGCGCCGCAGTGTGCGGCTTTGGCGCGGTCGATCAGGCGTTCAATGAAGCCCCGGTCTTTCATGACATAGAGCTGGAACCAGAATCCTTCGCCCGCGTGCTTGGCCACATCTTCGATCGAGCAAATGCTCATCGTCGAGAGGGTGAACGGAATGCCAAATTCACGCGCCGCCCGCGCCGCCAGAATTTCACCGTCGGCATGCTGCATGCCGGTCAGGCCGGTCGGGGCGATGGCCACCGGCATGGCGACTTTTTGACCGACCATGGTGCTGGCCGTGCTGCGGCCTTCCATATTGACGGCCACCCGCTGGCGCAATTTGATCTTGCCGTAATCGCTCTCGTTGGCGCGGTAGGTGCTTTCCGTGTAAGAGCCGCTGTCGGCGTAGTCGTAAAACATGCGGGGCACACGCTTTTCGGCCAATACACGCAGGTCTTCAATGGTGGTGATGACGGGCATGGGGTCTGAACTCCTCTATGACCTCTATGTTAACCCTTCCGCCACGCCCTCAGTGCAAGGGGGGCAGGCTTCGTTGCACAATCGGTGCATGAACATAGCCCATTTGTTGCGGCGAGTCGCCCTCAGTGCCCCCGACTCACCGGCCATTTTCTGGGGGCCGCATTGGCATGCCAGCCATGCCCAGTGGGCAGGGCGGGCCGCCCGCCTGGCACGGCACCTGGCTGACCAGGGCCTGCGCCCCGGCGACCGGGTGGTGCTGTTCATGCGCAACCACCCGCGCTATCTGGAATTCATGCTGGGGGCATGGTGGGCCGGCATGGTGGTGGTGCCGGTCAATGCCAAGCTGCACCTGAAAGAGTTGCAGTGGATCATCGACAACGCCCAAGCCCGCTGGGCTTTTGTCACCCAAGACCTGGTGCCCGATGCGGCCCTGCTCAGTGGCCTGGACGGCGTGACCGAAGCCGACAGCGCCCAGGCCGACCGGTGGCTGCTGGGCGGCGGCACTGAAGATTCCCCGCCGGTGGAGCGCCAGGCCGACGACACCGCCTGGCTTTTTTACACCAGCGGCACCACCGGGCGCCCCAAGGGCGTCATGATCACCCACCGCAATCTGCGCGCCATGGGCACGGGCTACTTTGTCGACGTCGACACCATCGAAGCGGGCGATGCGGCGGTCTATGCCGCGCCCATGTCGCACGGCGCGGGCATTTATGCCATTCCCCACCTGATGGCCGGGGCCCGCCATGTGGTCCCGCTCTCCGGCGGCTTTGATGCCGCAGAACTCTTCGACTTGGGCTTGCAGGTCGGCCCGATGTCGATGTTTGCGGCCCCCACCATCGTCAAGCGCCTGGTGGACGAGGCCGAGTCACAGGGTTGGGGGGCCGACCGCTGCGCGCGCTCTTTCAAGACCATTGTGTATGGCGGCGCACCCATGTACGCCGCCGACATCCAGCGCGCCCTGCGGGTCATGGGGCAACGTTTTGTGCAAATTTATGGCCAGGGTGAAACCCCCATGGTGGCCACCTGCCTGTCGCGCCAGCACCTGGCCGACAGCGCGCACCCCCGCTATCTGCAGCGCCTGGCCTCGGTCGGCATCGCCCAAACGCCTGTCCGGGTTCGGGTGGTGGGGCCGGATGGGGCCGACCTGCCGGTGAACGAAATCGGAGAGGTGGTGGTGCGCGGCGACACCGTCATGGCGGGCTATTGGCGCAACCCCGAAGCCACCGCCCAGGCCGTTCGCGACGGCTGGCTCTGGACCGGCGACATGGGCTGCATGGACGAACAGGGGTTTGTTACCCTGAAAGACCGCAGCAAAGACCTGCTCATTTCGGGTGGTTCCAACATCTACCCGCGCGAAGTGGAGGAAGTCTTGCTGACCGCCCCCGGCGTGGCCGAAGTCAGCGTGGTCGGCGGCCCCGACCCCGAGTGGGGCGAGGTGGTGGTGGCCTTTGTCGTCGCCCTGCCAGGGCAATCACCCGCAGCCGGGCAACTCGACGCCCATTGCGTGGCCCATATCGCCCGTTTCAAGCGACCCAAGCGATACATCTTTGTCGATGAGTTGCCCAAGAACAATTACGGTAAGGTGCTCAAGACCGAATTGCGCGCCCGCTTGTTGACCGAAGCAAGGCAGCAACCATGAGCACGGCCCAAGTGCTGCTACAGACCACCGTCGGCGCCGAGGCCGACGCCCACCGGCTGGCCGAACACGCCGTGGCCCGGCGTCTGGCGGCTTGCGTACACATTGAACCCATCGCCAGCGTTTATCGCTGGCAGGGCCAGGTGCAACGCGACACCGAATGGCGCTTGGGCTTTAAAACCACGGCCGAAAGCCTGCCCGAACTGGTGGCTGCTTTGCGCGCCATCCACCCTTATGAGCTGCCAGCGTTTTACACCCTGGCTGCCACACCGGCCACGCCCGATTGGGCGCAGTGGGTTCAGGACGAATGCGGGGGGTAGTTAGAGGCCGTCTTGCAGCTCACATCAGCAGATGCTCACCCGCGTTGTCGCCACCCAGAATCACATAATTGACTTTGCGGATGTCCATCAACTTGGTGCCGCCCGCATACGAGATCGAGCTTTGCACATCTTCTTGCATCTCGCGCAGGGTATCGGCCAGCTTGCCCTTGATGGGCTCCAAAATGCGCTTGCCTTCAACGTGCTTGTATTCGCCCTTGTTGAAGTCTGAAGCCGAACCGTAATACTCTTTGAATTGTTCGCCATTCACTTCGACGGTGTGGCCGGGCGACTCTTCATGCCCCGCAAACAGCGAGCCGATCATGACCATGGTGGCTCCAAAGCGGATGCTCTTGGCGATGTCGCCGTGGCTTCTGATACCGCCATCGGCAATGATGGGCTTGGTCGCCACCCGGGCGCACCATTTCAGCGCCGATAGCTGCCAGCCGCCGGTGCCGAAGCCGGTTTTGAGCTTGGTGATGCAGACCTTGCCCGGGCCCACGCCAACCTTGGTCGCGTCAGCCCCCCAGTTCTCCAGGTCGATCACCGCCTCAGGGGTGGCCACATTGCCCGCGATCACAAAGGTCTGGGGCATTTTTTCTTTCAGATGACCGAT
Organism: Pseudomonadota bacterium; assembly: GCA_041159205.1. Lineage (GTDB taxonomy): Bacteria > Pseudomonadota > Gammaproteobacteria > Burkholderiales > Burkholderiaceae_C > Limnohabitans. The sequence goes on from JBEAZY010000011.1 coordinate 49,540, forward strand.
CATCTGGCGCACGCTCTCGGCATGGCCATGGGCGATGTCGATGGTGATGTATTCCGGGGTTAGGCCTTCAGCGAGCAGGCGCTCAACCGTCTCGTAGTCGGGCTTCTTGACGCCCAGCGAAATGGACGCGAACACGCCTTTGGCCTTCATGGCCCGCACGTAGGCCACGTTATCAAGGTCAAAGCGGTGCATCACGTAAAAGTAACCGTTACGGCCCAGGTACTCGCAAATCGATTCATCGACCACGGTTTTCATATTGGCCGGAACCACCGGCAGCTTGAAAGTCTGCGAACCCATCGTGACACTGGTGTCACACTCGGATCGGCTCTCGACCCGGCACTTGCGCGGCAGCAACAGGATGTTGTCGTAATCAAAAATTTCCATGACTCAACTCCAAAACATTCAGGGGAGGGTGAGCGCTTGGCCTGTGCCGGTTCGTTT
>JBEAZY010000012.1:0-52914 GCA_041159205.1 Pseudomonadota bacterium
GACGGCACCCCGATGGATCTGTCGGCATTGCAAGGCCGGGTGGTGCTGTGGGTCAACACCGCCAGCGCCTGCGGCTTCACACCGCAATTGCAGGGTTTGCAGGCCTTGCATGACCAATGGGCCGAGCGTGGCCTGACTGTGGTGGGCAGCCCCTGCAACCAGTTTGGCGGCCAGGACCCGGCGCCCAACGCCGAAATACAGACCTTTTGTCAGCGCAACTACGGCGTCACCTTTGCCCTGACCGAAAAAATCGACGTCAACGGCAAACACGCGCACCCCCTGTACCAGTGGCTGAAAAAAGAGGCCCCCGGACTGTTGGGCAGCGAAGCCATCAAATGGAATTTCACCAAGTTCCTGATCGGCCGCGATGGCCGTGTGCTGCGTCGTTTTGCCCCCAACGACACGCCGCAGCGCCTGGTGTCGCACATCGAAGCCGCGCTCGCCTGAGCGCCCGGGCCCACCTCAGGCCGTTTTGCGCAAGCCCAGCCAAATCACGGCACCGACCACCAGCATCGCCCCCAGCACTTGCGACGGCGCGATGGTTTGATCGAGCACGCCCCAAGCCAGCACCAGGGCAAAAATCGGCTCCACATTCATGATGGCTGAAAAACTCGCGGCCCCCAAACGCGGCAGCACAGTGAACATGATGGTGAACGCCGTGCCATACAAAAAACTCAGGGCCGCCAGCCCCAGCCACCCGGCCCCGCTGCCAGGCCATTGCGGTGCCCCGTGCCAGCCCACCACCAGCATCGCGATCAGACCCGCCATCAGCATATTGAACAGGGTGCGCCAGCGCCCATCCAGCCCTTGCGTTTCATGCTGGGTCAGAATCAGTGCCAGGCCAAACGCCGCCGCAGCGGCCAGGGCAAACGCCACCCCGGCCCCCATTTGCAGCCATTGGGTCCCCGCCCCCAGCCCCGAAGCGGCACCCAGCACATCCAGCGCCAGACCCAGGCCCAACAAGATCACCGGCATCGCGCCCACCATGGCGCGCGAGGGCTTGTGGCCATACAACAGCCGATCCCACAGGGCCGTGAACAAAGGGTAGGTATTGAAGGCCAACAGCGCCAGCGCCACGGGCAGTCGGGACACCGCCGAATACAGGCTCTGGCTTTGCAGACCGATCAGCACGCCAATCAGCAACAAGGTCAGGCGCTGGCGCCGGCCCATGGACAACAGGGGCACGCGCCCCCAAAAGATCAGCAGACCCACCGCCGCCGCCGTCACACCGCTGCGCACCGCCACGGCCGTGGCCACATCCAGACCACTGCCGAAGGCCACCCGCGCCGCCACATGGTTGGCCCCCATCATCAGGCCGATCAGCAGCAGCGTCAGGAAAGCCGTGAAGGACAGGGCACGGGGCGAATTCAAAGCGGGCCCGCCGGTCGATACAGACCCAGCCCCTGCAAGCGCAAGCGCGCCAAACCGAGCAGGGCATTGATGAATGGGGTGGCCACACCGGTCCGACGTCCCAACTCTTGCACCACGCTCACCAGGGCGTCGAGCTCGACCTCCCGGCCGGCCTCCACATCCTGCAGCATGGAAGTCTTGAAGGCCCCCAATTTGGCCGTCACCGCATGCCGGTCTTCCGGCGCCTGCTCAATGGGCAAACCCAAGCGGGCACCGATCTCGCGCGCCTCCCACATCACGCTGGAGACAAAACCACGCACATCGGGGTCGTTCAGCATGAGGTCGGTGGTGGCCATGGTGATCGCGCTCAAGGGGTTCATGGTCATATTCCCCCACAGCTTGTACCAAACGTCGTGCTGGATGCGGTTCGACAACCGGGCCTCAAAACCGGCCGCCTGCAAGACACTCACCAAAGCCCGGGTGGCCGGGCCGGGCTCGCCACCCGGATCGCCCAGAATCAGGCCCTGGCCGAAATGATGGTGCACATGGCCCGGGGCCGGCGTATGACAACTGGCATGCACCACCGCCCCCGTCACCTTCCCGGGTGGCATGAAACGCCCCAGTCGTCCACCGGGGTCCACGCTCTGCAAGGGCTCATCAAGCGCTTGGCCCTTGGCCCACTGGGGCTGCAAGCCATCGAGAAACCACCAAGGCACGCCATTCATCGCCGTCACGATCCGGGTCTGCGCGCCGCACATCGGCCCCAGCGTGTCTTGCAAGCGGTCCCCCATGGCCACCAGTGCCGGTGCCTTCAGCGCCAGCACCACCCAATCCTGAGGGCCCAGATCAGCCCCGCGCTCACTGGCCTGCACGGGCCACTGGGCTTGCCCCTGGGCGTTCGACAAAATCAAGCCGCGCGTGCGCAAGGCCTGCAAAGTGGCCCCGCGCGCCAGCATCGACACCTGGGCCTGGCCCTGGCGCAACAGACCGGCGGCCAACCAGCCGCCGATCGCGCCCGCCCCGACGATGGCGATCTTCATGACCCGCCTTCAGGCCGACTTGAAACGCGCCGCCAACGCACTGGTATGGCGAGCCAACAGGTTCACGTCCAGGCCCACTGCCATGAACGTCACCCCTTGCCCGATCGAGCGGCGCGACAAATCTTCGTCGGCCGTCAAAAAACCGGCGGCCTTGCCCGTCTTGACGATGCGGGCAAAAGCATCATCAATGGCGGCTCGCACAGCGGGGTGATTCAACTCGCCCACATGGCCCAGAGAAGCCGACAAATCGGCCGGGCCGATGAACAAACCATCCACCCCCTCGACGGCCGCGATGGCCTCGATATTGTCCAGGGCCAAGCGGCTCTCAATCTGGACCAGCACGCAAATCTGATCGTTGGCCTCCTGCGCATAGCGGCCTATGCGCCCCCAACGCGAAGCGCGCGCCCCGCCCATGCCCCTGATGCCGTGCGGCGGATAACGCGTGGCCTCCACCACGGCCCGCGCCTGCTCGGGCGTGTCGACCATCGGCACCAGAATCGTTTGCACCCCCAAGTCGAGGTATTGCTTGATCAGGGTGGTGCCCATATGGCCGTGTCCGCAAGGCACCCGCACCACCGGGTGGGTATCGGGGTAGCCGGCCACGGCCTGCAGTTGGGTCAGCATGCTGCGCAAGTCGTTGGGCGCGTGCTCAGAGTCGAGCAACAGCCAATCAAAACCGGCCCCGGCGCAAATCTCAGTGCTGTAACTGCTGGCCAGATGCACCCACAGACCGATTTGGGGGCGCCCCTCGCGCAGGGCCTCTTTAAAACGATTGACGGGTTGGTTCATGTCTCACCTGTGGCGGTTGTTTATTTTTTGCTCTGCGTGGGCACCGTATTGAAAAACGGGTGCAGGCTGCTGATGCGGCCATCATAAGACGAGGGGATCTCGTCAATTTGCAGCGTCACACCCACCAGGTCACTCGCCACCGCCGCATCCACATGCCGATGCAGCGTCGCGATCAGCTCATCGCCCACCGTCTTTTTAAGCTCGGCGCTGCGCCCGCTGGCCATGCGCAAATTCAGGTAAATAAAGCCCATGGCCTTGCCCGCCGGGGGTTTGCCGTCGGCCACGGCGAAATGCGGCGCAGGGTAGGCAAAAACACGTGTGCCGCCCAAAGGGAAGACCTCTTTGCCCGCCTCGTCACGTTGGGCCAGCATGGTGTCGGCCAAGTCGCGGCACATGGGGCCGAAGGCCACTTTGTCCTCCAGGTTCGAGGTGTACAAAATCACCAGGTGCGGCATGTCATCTCCTTGTGTACAGAAACCCCGGCACGCCGGGTCATCCAGATGCGTCCGGGGCATTCTCGCATGGCCCATGAGCACTGACCTGGCCCGTTAGCGACTGCAATTCGGTGGCCACCCGCTCGGGCAACAGGTCATTCAGACAGCGCAGATGGCCCAGCGGGCAACGGCGCTCAAAGCACGGCGCGCAAGCCAGCGCGGGTCGGTACTCAGGGTCGTTTTTCAGCCATAGCACCCGGGCCATGGGGCTGAGCGGTGGCGTGTGCAAGGGGCTCGACGACCCGAACACCGCCACCTGAGGCACCCGCAGCGCAGCCGCCACATGCATCAGGCCCGAATCGTTGCTGACCATCCAGCGGGCCTGGGCAATCAAAGCAAACGCCTCGACCAGCGAGGTTTGTCCTATCAGGTTGACCACCCTTGCCGCACCGCGGGGCACCGCGGCCGCGATGGCCTGCGCATCCTGGGCCTCTTTGGGCGAACCCAGCAACACCACCGTCTGGCCCAGCCGTGCCGCCAAATCGGCATAGTGCTTGGGCGGCCAGCGCTTGGCGGGTCCAAACTCGGCCCCGGGGGCAAACACCCCGTACCCGCCAGCGGCCAAGCCGTGCCTTTGCATCACCTCAAGCGCCACCCTGGCCTCGATCTGCAGCCGGGGTTCGGGCTGGTTTGAGGTCGCCCCACCCGGCGCTGCCCCACCCGAAGTCGCATGGCTTGGGCCAGCGGCCAGCGCCAAATAAAAATCCACCATCGGCGGGCGCTCGCCCCGCGCCGGATTGGGCAGCCGTTCATTGATCAGGCCGTAGCGCGACTCGCCCAGTCGACCCGTCCGGCGCGGGATGCCTGCCATCCAGGGCAACAAGGCGCTTTTCAGCGAGTTGGGCAAAACATAGGCCGCCTCAAAACGCCCTTTCAAGGTCTGGGCCAAGGCGCGCCGCCCGGCCCACTGCAAACCACCGTGCTTGAAAGGGGCCTCGATGACGTCGGCGACCTGGGGCATGGCTCGATAAACCGGTGCCACCCAGGGCAAGGCCAGCACCGACAAGCGCTCACCGCGTTCGGACAAGGCCCGCAACAAGGGCTCGGACATCACGGCATCGCCGATCCATTGCGGGGCGATGACCAGGCTGTTCATGCCTAGGGCACCCGCCCCTCAGTGGTGGCCGTGGACGTGTTCGCCGGCTTTCAGCGCGTACTCGGTGCCGCAGTAAGGGCACTTGGCCGAGCCGTGCTTGGCGACATCCAGAAAGACTTTGGGGTGACCGTTCCACAACGCCATCCCGGCCTTGGGGTTGGGGCAAAACACCCCCCCGTGGCCATTCAGATCATTCGCTGCCAGTTCGACTTTAGACGCACTCATCTCCAACCCCCTGCTCAGACCTTGGACAGCCAATGCCCGTATTTGGCGTTGCGGCCATTGACGATGTCAAAAAACGCAGACTGGATTTTTTCCGTGATCGGCCCGCGTGAGCCGGAACCGATCTCGATCCGGTCGAGTTCACGGATCGGGGTCACTTCGGCGGCGGTGCCGGTGAAAAACAACTCGTCAGAAATATAGATCTCGTCGCGGGTGATGCGCTTTTGCACCACTTCAATGCCCAAATCTTTGGCGATATGCAGCACCGTGTTGCGGGTGATGCCATTGAGCGCGCCGGCCGAAAGATCGGGGGTATAAATCACCCCGTCTTTGACCACAAACACATTCTCGCCCGCGCCCTCAGACACAAAGCCTTGCGAATCGAGCAGCAGCGCCTCGTCATACCCCTCGTCAGTGGCTTCCATATTGGCCAGAATCGAGTTGGTGTAATTGCTCACCGCCTTGGCCTGAGTCATGGTGATGTTGACATGGTGGCGGGTGTAGCTGGAAGTCTTGACCCGAATGCCTTTGGCCAGCCCTTCTTCGCCCAGATAAGCCCCCCAGGGCCAGGCGGCGATCATCACATGGATGGTATTGCCCTTGGGGCTGACCCCCAGCTTTTGCGAACCGATCCAGGCCAGGGGGCGCAGATAACAGCTCTCCAGCTTGTTTTCCCGCACCACCAGACGCTGGGCCTCATTGACCTGCTCTTGCGTGAAGGGCAGCTTCATGCGCAGGATCTTGGCGCTGTTGAAAAAACGCTGAGTGTGCTCTTGCAAGCGGAAAATACTGGTGCCCTGTACGGTGTTGTAGGCTCGCACGCCCTCAAACACGCCGCAGCCATAGTGCAGGGTGTGGGTCAGCACATGGATCTTGGCATCGCGCCAATCGACCAGCTGGCCGTCCATCCAGATCTTGCCGTCGCGATCGGCCATAGAGGGGGCTAAAGCACTCATGTCAACATTCCTTTCTACGACCATCCATTGTAGGGCTTCTGCAAGACCTTCCCGGCCACTTACAATCCGCGCCATGAATTGGCGTCCCCTCCTGATCCCTGCGTTGGCGATGTTTTTGTTGGGATGGGCCTATCACGCCTATGCCTGGCCCGGCGTGGTCTTTGTCATCACCGGCGGGGTGATGTGGATCTTGTTGCATTTTTACCGTTTGGTCACCCTGCTCAAACGCGCCGCCAACCGACCGATCGGCTTTGTTGACAGCGCCGTCATGCTCAACGCCAAACTCAAACCCAACGTGCCGCTCATGCACGTCATCGCGCTCACCCGCAGCCTGGGCCAGTTGGAGAGCGAAAAAGACACCCAACCCGAAATCTACACCTGGACCGACGGCACCCAGTCGACGGTGCGGTGTGAGTTCAGAGAAGGCCGTCTGGCGCATTGGGAATTGACGCGACCAGCCGCTTAACTCCACTGCCGCAACACCTCCAGCGCCTCGTCGATCCGCTCAATCGCATGCACCCGCAAGCCCTCGATCGGCTTCTTGGGCGCATTGGCGCGCGGGATCAGTGCTTCAGTGAACCCCAGTTTGGCGGCCTCGCGCAGCCGCTCCTGGCCACGCGGCGCGGGCCGCACCTCGCCCGCCAGACCCACTTCGCCAAAGGCCAAAAACCCGCGCGGCAAGGGTTTCGCCCGCAGGCTGCTCTGGATCGCCATCAGCACCGCCAGATCGGCGGCAGGCTCACCGATGCGCACCCCACCCACCGCATTCACAAACACATCCTGATCCATGCAGGCCACCCCGGCATGCCGGTGCAGCACCGCCAGCAGCATCGCCAGCCGGTCTCGGTCCAGCCCCACGCTCAGCCGGCGCGGGCTGGGCCCGCCGCTATCGACCAGCGCCTGAATTTCCACCAACATGGGCCGCGTGCCCTCCAGCGTCACCAGCACACAACTGCCCGGCACCGGTTGAGGGTGCTGGCTTAAAAAGATGGCGCTGGGGTTGCTGACCCCGCGCAGACCCTTTTCGGTCATTGCAAACACGCCAATCTCATTGACCGCGCCGAAGCGGTTTTTGATCGCCCGCACCAGCCTATAACTCGAGTGCGTGTCGCCCTCAAAGTACAGCACGGTGTCGACCATATGTTCCAACACCCGGGGCCCGGCCAGCGCCCCTTCTTTGGTCACATGCCCCACCAGCACCGTGGCCACACCGCTGAGCTTGGCCATGCGCGTCAGGTGCGCCGCGCACTCGCGCACCTGCGCCACCGAACCCGGCGCACTCGTCAGCGCGTCAGAGTAAACCGTCTGAATCGAATCGATCACCACCACCGCCGGGGCCAACTTTTCGACCGTGGCAAGTATCTTTTCCAACTGCGTCTCGGCCAACACCTGCACCTGGCTGTGGTCCAGCCCCAAGCGGCGTGACCGCAGCGCCACCTGCGCGCCCGACTCTTCTCCCGTCACATACAAGGTGGCCAGGCCACTGCGTTGCAATCCGTCCATGGCCTGCAACAGCAAGGTTGACTTGCCTATGCCGGGGTCGCCGCCGATCAGCACCACCCCTCCCGCCACCAGGCCGCCGCCCAAAACCCGGTCCAGCTCTTCCTGCCCGGTGGGCGTGCGCGCCACATCCTGGGCTTCGATGTCGGCCAGCGTGGCCACCGCCGATGCCGGGGCCAGCGACACCCGTTGGCTGTAACGGTTCTGGCCACTGGTGGGCACCGGTGCCGACTCGATCAGGGTGTTCCAGGCCCCGCAGCCCGGGCATTTGCCCAGCCACTTGGGGCTGCTGTCGCCACATTCGGTGCAGCTGTACAGGGTTTTTTCCTTGGCCATCAGTCCTCCGAGTGCCAGGCGCGCGCCAACTCTGAGGTGACCTCGGCGGCTGAAATGGCGCGCGCGGCACTGACATGCTGCCCGGCCCAAAGGGGGCTGAAATCATCCACGCCTTGCGCCTCGGCCGCAGCCCGTAATGGGGCAATGCCGGCAGTCGCCAGCGGAAACGCCGGGGCCACGTCGCTCATCGGCCCCAGCTCGCGCATCAGCCGGTTGACCAAGCCCCGTGCCGGACGGCCACTGAAGAGTCGGGTCAATGCCGTCTGTTCGCCTCGTGCTTGCGCCAAGGCGGCGCGATGCACTTTGGACGTGGTGGCCTCGGGGGTGAGCAAAAAAGCCGTCCCCACCTGCACCGCCGACGCCCCCAGCGCCCGTGCGGCCCGCACCGAGGCCCCGGTGGCGATGCCACCGGCGGCGATCACCGGCACCTTGACGGCGGCGACCACCTGCGGCAACAGCGCCATCAGCCCTTGTTGAGTGGTCAGGTCATCGGTCAGAAACATGCCCCGATGCCCGCCTGCTTCCAGCCCCTGGGCGATGATGCCGTCGACCCCGTGTTGTTCCAGCCACAGCGCCTCGGTCACCGTGGTCGCTGATGACACCACACGGCAACCCATGGCTTTGACGCGCGCCAGCAAATGCGCCGGCGGCAGCCCGAAATGAAAACTCACCACGGCGGGCGGGTGCGCTTCAAGCACATCGGCCATCTCGTCGTTAAAGGGGGTGCGACCCGCACCTTCCGGCACGGCCAGGTCGTTCAGCCCCCACTCGCGGTAGAACGGCCTCAAGGCTTGCGCCCAAGCCGTCAGCGACCGGGGCTCATGCACAGGCGGGGTGTGACAAAAAAAGTTCACCTGAAAGGGCCGGTCGGTTTGCGCCCGCACCGCCGTCATGTGCTCGCGCAATACATCGGGGCTCAGCATCGCCGCCGGCAATGCCCCCAGCCCATGCGCCTGGCACACAGCCACCGCCAGCGCATGATGTTGCGAGCCCGCCATGGGGGCCTGCCAAATGGGGGCCTTCAGCCCCAAGTCATCCATCCAACGTGTCATGCTTGCATTGTGCCTTGTTGCCAGCCTGCCCAGGCGGCCCAGCGCTCTGACCCGACTTAACTGGAAAGCGGCAGATCGACCACAAAGCGCGCCCCGCCGCCGATCTGGTTTTCACAACGCACGTCTCCGCCGTGGTGGCGCGCGATCGAACGCACCAGCGTCAGGCCCAGACCCGTGCCGCCTTGCCACTCGGTCTTGCCGGGCACGCGGTAAAAGGGCTCAAAGATTTTTTCCTCCAGCCCCGGGGGCACGCCGGGGCCATGGTCCTGCACCTCAATGCGAACGCGCCCATCGGCACTGGGGGTCAGCTTCATCTGCACCCCTGCCGCCGAGGGGCCATGTCGGACGGCGTTATCCAGCAGGTTGCGCAGCAAGCGTCGCAGCAGCAGGTCCACCCCATGAACCTTCAGCGACAAGGCGTCTTGCATGTCCAGGGCCACGTCATAGCGGCTGCACTCTTCGCTGGCCAATCCGGCCAAGTCCACCGTTTCCATGCCCGGTTGCGGCCCGGCCGGCACTTGGTCCAGTCGGCTGGCCAGCAGCACCTCTTCGACCAACTGATCCAGCTCCTCCAAGTCGCGCTGCATTTCTGCGCGCATCGCATCCACGGGGCGGGTCGATTGCAATTCAAGCGCCATGCGCAGCCGGGTGATGGGAGTGCGCAACTCGTGCGACGCATTGGCCAGCAAATTTTTGTGCGACAGCACCAACCCTTCCATTTTTTCGGCCGCCTGGTTAAAGCGCCGGGCCAGCGACGTCACTTCATCGTTGCCTTGCACCGCAATGCGGGTCGACAAATCGCCCAGACCCCAGCGCGCCACCGTGCGTTCAAGCTGCTCCAGCCGCACGGTCAGGTGGCGAATGATGGGGTAGCTGCCCAAAGCCACCGCGATGGCCATCAGAAGCAGCGTCCACAGCATCCCATTGGGCAAAGACCAAAACGTGCGTGGCGGTCTCGGGATGTGCACATGCAGCCATTCGCCGTCGTCCATCGTCAGCAAAAATTCGGGCCCAGGCCCGTACAGACCCAAGGTCATGCCCTCCATGCCGGGGCTGGGTTTGCGCTCGCCCTCGGGCAGGCCGTCGGGCGGCAATAACAGGGCCTGCCCGTGCGCCACCACTGTGCCCACCGCATTGCGGGCTACCACCTCGCGGATCGGGGGTTCACTGAGGTGGCGAGAGCCCCAGGTCGCCAGCAGCGTGGTGGCCACCACGACACACACCACCGACAACCAGATTTTCAGCCACAGGCGAGCAAGAATGGGTTGCGCACGATCCGACACGATGTTCAGTCTTGAACCCGCGAAAACACATAGCCCACCCCGCGCACGGTCAGAATGCGTTTGGGTGCTTTCACATCCTTCTCGATCGCGGCGCGTATGCGACCAATGTGAACATCGATCGAGCGGTCATAGGCCTCCATCTCTCGACCACGCACCACTTCGATGATTTGCTCACGCGACAGCACCCGCCCGGCCCGCTCGGCCAAGGCCAGCAACAGGTCAAATTGATACGAGGTCAGGTCAACCGTCCGACCTTCCACCCGCACCGATCGGCTGTCGCGGTCGATTTCCAGGGCCCCGAATCGCAATGCTTCCGAGGCCGGCACCACATTGCGCGACAACAAGGCCTGACGGCGCAAAATCGCCCGCACCCGGGCCAGCAACTCACGCGGCTCAAAAGGCTTGGCCATATAGTCGTCGGCCCCGATTTCCAGGCCCACAATGCGATCCATCGGGTCACCCTTGGCGGTCAGCATCAGAATCGGCGTCAGGCCCTTGGGCCCTTCCAGCGAGCGGATGCGGCGACAAACCTCCAGACCATCCGAGTCGGGCAGCATCACATCCAGTATCACCAGGTCGGGCGCGGAGGTCGCCCCCAGTTTGGACATGCCATCCCCGGCAGTTGCCGCATGCGCGACCTCATACCCCGACTGCGACAGGTACTCACTGACCATGCCTGCCAAACGTTGATCGTCTTCTATGATCAGCAAAGAATCCATGCCAAAGCTCCTACAACCGGTCGATGCGACCTGGGCTATGCTACGACGAGATGATGTCACTCTCAAATATTGTGCCTCAGCCCGGCGCCGTCGGCTTGTCCCCATCGTTCCTGGCCGCCGTCCAAAAAACGCCTGACCGTCTGGCCTGCGTGTACCAGGGTCTATCCTTCAGCTACATCGAGTTGGCGCACCAAATCAGGGTGTTTCGAGAGCGCTTGCTGGCTTGGGGGGTGAGGCCGGGTGATCGGGTGGCCGCTTTGTGCCTGGGCCACCCCATGCAAGGGGTGGCCTTGCTGGCCCTGGCCGATCTGGGGGCGATCTGGGTGCCCCTCAACTTTCGCCTGGCCATGGCCGAATGGCGGCAGGTGCTCGACGACTGCCAACCGCGCTGCCTGCTGGCCGACGATGCCCATCTTGATGCCGCACTCACCCTGGCCCGGCAGGCCGGCTTGCCCTGTCATTCCCTGACACAGTCGCCAGCCTCCCTGGACCATGCCAGCCATCCACCGTGGCCGGGCCCTCCTGTCGATCGCACCGATGACCCGGTGTTGCTGGTCTACACCTCGGGCACCACGGGCCGACCCAAAGGGGCGCTCCACACCCAAGGCCAAATGCTGGCCAACGCCAGCGCCGCCATCGCGGTGCAGGGCCTCCAATCCGAAGACCGGGTGCTGACCGTGTTGCCCCTGTTTCATGTCGGCGGTTTGTGCATCCAGACCTTGCCCGCCTGGCTGGCTGGGGCCTGTGTGGTGTTGCACGCCCGCTTCGACCCCGAACGTGTGCTGAAAGACCTGGATGAACAAGACATCACCCTGACTCTGATGGTGCCCGCTGTGATGCGCGCCGTCATCGATCACCCGCTCTTCCCGCAAGCCCGCTGGCCCCGACTGCGCGCCTTGTGGGCGGGCTCCAGCGTCTTACCCGACGACCTGGTTCAGGCCTGGTTGCAACGCGGCGTGCCGGTCTGCAACGTTTACGGGGCCACCGAAACCGGCCCATTCTCCATCGCCCTGGGCGCCCAGCATGCGCACAGCCATGTTGGCTCATGCGGTTGGCCGGCCCCTGGGGTGGAGGCCCGTCTGGACCCTGTGCCCGGCGCCACCGACGGCGTGGGCGAAGTCTGCTTGCGCGGCCCGGCCGTGGTGCGCCACTATTGGCCCGATCAGACTGCGCTCGACGCCGAAGGCTGGTTTCACACCGGCGATCTGGCCCGCATCGAAGCCGATCAAAGCTGGCGCATCGTCGGTCGCGCCAAAGACATGATCATCTCGGGTGGCGAGAACATCTACCCGGCAGAAATCGAAACCATCCTGGCCCGCCACCCGGCTGTGGCCGAGTGCGCCGCCGTGGGTCTGCCCGATCCGCGCTGGGGCGAAAGCGTGGTCGCGGTGGTCGTGTTGCGCCCGGGTGCCCTGGCTGGCGACGACGACCTGCTGGCCGACGTGCGTGCGCAATTGGCGCGCTACAAACACCCCCGGCGCCTGGTGCGACTGGCGCAGTTGCCCAAAACCGCCTTGGGCAAGGTACAAAAAGAGCGCTTGGTGGCAGACCTCACTGGGTCCGCTGGTACAGCGGCAGCACCCTAGGCAAGTTGGCCTCGATCTCCCGGATGCGGCTGTCGCCCGAGGGGTGGGTGCTCAGCCACTGCGGCGGGGCGTTTTTGTTGGCCGCGCTCATTTTTTGCCACAAAGTCACCCCCGCTTGCGGGTTGTAACCGGCCCGGGCCGCCAACTCCATGCCCACCAGATCGGCCTCGGTTTCGTCCTCGCGGCTGAACTTCAGGGTCAGCAAATTGGCCCCTTCCCGGGCCACCATGTCCGTGATCTGCGGGCTGATCCCGAACACCCCCGCCACAATGGCCCCGCCCAGGCGGGTCAGGCCCTGGGTGGCCGCGCTTTTGCCCATGCGTTCACGCGCATGTTCGCGCAGGGCGTGGGCGATTTCATGCCCCATCACCATCGCCACCTCGTCGTCGGTCAGCTCCAGCTGTTTCAGAATGCCGACAAAAAAAGCAATCTTGCCGCCCGGCATGCAAAAGGCATTGATTTGGGCTGAACCGATCAGATTCACCTCCCATTTCCACTGTCGCGCCCGGGGGTTCCAGTCCAGGCTGTGCGGGATGATGCGTTCAGCGATCTGCCGCAGCCGGATGACCTGCGGGTGATTGGCTGGACCCAGTGCGTTTTTGCTTGCCGCCTGGTCCAGCATCTGCTGATACTGTTGTTGCGCATTGCGCTCCAGCTCTTCGGCAGGCACCAGCTTGGCGAACTTCGAGGTTTCGCCCACCTCCACCCCCTCGCGCCCCCAGGCCGAGGGGCCGAACAAGCCTAAACCCGCTGTACACCAGGCACAACGGTGTATAAATCGTCGACGGTCAGACTCTTGCATGACAGGATCGTTCCTTAAAACACTGAAAATAGCGCCCATGTCTGTTCATTCAACCCCTCCGGCCCCTGCGGCGTCTGACAACGCCCAAGCCCGGAATTGGCGCGGGGCCCTCTCAGTTTATTTCAGCCCGCCCGCCTTGCGCATGTTTTTTCTCGGGTTTTCGGCAGGTTTGCCATTGTTGCTGGTTTTGGGCACCCTCAGTTTTCGCCTGCGCGAAGCCGGCATCGACCGCGCCACCATCGGCTTTTTAAGTTGGGTCGGGCTGGCCTATGCCTTCAAATGGGCCTGGGCCCCGCTGGTCGACCGGCTTCCCCTGCCGGTGCTGCACCGCTGGCTGGGCCGTCGGCGCAGTTGGCTGTTGCTGTCGCAAATCGCCATCGTCGCCGGCATGCTGGGCATGGCAAGCGCCGACCCTCAGGCCGACCTGACGGCGCTGGTCGCGTGGGCGCTGGTGGTCGCTTTGGCTTCGGCCACCCAGGACATCGCCCTGGATGCCTTTCGCATCGAATCGGCTTCGGCCCAACATCAGGCCGCACTGGCCGCCACCTACCAGACCGGCTACCGTTTGGCCATGATCTGGGCCGGGGCCGGTGTGCTCTGGCTTGCGGCAGGCGCACAGACCGGCTCCGGCTACCAGCACCATGCCTGGGCCTGGGCCTACGGGGTCATGGCGGCATCCATGGCGGTGGGCGTATTCACCGTGCTGATTTCGCCCGAACCCGCCCCCGTGCTCTTGCCCCGGGCGCGCGGCCCGGGTGAGTGGCTGCGCCAGGTGCTGATCGAGCCGTTTGCCGAATTCATCCGCCGCCACCGTTGGCATGCCGCGCTCATTCTGGCCCTGATCGGCATTTACCGCATCAGCGATGTGGTCATGGGCATCATGGCCAACCCTTTTTATGTCGACATGGGCTACACCAAAGAACAAGTCGCCTGGGTGAGCAAAATCTTTGGCGTCATCATGACCCTGCTGGGGGCCTTTGTGGGTGGCGTGCTGTCGTTGCGCTTTGGCATCATGCGCATCCTCATGCTGGGCGCCGTGCTCAGCGCCGCCAGCAACCTGCTCTTTGCCTGGCTCGCCCAGCAACCCGCCGACCTCACCGCCCTGGTACTTATCGTCAGCGCCGACAACCTGGCCGGCGGCATTGCATCTGCCGCCTTCATCGCCTATTTGTCCAGCCTGACCCAGATTCAATACTCAGCCACGCAGTACGCCTTGTTCAGTTCTCTGATGCTGCTGGCACCCAAATGGCTGGCGGGTTTTTCAGGCGTGTTTGTCGACGCCCACGGCTACCCGGCCTTTTTCACCACCACCGCCTTGCTCGGCCTGCCGGTGCTGTGCATGGTCTACTTCGCCGCCCGCATCGAGCGCCGCGCCCCCTGATCAGGTGCCGCCGACAAAAGGGTTGGTCTGGCGCTCACGCCCGAAGGTACTCTCCGGCCCGTGGCCTGGAATGAACACGGTCTCGTTTCCCATGGGCCACAGGCGCTGGGTGATGCTGCCGATCAGGGTGTCATAGTCGCCACGCGGAAAATCGGTGCGCCCGATGCTGCCCGCAAACAGCACATCGCCCACAAACGCGCGCCCGATCTCGGGCGAATAAAACACCACATGCCCTGGCGTGTGACCCGGGCAATGCCGCACCTGCAAAGTGTGCGCACCGATCGACACCGTGTCGCCGTCATGCAACCAGCGCGTGGGCTGGAACGGCTTGGCCGGTGGAAACTGATACATCGCCGCCGCTTGCGCCAGGCCATCGATCCAGAACTGATCTTCAGGGTGCGGGCCATGGATCGGCAAGTCCAGCGACTCGGCCAACTCGGCGGTGGCGGCCGCATGGTCCACATGCGCGTGCGTGATCCAGATCTGCTCCAGCTTCAACCCCAACTTCTTTACAGCGGCCAAAATCCGATCGACGTCGCCACCCGGGTCGATCACGGCGGCCTGTTGGCTCTGGTCATCCCACACCAGCGAACAATTTTGCTGGAACGGCGTGACGGGTATGGTGAGGTATTTCAACATTTGGGTCTCTGCTTTAAAGGCTTTGGACAATAGGGAAGTCCTGCAAGACTCGCTGCGTGCAAGTGGCGCCCGAGTTTGGGATGCCACGACGTATGGGGTTTTGCAGGACTTCCCAAGTTTAGACGCATACCATGACACATCTGGGCTGTTCATGGCTTGAGAACCGAAATTGGGGTCAGACCCCAATTTCTCTGGGCGAGCCATTTCTCTATTTGGCCAGAGAAAAGAATTCGCGCCCCAGGGACCCAACGGCTCAAAGCTGAAAGTCGTATTCCACTGTCAGCGGCGCATGGTCTGAAAATTTCTCGCCTTTATAAATCGACTCAGTGCGTGCCAACTCGGCCATGGCGGGTGTGGCCAAGTGGTAATCAATGCGCCAGCCCACATTCTTGGCATAGGCCTGGCCACGATTGCTCCACCAGGTGTAACAAGCGTCGGTGCTGTCCGGTTGCAGCCGTCGGTAGACATCGACCAGACCGCCCCGGGTGGTGATTTTCGTCATCCATGCGCGCTCTTCAGGCAAAAAACCACTGTTCTTCAGGTTGCCCTTCCAGTTCTTCAAATCTGCCTCTTGGTGGGCAATATTGACATCGCCGCACAAAATGAACTCACGCTTCTTTTTCAAACTCATCAAGTGCGGCTCAATCAGATCGAGAAACCGGTACTTGGCATCCTGGCGTTCGGGTCCCGACGAGCCACTTGGAAAATAACAACTGATCAGCGACAACTTGCGTTGGGGCGTGTCAAAACGCAACTCCACATACCGGCCCTCGGCATCAAACTCGCCGCCGTCAAAACCGATGTGCACATCGCTGGGCTCATGGCGCGAATAAACGCCCACCCCCGAATAACCTTTTTTCTCGGCGTATTGAAAATGCCCGCGCAGACCTGCGAGCGCATCAAACTGGCCCTCCACAACCGGAGCCTGCGCTTTCACCTCTTGCACGCACAGCACATCGGGGGCGTGCGACGCCAACCAGGCCTCCAGACCTTTGCTTGTGGCCGAGCGTATGCCGTTCAGATTCAAACTCGTGATCTTGATCAATCGCGCATCTCCACAGAAATTGGGGTCAAAAAATTGGGGTCAGACCCCAATTATCGGGGTCGCCACCGCAATAATTGGGGTCTGACCCCAATTTTTACCAATGCCCAAGGAACCGCCTCATGGCCCACCCCCCCGACACCCTCGCACTTGAGTTCATTCAGTTCTCGCTCGACGCCGGGGTGCTGAAGTTCGGGCAATTCAAAACCAAGGCCGGGCGCATGAGCCCTTACTTTTTTAATGCCGGCCTCTTTGACGACGGTGCCTCCTTGGGGCGTTTGGCAGGTTTTTATGCCGATGCCTTGCTGGCCAGTGGCATTGAATTCGACATGATTTTCGGCCCCGCTTACAAGGGCATCCCTTTGGGCGCGGCGGTGGCCATTGAGCTGGCGCGGCGCGGCCGCAACGTGCCCTTTGCCTACAACCGCAAGGAAGCGAAAGACCATGGCGAGGGCGGCACCCTGGTCGGAGCGCCGCTAAAAGGGCGCGTGTTGATCGTCGATGACGTCATGAGTGCGGGCACCGCCGTGCGCGAATCCATCGCCCTGATTGAATCCGCCGGGGCCAAAGCCCATGCGGTCGCCATCGCGCTCGACCGCCAGGAAAAAGCCACTGAAAAGCAAGCCGACGGCCAGATCGCCGACGTGCCCTACAGCGCCGTGCAATACGTGCGCCACACCCTGGGTTTGCAGGTCTGCGCCATCGCCAAACTCGACGACTTGCTGGCCTTCCTCAGCCAGCGCGGCGGCCAGGACATGACCTTGCACCTGAGCCAGGTCCAGGACTACCGCACACGTTATGGGGTCTGAGTTCAAGCCCGCGCCGATGCCCTGAACAGGGTCAAAAAATGGCCCCGAAAGTCTGCATACAATGGTGTTATATGTGTGACCGTTGAATCCAGGAGTAAACCCGTGAAAAAAATATCTGTTGCCCTCGCCGCCCTGACTGCGCTCTGGCTGGCCCCTGCCGCCCAGGCCCAAACACCCAAAGACATCCGCATCGCCCACATCTACAGCAAGACCGGGCCCCTGGAAGCCTATGGCAAGCAAACCCAGGTCGGCCTGATGATGGGCTTAGAGTACGCCACCGGCGGCAGCATGCAAGTCGCCGGGCGCAAAATCGTCGTGATTGAAAAGGACGACCAGGGCAAGCCCGATGTGGGCAAAAACCTGCTGGCCGCCGCTTATGGTGACGACAAGGTCGATTTGGCAGTGGGCCCCACGGCTTCCCCGGTCGCGCTGGCCATGCTGCCGGTGGCCGAAGAATACAAAAAAATCCTTCTGGTCGAACCGGCTGTGGCCGATTCCATCACGGGTGACAAATGGAACAAATACATATTCCGCACCGGCCGCAACAGCAGCCAGGACGCCATCGCCAATGCCGTGGCACTGGACAAAGAGGGCGTCAGCATCGTCACCATGGCCCAGGATTCGGCCTTTGGACGTGATGGGGTGAAGGCCTTCAAGGAGGCCATCAAAAAAGCCCGCTTGGTGCACGAAGAGTACTTGCCTCCCGCCACCACCGACTTCACGGCCGGGGCCCAGCGCATGATCGACAAACTCAAAGATCAACCCGGGCGCAAAATCATTTTCATCATTTGGGCCGGCGGCAACCCGTTCAAGATCGCCGACATGGACCTCAAACGCTTTGGCATTGAGATCGCCACCGGTGGCAACATCCTGCCCGCCATGGTGGCCTACAAACAATTCCCCGGCATGGAAGGGGCGGCCTACTATTACTTCGGCATGCCTAAAAACCCCGTCAACGAAGCCCTGGTCTCCATGCACTACAGCCAGTTCAAATCGCCGCCTGACTTCTTCACCGCCGGTGGTTTCTCGGCGGCCATGGCCCTGGTCACTGCGCTCAAAAAGACCAACGGCGACACCGCCACGGCCAAGTTGATCACGGCCATGGAGGGCATGAGCTTTGACACCCCCAAGGGCAAGATGACCTTCCGCAAGGAAGACCATCAGGCCATGCAAAGCATGTACCATTTCAAAATCAAGATCGATCCGGCTTTCAGCTGGGGCGTGCCCGAGCTGATCCGGGAAATCAAGCCCGAAGAAATGAACGTCCCCATCCGCAACACACGCTGATTGACCGTTCTCTCATGTTGGAGACCCGGGAATTGGGTGTGCGGTTTGGCGGCCATGTGGCCGTCGACCGGGTCACCTGCCAATTCCAGCCCGGCACCCTCACGGCCATCGTGGGCCCCAACGGGGCGGGCAAAACGACTTACTTCAATTTGATCTCCGGGCAGTACCCGGCCACCCAAGGTCAAGTTTGGCTCGATGGCCAAAATCTGTCGGGTCGATCTGCCTCTGCCCGCACCCGGGCCGGCTTGGGGCGTGCCTTTCAACTCACCCAGCTGTTTCCCGGCTTGAGCGTGCTGGAAAACGTCAGATTGGCCGTGCAGGCGACCCTGCCCGGGCGCCATCGGCGCGGCCTCGATCTGCTCAGCATCTGGAGCGACCACGATGACCTGACCCAACGGGCCATGGCATTGTTGGCTTCGGTGGCAATGCAGGCGCAGGGCCATCACCCTGTGGCCAGCCTCTCCCATGGCGACCAGCGCAAACTTGAAGTGGCCATCCTGATGGCCTTGCAACCCCGCGTCTACATGTTTGACGAACCCACCGCCGGCATGAGCCACGACGAAGCCCCCGTCATCCTGAATCTGATCCGTGAGCTCAAACGCGACGCCCGCGCCATCATCCTGTTGGTCGAACACAAAATGGAAGTGGTGCGTGAACTGGCCGACCGCATCATCGTCTTGAACAACGGGCAACTGGTGGCCGATGGCGACCCCGCGCAAGTCATGGCCTCTGACGTGGTGCAACAAGCCTACCTGGGCAAAGAGGCCGCATGAACACGCCTTTGCTCAGCTTGCGCGGCGTGCACACCCACATAGGGGCGTATCACATATTGCATGGCGTCGATCTGACAGTGCCCAAAGGCCAGCTCACCCTATTGTTGGGACGCAACGGGGCCGGAAAAACCACCACCTTGCGCACCATCATGGGCTTGTGGCGCGCCAGCGCGGGCACGATTCAATGGGATGGCAAAGACATCACCCAAGCTCGCACCCCCGACATCGCCCGCCTGAACATCGCCTACGTGCCCGAGAACATGGGCATCTTTCCCGACCTCAGCGTGAGTGAAAACATGCTGCTCGCCGCTCGCCATGCCGCCCGTGTGTCCGACATCGACGCCCGTCGGCTCGAATGGGTGTTTGAACTTTTTCCGGCGGTCAAGCAATTTTGGAAACACCCGGCGGGCAAGCTCTCGGGCGGGCAAAAACAAATGGTGGCGGTGGCGCGTGCCATCATCGAGCCACGCGATCTGCTCATCGTCGATGAACCCAGCAAAGGGCTGGCGCCAGCCATCGTCCACAACATGATCGATGCCTTTTCCAGGCTGAAACAAAGTGGCGTGACCATTTTGCTGGTCGAGCAAAACCTGCACTTCGCACGCCAGTTGGGTGACACGGTGGCCATCATGGACCAGGGGCGCGTGGTGCATGCCGGGCGCATGCAAGCGCTCATCGACAACCCCGACCTGCAACGACAACTGCTGGGGCTCGCGCTATGAATGCCTCTTTTTGGCGTGATCTCGATAGCCGCCCTCTGTGGCTGGTGCCCGCCCTGGCCCTGCTCGCCTGGCCGCTGGTGGGCTCCACCGGCACCTGGGCCACGCTCACCCTGGCCGGATTGGCCATGGGCATGATAGTGTTTGTCATGGCCAGCGGTCTGACCTGGGTCTTCGGGCTGATGGATGTGCTCAATTTCGGCCATGGCCTCTTCATCGCATTGGGTGCCTTTGTGGCCACCACGGTGCTGGGCGTCCTGTCACCCTGGACGGGTGTGGCCGACTGGGGGCTGAACTTGCTGGCCATCGGCGTCGCGATGCTCTTGGCCATGGCCTTGGCCGCCCTCATCGGCTGGGCCTTCGAGCGACTGATCGTGCGCCCCGTCTACGGACATCACCTCAAGCAAATCCTCATCACCATGGGCGGCATGATCATTGGCGAAGAGCTGATCAAAGTCATCTGGGGTCCCTTGCAAATCGCCTTGCCCCTGCCCGAAGCCCTGCGCGGCGTTTTTTATTGGGGCGATGCGGCCCTGGAAAAATACCGTTTGCTGGCGCTGGCCGTCGGCGCCCTGATTGTGGCCGTGCAAATGTGGGTGCTTGCCCGCACCAAAGTCGGCTTGCTGATTCGTGCCGGGGTTCATGACCGGGAAATGGTCGAGTCGCTGGGTTATCGCATCCACCACCTCTTTGTCGGCGTCTTTGTTGTGGGCAGCGCGCTGGCGGCTCTGGGGGGCGTGCTGTGGGGGCTGTATCAGCAAAGTGTCGTGCCCCAGATCGGCGCCCAGGTCAACGTCCTGATCTTCATCGTCATCATCATGGGCGGCCTGGGGTCAACCGGGGGGGCCTTGCTGGGTGCCGTATTGGTGGGCCTGATGGCCAACTACACCGGCTATCTGGTGCCCAAGCTGGCCCTGTTCTCCAACATCGCCCTCATGGCGGCCGTCTTGCTTTGGCGGCCCCGGGGCTTTTATCCGGTAACCCACCGATGAACGCGTCCCCCTCACGCTGGTCGCACAGGCTGCTGTCCGGCGACTTTGCGGCCAACCGCTGGTTGGCCCTGATCATGGGCCTGATCGTGCTGGGCCTGATCGCCGCCCCCTTTGTCTTTCCGAGTGTCAAAGCCTTATCGGTGGCCGCCAAGGCCCTGGTCTTTATTGTGCTCGTGGCCAGTTTTGACCTGCTGCTGGGCTATACCGGCATCGTCAGCTTTGCGCACACCATGTTTTTTGGCATAGGCGCCTACGGGGTGGCCATGGCGTCCAGCCACTGGGGCAGCCATTGGGCGTCCTTGAGTGCAGGCGTGGCCTTATCGCTTCTGCTCAGTTTCTTGCTCTCACTGGCCATCGGCCTGTTTTCCTTGCGAGTGCGCGCCATCTTTTTTGCCATGATCACTCTGGCCGTGGCGGCCGCCTTCCAAACCCTGGCCTCCCAACTCTCCGATTTGACCGGTGGCGAAGACGGCCTCACCTTCAAGCTGCCTGCCCTGCTCATGCCTTCGACTGAGTTCAGCCCCGAGCCACTGTGGGGGGTCACGCTCGATGGCCGTTTGCTCACCTATTACCTTTTGGTGCTGGCGGCCATCGGCTTGTGGTTGCTGATGCTGCGCATTGTCAACTCTCCGTTTGGCCGGGTGCTCCAGGCCATACGGGAAAACGAATTTCGCGCCGAGGCCATAGGCTACCGGGTGGTCGTCTATCGCACCCTGGCCAGCGTCCTCTCGGCCCTGTTTGCCTGCGCCGCCGGGGTCATGTTGGCACTCTGGCTGCGCTACAACGGCCCCGACACCTCACTGAGTTTCGAGATCATGATGGATGTCTTGCTGATCGTGGTCATCGGCGGCATGGGGACCCTGTACGGTGCCGTGGTCGGGTCGGTGCTCTTTGTGGTGGCGCAAAGTTATCTGCAAGACCTGCTCAAACTGGGCTCGCAGGCCTTGTCCGATTGGCCCTGGCTGTCGGCCCTGCTCTCGCCCGACCGTTGGTTGTTGTGGCTGGGCCTGCTGTTTGTGCTGGCGGTGTATTACTTCCCCAATGGCATTGTGGGGCGCTTGCGCGCCCGAAAGCTGCCTTAAACCCCAGCCACCAGGCGCAGCGCCAGCTGACGCAAGCCTGTCGGCGATATATCGTTGACCTTCACCCCCAAGGCCTGTTCAAAGCGGGTGTAATTGCGCCTGGTCGATGCGGCATAGCCCGGGTCGTAATGCATCTCTAGCAACTGCCGCACCACTTCGCGCGTCCGCCCGGCGTGCGCCAAGTCGCACCAGCCCTTCACCACCTCATGGCCGCGCAGATCGACCAGGGTATTCAGGCGGGCACAGAAGAACCCGGTGTCTTGCACAAAAAACGGGTAATCCTGCATCAGCAAATCCACCCGCAATTCAATCGGCGTATCGACCTGGATGCAGTCGCTGGCGCGCATGGCCAGCATCAGTGACTCTGCGATGCTCACATTGCCCACTTTGCGGCTTTCCGACTCGACAAAAACCGCTCGGGCCGGGTCCATCTTTCCCAGCGCCTCCCAGATCAGGGTGTCAAACTTTTTCTGGCTGGGCTGGGCCTGGCCCGGAATCAGGCCCAACACCGAACTGCGATGACTCGCCAGCTCTTCCAAATCCAACACCTGCGCCCCCGCCTCGCGCAATGCATGCAACAACCGCGTCTTGCCACTGCCGGTGGGACCGCAAATCACGCGGAAACGCAACGGGGCCACCCGTTCGGGCAAGGTCTCGATCAGCACCTTGCGAAATGCCTTGTAGCCCCCTTCGACCAGCGTCACCTGAAAACCGATTTGACTCAAGACATGCGCCAGCGACCCGCTGCGCTTGCCGCCCCGCCAGCAATAGACCAGCGGCTTCCAGGCCTTGGTCTGGGTCAGCACGTGCGACTGAATGTGGCGCGCCACATTGGCCGCCACCAGAGCGGCGCCGATCTTTTGCGCTTCAAACGCCCCTTGCTGTTTGTAGAGCGTGCCCACCAAAATTCGTTCTTCGTTGTTCAGCGAAGGCCAATTCACCGCCCCCGGCAGTCGATCGAGGGCGTATTCGCCCTCGCTGCGGGCATCGATGACGGCACCAAACCCTTGCGGGTGATCGGCGGGCAATGACAGGCGTTGGGCCGCCTCTGACGCAGGAATGATGGATAGGCTCACAGTAATTTTTTCAATTCAGCCCACACATTGTTCAGCATGCGCGGCTGCGCCTGCGCATTGGGGTGTATGCGGTCGGCCTGAAACCACTGCGCGGCATCGGCCCCCTCAGCCAAGCCTTGCAGGAAAAAAGGCACCCGCAGCGTGTTGTTTTTCTGGGCCAGCTGGCTGAACATGGCAGCAAACTGCTTGGAATAATCCGGCCCGTAATTCGGCGGCACCTGCATGCCCAACAACAGCACCTTGGCCCCGGCCTGTTGGCTGGCACGAATCATCTCTTGCAAATGCTCTTGGGTCATCGCCAAAGACAAGCCCCGCAAGGCATCGTTGCCGCCCAGCTCAATCACCACAATGCCTGGCCGGTGGGCTTGCAGCAACATGCCCAGCCGCGAACGCCCCCCCGCCGTGGTCTCACCGCTGATGCTGGCATTGACCACGGTCCAGGGCCGCTGCTCTTTGTCCAGCCTTTGGCTCAGCAGGGCCACCCAGCCGCTGCCCCTGGCCAGGCCGTATTCGGCACTGAGCGAATCACCCAACACCAAAATGCGCTGCGTCGGGGCTGCCAATAAAGCCACAGGCCATGCGGCCAATACACTCAGGTTAAAGTGACGTCTGCTCAAGCCCCCAATTGCCATGACCCACCCTTTAATGACCGTGACGCATTTGCACAAGTCGGTGACCGATGCCACCGGCACGATTGATATTCTCTGCGATATTGATTTCACCGTGCAGGCCACCCAGACCCTGGCCATCGTGGGCAGCTCCGGCTCGGGCAAAAGCACCCTGCTGTCCATCATGGCAGGTTTGGACACGCCCAGCCAGGGCACCGTCCACCTGCTGGGCCAAGACCTGTTTGACTTGACCGAAGACCAGCGGGCCCAAGTGCGGGGCCGGCACATTGGTTTTGTATTCCAGAACTTTCAGTTGTTATCCCACTTGAACGCCTTGGAAAACGTCATGTTGCCCCTGGAACTGGCGGGGCGACCCCAGGCCCGCGCCTTGGCCACCGACATGCTCGAACGCGTCGGACTGGGCCAGCGCCTGCGCCACTTCCCGCGCTTGCTCAGTGGCGGCGAACAACAGCGCGTGGCCCTGGCGCGCGCCTTCGTCACCCGCCCGCCGCTCTTGCTGGCCGACGAACCCACCGGCAGCCTCGACCCCGCCACCGGTGAGCGCATCATGAATTTGTTGTTGGAGCTCAATGCCGAGCAAGGCACCACCCTCATTTTGGTCACCCATGACACCGCCCTGGCCCGGCGCTGTGACCTCACCTTGCGCCTGGAAGCCGGGCGGCTGCAACCCTGACCCATCACGCCCGGCCTACGGGGGCCGACACCCCCGTGCACGACCAAGTGGCCAAGCCTTGAAATAATTAAAAAAAATTAATTTTACTTTATTATTAATAATAAGGTAACATGATAAGCCATTCCCATCTTGGGCCTTCTTGCCCGGTGTGGTGGCTTCAAACCTCCATCAAACGCCATGACAGACCTTGATTCTTGTGACCTTTGGTTGCGTCAAGCCTGGGTCGAATTCAAAGCGCCACTGGCTCGCTGGCCCATCGATGCCCATGCGCAGGTGGCGTCGGCTCAAGCCGTTCAAGACCTCTTGAACGCCTTATGCCTGGGCGATCTGGTCGCTGCACGGCGCCTTTGCCTGCATCAGCCACGCACTGACATGGCTCCGCCACAAGGCATGGCCTTGGCCCTGCGACACCTATTGCCCGTGATCGAGCTGATTGAACGCGACTGGCAGGCCGACCGGCGCAACTACGCCGACACGCTGTATGCCTTCTGGAATATTCAACGCCTCATGCAGACCCTGAGCGAAGACGGGGGGCAAGCCAGCGAAGTTCTGGCCCCTTCACCGACCCTGGGGCGCCTTTTGTTGGCATCGGCACCGGGCTGCCAGCATCATTTGGGGCTGTGGGTGGTGGCCGACCACTTCCGCGCACACGGATGGCATGTGCAAACCCTGCTCGATGCGCCTGTCCATGTCCTCATCCAGGCCGTGCGCGATGAGCGCCCCGATGTGCTGGGGCTCTCTGTCGGTCATGACGCGGCCCTGCAAGGGGTGGCAGACCTGATCAAAGCCATCCGCCACAGTGCCGCCATAGGCCCGCTGCGCATACTGATGGGGGGCAACATCTTCAAGCAGCCGAACACGAACTACCAGTGGCTGGGGGCCGATGGCGTGGCCACCCATGCCCAAGAGGCCATGGCGATTTGTGCGCACTGGACACGCCCCAAGCACCACTAGCCCTGGCCATGACCGCCTACAGCCAGCCACGATCAGTCAGCTTGCCCGGTCTGAGTGCAGACTGGGTTCGCCGTTGGGTCCAAAAAACCCAGGACCTGGTGCTTTTGCTCGATGACCAAGACCGCATCGCCGGGGTCTTGCAAGATGGCCGCTTCGCCCCCGACGACATTCAGCATTGGTTGGGCCTGACCCTGCTTGAAGTGGTCAGCGCCGACACCCGCCCCAAGGTGCCCCTTTTATTGGCCAACGATGCAGCCAGCGACCAGGCCGATGACCGCTGGCGGCACATCAATTTGCTGGCATCCGAAGGCGCCATGCTGCCGGTGCTCATGCGTTACATGCAATTAACGCATGTTGAACCCTCCATGCGCACCGTCATCTGTCGCGACTTGCGCGCCACCGCCGACCTCAGCCAGCGACATCAATGGGCCCACCGGGAATTCGATCAAACCATGCTGACCCTGCGCGACACCCTGCGTCAAAAGGAACAGGAAATCGAGCGCTTGCGCTTGCAGTCCGATCCGGTCGAACGCATGGTGGACCAAATCAAACGCATCGGCTTTGACCAGGTCATCGGCCAAGCCACGCGCCTCTTGCAACGACAATGCCTGCAGGCCTTGCTTGATCAGGCGCAGGGCGACCCCAGGCGCGCCGCCCGATCGGCTGGGGTCGATGACGCCACCTGGTCAGATCTTATTCGGGCCGCCGGGCTCTGAACACCTACAATGGCCCCATGGCCACCACCCCCAAGTTTTTATTCGGATTTCACGCCGCAGGTGTCCGACTCAAGACCGCTCCCCGGTCCATCGAAGAAATTTACTTCGAGCCCACCCGCCGCGATGCCCGCATGCGCCAGTTTTTGGATCGTGCCCGCGAAGCGGGCGTGCGCCTGATCGAGGCCGATGGCTTGCGCCTGGCCCGCATGGCGGGGAACGCCGGCCACCAAGGCGTGGTCGCCAAAGTGCATCCCTTGCCCCAAGCCCACTCGCTTGACGATTGGCTCGACAGTCTGGCGCCCGACATCCGCCCCTTGCTGCTGGTGCTCGACGGCGTCACCGACCCGCACAATCTGGGCGCCTGTTTGCGCGTGGCCGACGGGGCAGGGGCGCACGCCGTGATCGCCCCCAAAGACCATGCCGTGGGCATCAATGCCACGGTGGCCAAAGTGGCCAGCGGTGCCGCCGAAACCGTGCCCTACTTCATGGTCACCAATTTGGCCCGCACCCTCAACGAACTCAAAGAGCGCGCCATCTGGATCATCGGCACCAGTGATGACGCGCCACGCTCGCTCTACCAAAGCGACCTTCAGGGCCCCTGCGCCCTGGTGTTGGGGGCCGAAGGCTCGGGCATGCGCCAACTCACCCGCAAAACCTGCGACGAGCTCATCCGCATACCCATGCAAGGTGCGGTCGAAAGCCTCAATGTGTCGGTGGCCAGTGGCATCTGCCTGTACGAGGCGCTGCGCCAGCGCAGCGCCTGACCCCAAGCCGCCGCTGAGCCCAATCAAAGCTTGGCACGCAACAAATCGATCACCTGCTGCGGGTTGGCCTTGCCCTTGCTGGCTTTCATCACCTGACCCACCAGCGCGTTAAACGCCTTGTCTTTGCCCGCTTTGAATTGAGCCACATTGTCCGGATTGGCGGCGATCACCTCATCGATGATTTTTTCCAAAGCGCCCGCATCGTTCATCTGCTTCAGCCCTTTGGCTTCGATGACCGCATCGACCGACTCGCCTTCGCCCGTCCACAGGGCATCAAACACCTGGCGACCGGCGTTATTGCTGATGGTGCCGTCGGCGATCCGCCCAATCAGCGTCGCCAACTGTGACGCAGCCAGAGCAGGCGAATCGAAAGAACCCTCGCCATTGTTCACCCTTCTGGACATCT
Organism: Pseudomonadota bacterium; assembly: GCA_041159205.1. GTDB lineage: Bacteria > Pseudomonadota > Gammaproteobacteria > Burkholderiales > Burkholderiaceae_C > Limnohabitans. The sequence goes on from JBEAZY010000012.1 coordinate 27,168, forward strand.
CGCCCATGACCCAATTGCTGGCTGGCTTGGCCAGCGCGGTACCGGCGGCGGCGACCACCGACTCAAAATAAGCCGCCATGGCCTTGCTTTGCGTCAGGGTGGTGGCGTCGTATTCGGGCAAGCCCAGTTCGCGCACAAAGCGCTCGGCCATCCTGCGCGGCAACTCAGGCATACCGGCGCGCACCTGCTCGACCCACTCGGGGGCGATCACCAGCGGCGGCAGGTCGGGGTCGGGGAAGTAGCGGTAATCCGCCGAATCCTCTTTGCTGCGCATCGCTCGCGTCTCGCCCGTGTCCGGGTCAAACAGCACCGTGGCCTGCTCAATCTTGTGGCCATCCTCGATCTGCTCGATTTGCCAGCGCATCTCATAGTCAATCGCCTGCTGCATGAACTTGAAACTGTTCAGGTTTTTGATCTCGCGGCGCGTGCCCAGAGGGGCGCCCGGTTTGCGCACCGACACATTGGCATCGCACCTGAACGAGCCCTCTTGCATATTGCCGTCGCATATGCCGATCCAGGTCACGATCTTGTGCAACTCTTTGGCATAGGCCACCGCTTCTTCGCTTGATCGAATATCGGGCTCGGTCACGATCTCCAGCAGCGGGGTGCCCGCACGGTTCAGATCGATCCCGCTTTGACCCACAAAGTCTTCATGCAGCGATTTACCCGCGTCCTCCTCCAGGTGCGCACGCACCAGGCGCACGGTTTTTTTCTCCTCGCCCATAAAGAACGACACCTCACCCCCTTGCACCACCGGAATCTCAAATTGACTGATCTGGTAGCCCTTGGGCAGGTCGGGGTAAAAATAATTTTTACGGGCAAACACACTGCGCTCGGCCACATGACTGCCCACGGCCAAGCCAAAGCGGATGGCCCGCTCGACCGCGCCTTTGTTCATCACCGGCAGAGTGCCGGGCAATGCCAGGTCAACCGCGCAGGCCTGGGTGTTGGGTTCTGCCCCGAAAGCCGTCGAGGCGCGAGAAAAGATTTTCGACGCGGTGGTCAATTGGGCATGGGTCTCAAACCCGATCACCACCTCATAACCTTGGATCAATGGGTTGTGTGTCATGGTCGTGCGCCTTGTGCAGGCCGCTTCAAATGATGGCCGGTCACCTGTTGCAACTGGTGTGCCACTTGCAGCAAACGGGCTTCGTCAAAATAATTGCCGATCATCTGCAGGCCCACCGGCATGCCCCCGGCGCCCAAACCCGCCGGCACGCTCATGCCGGGCAATCCGGCCAAAGAGGCGGGCAAAGTGTATATGTCGGCCAGATAGTCGGCCACCGGGTCGGTGCTGTTCTGGCCCAAGCGCCAGGCCACAGTGGGCGCCACCGGCCCCACGATGATGTCGCAGTCTTTAAGCGCACGCTGGAAATCGTCAGCGATCATGCGCCGGATTTTTTGCGCCTGCAAATAATACGCGTCGTAATAGCCATGCGACAGCACATACGTGCCGGTCATGATGCGGCGCTTGACCTCGGCCCCGAATCCCTCGGCCCGGCTCTTTTTGTACATGTCCAGCAGGTCAGCCGGGTCAGCCGTGCGGTGGCCAAACTTGACCCCGTCAAAACGGCTCAGGTTCGAAGACGCCTCGGCGGGCGCGATGATGTAGTAGGCGGGTATGGCCAACTCAGTCAGCGGCAAATCAACCACCACCCGCACCGCACCCAGCTTCTCCAACTCGCTCAAGGCCGCCTCGATGGCCGCCCGCACATCGTCGGCCAGACCGTTGCCCAAAAATTGATTGGGCACGCCCAGTCGCAGGCCGCTCAGCGGCTGGTTCAACAGTCGACCAAAATCTTCAGTGGGCACATCCAGGCAGGTCGAATCGCGATCGGCGTCGGGCCCGCACATGGCCCTCAGCAACAAGGCGCAGTCGCGCGCGCTGCGTGCCATCGGCCCCGCCTGGTCCAGGCTGGACGCATAGGCGATCATGCCGTATCGGCTGATGCGCCCATAGGTGGGCTTGATGCCCGTGATGCCGCAAAACCCCGCCGGCTGGCGGATCGAACCCCCGGTGTCCGTGCCCGTCGCGGCAGGCACCAAACCGGCCGCCACGGCGGCCGCACTGCCGCCCGACGACCCGCCGGGCACCCTGCCGGGGTCCCAGGGGTTGCGCACCGGGCCATAGGCCGAGTTCTCGTTGCCCGAGCCCATGGCGAATTCATCGCAATTCAATTTGCCCAGGCAAACCATGCCGGCCCCGCCCCTGGCCTGCACATCGTCTTGGGCGCCCTCAACACCCAAGCGGCGCACCACCGTGGCGTCAAACGGCGAGCGATAGCCTTGCAGCATTTTCGAGCCCGCCGTGGTGGCGTAGTCGCGCGTGACAAAAATGTCCTTGTGCGCCAGCGGCACACCCTCCAGTGCGCCGGCCGTACCGGCGGCCAAACGGGCGTCAGCCCGCTTGGCCTGGGCCAGCGCGGCCTCGGCAGACACGTCCAGAAAGCTGCCGCTGTCATCGGCCTGCACCAAAGGCAGGAAATGCATGGTCAGCTCGACCGCAGAAAACGCTTTCTCGCGCAGACCCTGGGCCAATTCGGCCACGCTGCAATCGTTCAACGGCTTGTTCATCTCCGGTCCCTCATTCGATCACCTTGGGCACCAGAAACAAGCCGCGCTCCACCGCCGGGGCGCTGCGCTGATTGGCTTCGCGCTCATTGGTTTCACTGGCCACATCGTCCCGCAGGCGCAACGACATGGTTTGCACCACCTCGATCGGATGGGCCAGAGGCACCACACCCGTGGTGTCCACGCCCTGCATGGCCTCCACCAGCTTGAAAAAGCCGTTGATTTTGTGGCGTGCCAGTTCTGCCTCGTCGGGCTGCAATGCCAGACGAGCCAGATTGGCGATGCGATCAATGTCTTGTGGCGTCAATGACATGGGGTTTCAAACTCAAAAGGGCAATTATCGCCGCCCTTGATTCCCCCGGATGGCGGCATTCATGGGCTTGGCCAAGGATGGTTTCAATATATAAATATAATAATCACAAAATAGTATTATATTTTATATAATGTCATATAAAATAATTCATTCAATATGGAAAATCAGGCCTTGAACATGGGCGTCACGGCATGGGCTGACGGGGCGCGCCGACTGGCAGACTTCACGCTGGCTTCGTGTCTGTTCTTGTTGACCAGCCCTGTGTTTGTCGCCGTTTGGCTGGCCCATGGCGGGCGCTGGCATCGGGCGTTTTATGCCCACCGGCGGGTCGGTCGGCATGGACGCGCTTTTGACTGCCTGAAGTTCAAAACCATGTCTGAAGACGCCCAACAGCGCCTCGAAGAGTTATTGCTTCATAGCCCACAGGCGCGGCACGAAATGCACACCTACGGCAAATTGCGCCACGACCCGCGCATCACTCCGCTGGGCCGCTGGCTGCGCCGGGCCAGCCTTGACGAACTGCCCCAATTGATCAACGTGATGCGCGGCCATATGAGCCTGGTGGGGCCACGCCCGATCACCCGGCCCGAGCTGGTTCACTATGCGGGGCACGTTCAGCAATTGCTCAGCGTACGGCCTGGCATCACCGGTTGGTGGCAGATCAACGGTCGCAACAGCACCACGTTTGAGCAACGGGTCCGCTTGGATCTTTGGTACATCGAGCACCGCAACTGGCAACTCGATGCCCGCATTTTGTGGCGCACCATCGGGGTGGTGCTCACGGGCCGGGGCGCGTATTAAGCGCTCCCTCATCCGTCTTTCGCGGTGGCGAAAGGCCAAACAAATAGGCATACATGAATGGAATGGACACGGGCCCGGCAATCACCAGCAGCACAATCAGGAACAAGGTATGCAGCAATCGGAGTTGGTAGCGCAACACGGTCAGCACCGTCAGCCACAACATAAAGCCGATGCCCATCACCCAACCATACACGCTGATCAGCTGTGACATGCCCGAGTAAGGTTGAACCGTAAATTGTGGTCCCCAAAGCTTGGCGTCCATCACACTCTTGATCACATTGCTAAAGCGCCTTGATCCATATTCACTTTCGACCGATTCGACGAAAGTCAGCAAATTGCTGAAGTCGTATTTGTTGCTCAGCAGGTTCAGAAAGAAAATCTTCAATCGAAGGGGAAACAATCCGGTTTGCAAGGAAAAAACAGTCATGGCTGCCGTCAAAAAAACCAAAGGCATGAAATACCTGGGCGGCAGCAAAACGAAGGTCAAGAGCGCAAAAAATGACACGGCGTAAATGCTGTGATTCAATACCATCAAAAAGGCAAACATCAAAGTAGGGGCCCACCACTTTCTGGCCAGGCAATAGGCATAAAAGCCCAACAGGGTCAACCCCCAATAACTGGCCTCGGTGGACAAAATGAACGCACCTCGGTCGCTCTTCAAGGGGTCAACCAATCCCCCGCCCAGCGAGAGCATATGGGTGATCTTCAATTTCAGCAGGTAATAGTCGATGAATGTCATGAGCCCTATCGCCAGCGCCACCCTCATCAGTTGGCGCGCGGTGGCTTTTTCAAACAAGGTCCCGCCCAAGAGCAGAAACAGACAAAACAAAATCAACTCGATGGTATTGGCCATCAATAACAACTGATCAAACAGCGAATACGAGATAAAGCACTGCCAAAAAGACACAAAGAAAAGGGCGATGATGAAAATCCACTCGCGCAAACGCAAGGACCAACGCAGGAAAAAAACAAAATACGGAAAAGCCGCAAAGATGCCGAGCCTGAAATTGATGAAATGCGCCAGGATGGACAGATATCGGGGTGGCATCAGCCCTCCTGCGGGTTCTCGTGGCGGGTGCCCGTTCTCGGTGTCGACCAGGCCCGCAGGGTCCGGACCAGACCGTGGTGGGCGTAGCAGGCAAAACCCCTGATCGCTTGTGGCCATGACAAACCGAATTCAGTGCGCAAAAGCGTCCAGTGCTGCCATGCCGAGCGCAGTTTCTGGCCCGAGCGGCTGCGGGCCCAGACCCGGTATTGCACCAAGGCCACCCCGGGTGCGACCCGATACGCCCGATCAATGCGCGACAGTGCGGCATGCCAATAGACATAGTCCTCATGGGGCACGGTTTTGAAGCGCAAATCCCCCAGCCTGCTGCGCCGCAACATCGCCGATGAAAGCAAAATCCAGTTGCGCTGGTGCAGGCGGGCCAGGTCCACCCAATCGATCGCCTGCACCCGCAGCGGCCCCCTTTTTGCGTCTGCATAGAACCGGATATGGTCGCCGTAGCTCAAATCCAGGGTTTGGGCGTCCATGGCCTGGCGCTGCAGGCGCAACTTGTCCGGCAACCAGACATCATCGGCATCCAAAAAAGCGATGTATTCACCCTGTGCTTGATCCAGGGCCAGATTGCGGGCAGCCCCCGGCCCACTCTTCGTGACCAGGGTCAAGACCTTGACGCGTGCATCGCGCCGTGCCCAATCGTTCAACACGGCCGCCGTGGCATCGCTAGACCCGTCATTGACCACCCACAGCTCCCAATTGGTACAGCTCTGGGTCGACACGGAAGCGATGCTGTCGTTCAGGGTGGCGGCCGCGTCGTGCGCGGGCATCACCACCGAAACCAGGCCCGCTGAGGGGGAGGTGGACACGACCGCGTTCATGACTTTGGAAAATACGCCTTCACCATGGCCTCGATGGGCGCATGCAAACGCATGGCCTCGCCTTCCAAAAAAAACATTTGCCGAATTTTTTTTGACCGCTTCAGCCGCTGCAACAGCCCGAACATCTCGTGTCGACGCAGCCACAACGCCGCCCACTTGGCCAAACGGCCCAGCCAACGCAAGCGCGGCACCATGTGCGCATTGGTGATTTGACCCTCCACAAGGTGCAAGCCCGGCAGACCCAATTCGGTATAGATTCGACTCAAATCGCGCCTCTCAATCCAGGCAAAATCGATCACCACCAAGCGATCTCCCGCCAATTCACGCAAATGCGCCACATGCATGGCGCAATCGCTGTCCTTGTATTTGGCGGCCGCAACCTGTTCAATTTCTTCGTCGCTGCGCCCTTTGCGCAATTCAAAATAGAGCATCGAGCGAAACAGGTCGCGATGGTTGCGTGAAATAAACACCACGCAAGCCTGCGGGTTGTAATCCAGAATTCGCTGGATGGCCAGATCGCTGAGGTAGTACAGATTGCTGAAATCCACCCGCGCCAGCGGGGCCTGCGGGCCGTGGAAGTCCACATAAAAATGATCGTACCAAGTCAGGCCGCGCTCAAAATGGAGGTCAAAAAACGACGGCTCCTTGATGCTCGGTACCCAGACTTGGCCGGTCAGGGCCATGCTGTCAAACAACCAGGAAGTGCCTGATCGCCCCGGGCCAACAAAAAAGTGGGTGGTCTTCATCGCTTGAACAGACCTCTCAGAATCAGGTGGTATAGCCATGGCCAGGCCGCTTGCAATCGGTGGGTGACCCTGAACTTCAAAGAAACGGCCAGCAATCGGCCCCATGCGCGGATGCCCATGGGTGGGCCCATGCGATGGCGCCACAGGGCTTGCGTGCTCCATTGGCCGCGCCACATCAGGTTGTCATAGGGCAAATGGATGCGACTGGCGCTCAGGGCCAGGCGCATGTGTGGCAACGACTCCAGGGCCCAGCATGAAGGGCTCGATTTCATTTGTTGTCGCAAATAATCGGCCTGCCAGACCGAGGCAGGCAATGAGCAGCGATAGGCCTCTTGGGGCGTGATCACCCTGAAACCGTGGGTCACGCAAGGCCCCAGGCTGGGCGGTTTCGAATTCAGCCGCACATAAGCGGCCCCCTGTGGGTCCTGGGTGGTCATCAACCCCTCCGCCTGTGTCAGCAAGTCGGCCAGCGCCGCCATATCGGGCTGCTGTGGCAACAAATCATCGAACCAGACGAACACCAGGTCCGCATGGCTCAAGTCCAGCGCCGCGCCCAGGCCGGCCAACCAATCGCCTTTAGGTGCAGGACCCAGATCGCGATCGTTTTCGCGCACCCGCCCGGCTTGCACAAACAGACAGTTCCAACCGCTCAACCGTGCCAGCTCGCGCAAAAATGCCTCGATCTGTGAGCCGATTTGTGGCGCATCCAAAAAGAAATCGCAGTACAACACTTTTTTCATGGGCGCCCCCAAGGCTTCCATGCCTGCAATGCCCGCTCAGGCAGGCAAGTGCGGGCCAGCGCCGCCCGGCAATGCCAACCCATGCTCCGATAAGGCGCCGGCAGCGGCTTGGGGCGGCGGGGGGCGATGGCTTGGGTCTCTGCGGGGGCCGGGGTCTGCACCGCTTCTTTCACCGTGCTGGCAAACAAATCCCAACGAAAGCGGGTTTCCAATGCTTTCTCTCCGGCCTGACGCACGGGCTCCAACTGATCGGTCGACAGGCTTTGTATGGCCCGCATCTCCTGCGCCATGCCGACCACATCCGGGGCCCGCAGATTCAGCACACCTGGGCTTGCGTCGTACCCTGTGCTGGGTCGGCACACCGGCACCAGGCCCCAGGCCATGGCCTCGATCACCGTGGTGGGGCAGGCATCGTGCTGGCCCACCATGATCAAAAAATCATGTGCCGCCAGAACCTGCTGCGCTTCGGCTGTCGACCAGTCCATGTGGCCCAGATGGCGCAGGTGGGGATAGGCGCGGGGTGAACTGCGCCGGGCCTCTCCGGCCCATGAAATGCAGAGCCCCAGCGCCTGAGCCAATTGATTCAGCAGATTCAGTCCCTTGCCAGGGTGGTCATTGCCGATGTAGAGCCAGCGGCGATCTGAGGCCGGCGCCAGGTCCGTCTTGATGCGCCTGAACCTTGACCGATCCAGCCCCAGGTCCAGCTGGCGGATTTTGTTCAAACAGGGGGCATGGCGTGTTTGGGGAAGTTGTTGCCACCAATAGTCGCCGGTGATCGCCAAAAACCAGTCGCAGCTCGCGATCAGGTCATCCAAGTGACCATGCTCACGGTCATCCAGGCTGAAGGGCTGCAACAAAATCCGCCTGCCCCAGCCACTCTGTCGCCAAGACCAGCGCAGCGTGCTGTAAGGGCAGGGGTAGGCGTGCCCGATCAGCACATCGCCGACTTGGGGCCGGATGCGACCCAGCGTATGGTGGGTGTGCAGCCGCACCTCATCCAGCCCGGACACGGCCTGAGCCAACTGCTGTCCGATGACATCCGGCGGTGTAGGGCGGTCGGCATGCGGGTAAACAATATGAATCATCGTCCCCCCTTCAGCCACCAGCCGGCCCCGGCCACCAGCAAACCCACGGCCAGCACATCGCGGCACAACCATCGCCCGGCTTTGCCCAAGCCCAAGGGAGCATGCACCCAGGTGCTCAACGCCAGCAGATGCACCGCTGCCCCGCCCACCCAGACCCGGCCTGCGAACAGGCCCCCATGCTGCCCCATGGCCCAGGCCATGGCCAGCGTCCATGCACAGACCAAGCCCGCTTGGACGGGCAACGCTCGTGCCAGCTGCCCTTGGGCATTCAGCCAATCCAGTGGCAGCCCGGCCAGGGCCAACAGTGCATGACCGCAGGCATAAGCCCACAACCAGTCGCTCAGCTCAGGGCCGCCATTTGAATCACCGGTCATGAACTGCCAGAAAGGTTCACCGATCCCTGCGAGCAACACCACCGATCCCAGTGCCACCAGGGTCATCAGCCGCGTGGCATGGCCATACAGTTGCCACATCTTTGCCGTTTGCCCGCTGGCATGCAAAACGATCAGGCGGGGTTTGAGCTCGGTATGTATCGACTCACACAGCAGCCGGATGCCATTGGCCACCATCAAAGAAACCGTCAAATACCCCATTTCGGACAGCGACAACAGGCCCGACGCCAGCACCATGGGCATGCCAAACAACAGAATCCACACGACAGAGCTGCCAAACATCGACAAAGCCAAAGACATTTGTTGCCGCATGGGAGGCGCTGAATTCCCCATCGGGTCTGCAATCCCCGCACGCGCCACCTTCAGATGGCCAAGCCGCAAACTGGCCCATTCGGCCAGATGAACCACCACCATATGAGCCCAGTAAACCCCGGGCGTGGCCCCCCAGGCCAGCAAAGATCCCCACACCCCCACTTGTTTGAAGCTCACCCACACCGTGTTCGAGACCACCAGCCAGCGAGCCTGCCCCAGACCATGCAAGGCGGCAATGTCCAGCGCACCCAGTGTGCGCAGCGCGGCACACGCTGCGATGGCCATGATCGAAGCTTGTATCGTGCCGGGGTCCCATTGCGAGCTCTGCAACCATGTGCCGGCAATCCATTCGGACAGCGACCATAAAATCAACAACAGCAAGCCAGTTAGCCCCCATGTGAGATATTCCAGACGGCGACAGCTGCACACATAAGCGTCACGCCCCCACATGCCTGAGGCATGCAAGGCGGCCATGCGACCTACCAGAGCGGGCAGACCCAAGTCAGCCAACAAAAACAGGTTTTGGATCACCGCAAAAAATCCGATCAGGCCAAACGCCTCACGGCCCAGCAAACCCCACACCACAGGCACCATCGCCCAACTGACCCCGGTCACATAAACCAGACTCAGCCAGGACAAAGTCAGGTTGGGCCACATCACCTCTTGGCACCTGAGTCGGCGCCAGCCAAGGTTGACTCATTAAAGACAATGCGGCTCACATGGCCACCCAAGCCCTGTAGCTGGCGCACCATCTCGATCAAATCGTTTTCCCGGGTGCGCAGACGCCGCGCCACCACAAAGATGCCCGACATCCGTGGCAACACCTCTTTTGCACCCAACAAGTTCACCCCGGTCGGTCCGTCGATCACCACATGGTCATAGCCGTTCGCCAGCTCGCTCAACAGGGGTGCCCATCGTGGATGTGTCCAAAGATCTTTCGGGTGCATGATTTGCCGCCCGCCACACAGCAGATCCAACCCCGGCCTGATCTGGGCCTGGACCAGCCCGACCCAGTCCCCCGACTGTTTCAGGCCATCGCTCAAGCCAGCCGCATGCTCAAGTCCAAACCAGGCCGACAGGCTCTGTCGCCCCGGGTTGGCGTCGACCAACAAAACCCGGCCTGGCCCGGATTGGCCCAGGCATTCGGCCACCCTTCGGGCCACATGGCTTGTGCCTACGCCGGCATGGGGCCCACAAAACAGCGACCACGGGGCAGCCCCGGGGCCGACAGACACCTCGATGGGCCCCAACAAGGTCCGCAGGCCCGACTGGCATTGGTCTGGCGTCTGCGCCATGCGATCTGCGCCCGAGTGACTCCCCAAGTGGGTGATCACCGGAAAATCAGTTCTGCCCTCCAAGGCCAGCGTGTCCTCCATCGCAAAGGGCAATTGACGGCGCAGCAAAGACCACATCAAGCCTAAAAACAAACCGCACAAAGCCCCCAGAGCAATGATCATCAGGCTCGACTTGGTGGGTTCATAAGTGATGCTGGCCGGGTCCACCAATGAATGGCGCGCCACTTTGCTGGTCAGGTTGATTTGGTGTTGGGTCTGGCCCAACACCAATTTCTCGTAAACCTCGTTTTGCACCATGACATCGCGCAACAGAGCCACCGCCTCTCTTTCCAGAGATGGCATGCGTTGTATGCGTCTGGCAACTTCCTGGGCCGCTTGCTCGGCTTCTTTCACCCATTGATCGGCCTGCACCATGGCCGGGTGCGATGGGTTGATCAACCCGGCCCTGAGCTCAATCGCTTTCAGCCGGGTGTCCACCAGCCTATGATTGGCCGTTGCGCCCTCGTTCATCAGCACCCGGGTCGCTTCAGTCAAGTCCAGCGTGCCGTGTTTGATCTTGAAGTCATTCAGCCGACGCTCAGCCGCCTCCACCAATTCACGCTGCCTGGGCACTTCCTGGGTCAAATAATCGGTCAGCCGTTTCGCATCATCGACGATTCGATTCTGGTGGAAGGCCACATAGGCCTTCGTGAGGTCCCCCAGCACCTGACGGGCAAAGTCGGGGTTGGGACCCATGAACGAGAGTTCGAGCACACCCGAGGTGCGCCCCAATTCCGACACATCGATCCTGTTTCGCAACTCATCCACCGCCTTGATCTCATTCAACCGCTTCAGCCGATAGACTGTGCCGGGCGTGCCTTTGATCTCGTCTACCTTGATCTCCACCGGGCCCGCCGGAGTCATCCATTGCTGTGCGACCCCCACCTGGCCATGCCAGGTGTACAAGCCTTCGGGGTCTTTCAAACTGAAGGTGTCGCCCGTGTCCAGGGTCAACAAAAAACGCTCACCCCGCATGAACATCGGCACATCAAAACGATCCACCTTGATGGATTCCTCCCCCCAGGCCCGGCCAGCCCAATGCGCATACCAGGGCTGCGAGTTGATGCGCAGCCAGTACCGCAGCGATGGAATGGCCTTGCCGATGAGTGGCACGCGTCTGGGCTCGGCCACGATATGCAGCCGGTGCGACAAGACCACGGGGCTGACCACGCTGCGCAGGCGAATCAGTTCTGTCTCTGTAAACGAGGAAGCATTGCTCTCAAATTTGAACGGCAAGACCTGGGTCGTCAACAGTTGCAGATCTGGCGCATTCGCGCCCCCCACTTGCACAATGGCGGCGGCTTCAAATTCGGGGGGTGAGAACAGGGCCAAAGCGACGCTGCCCAGCGTCACGAGGGTGGCGACTTTCAACACCCGTCGATAATCTTTGGCCACCAAGCCCAAAAGTTGAAACGGAGACAGGGTTTGGAGGCTGCTCATCGGTTGTTCAGTAAAGTGTTGGTGGTTTGGAGGGCGCCCAGTGTGGGAATCAAGAGGGCCACGGTGCGGTTCCACAAAGCCAGTGGTGCGGCATCCACGTAGACGATGTCGCGTGCTTGCAACTCAAATCGATCCGCCAATGCAAGCATGGCGGGCGATTGGGCATCGAGGTGAAAGGCCCTGATGCGCTCGCCATCTCGGCGCACCACAAAAATTTGTCGGGGGCTGGCAGAAATGGGAACCAGTCCCCCGGCTTCGGCCAGGGCTTCGTTCAGGCTCAACCGGCCATTGCGGGTGGTGACCATGCTGGGGCGCACCACCTCGCCCAGCACCGAGACCTTGGTTTCATCGCGCGGGGTGACGCGCAACCAATCGCCCTGACGCAACAAAAGCCTTGTGGCCGGAATCCCGGCTTCTTGCAGGGCATTGAGGTTCAGCAGCATCCGCTTGTTTTGCCGCAACAGCACCACTGCACTGCTGTCCCCCAAGGCCGTGATGCCACCAGACCGACCCAGTGCCTCGGCCACCGTCATCGGTTGGTCATTGATGACCAAAGCGCTGGGGTTACGAACCTCCCCCTCGATGAACACCTTCTGGCCCCGATAGGCTTGCACGCGCAAGGTGATCTGGGGGTCCACGATGTGCTTGGACAAAGCCTGACGAATCAGCGCACTGGCCTGTGCTTCGGTCAGACCTGACAATTTGACCGGGCCCAACAAAGGGTATTGGATGTGGCCTTCGCCATCGACCGTATAGCCCGGGGGCACATAGGCCGAATCCGGGGTCAGATTGGATGCCACTTGCGGCAGAACCAACTCGGGCCGACCCCAGACCACGATGTTCAGCACATCGCTGGGGCTGATGCGATAGGCCGGCGCATGAATGCCGTCGTAGATCACCTCTTTGAACTCGTCTGCCAGATCGGCAGGTTTGGGGCGCAATTGCTCGATCACATCGGCGTTGATCGGGGTCAGGCTCACACCGGGCAGCGAGGGGGGCTCTTGCGGCGGATTTCCCCACTGCCATCCGGGCGCGGCGGCGCAGCCAGCCAGCACCAGCACGCCACATAAAACCGCTCCTGGCCAGAGCCTGCGCAGGCGGGGTTGAAAAAGGTCACTTGTATTCATCGGTTTCGTGGGGTTGAGTTCAGAACTTGGAAGGCATGCGTTGGCCCCGGTGCTCGTCCGCTGGGCAGGCGCGCAAAGCCTCTTGCCAGTCGGTTTCCACCATCTCGGCCACCAGTTGTTCAAAGCGGATCTTGGGCTTCCAGCCCAGAATGCGACGGGCCCGGCTGGCATCGCCAAGCAGGGCATCGACCTCGGTCGGGCGCACATAGCGCCTCTCGATGGCCACGATTTGTTTTTCACCCCCTGGACTGAGCCAATGGGCGGTCTCGTCCAGGCCCTGCCCGCGCCAGACCAGTGGCATGTCCAGCAGCCGGGCGGCTGCTTCGATGAACTCGCGCACCGAATGTTGCTCGCCTGTGGCAATCACCAAATCCCGCGGCTCGTCTTGTTGCAACATCAGCCATTGGGCTTCGACATGGTCACGCGCATGGCCCCAATCGCGTTTGGCGTCCAAATTGCCCAGGTACAGGCATTGCTCAACCCCGAGCTTGATGCGCGTCAGCGCCCGGGTGATCTTGCGCGTCACAAAAGTTTCGCCACGGCGCGGGCTTTCGTGGTTGAACAAAATGCCATTGCAGGCATACATCTTGTAAGCCTCGCGGTAATTGACCGTGATCCAGTGCGCATACAGTTTGGCCACTGCATATGGGCTGCGCGGGTAAAAGCGGGTGGACTCGCTTTGCGGCGTTTCTGTGGCCATGCCGAAGAGCTCTGAAGTGGACGCCTGATAAAACCGCGTCTGTTGCGCCAGACCCAAGGCCCGCAAGGCTTCGAGCAGCCGCAAAGTCCCCAACGCGTCCGCATTGGCGGTGTACTCAGGCGTCTCGAAACTGACCGCCACATGGCTTTGCGCCGCCAGGTTATAAACCTCATCGGGCTTGACCTGAGCCAGCACACGCATCAGGCTGGAGCTGTCGGTCATGTCCGCATGGTGCAAAAAAAGGCGCACATCGTTGTGGTTCGGGTCCTGATAAAGGTGATCAATCCGGTCGGTGTTAAACAGGCTGGTGCGGCGCTTGACACCATGCACCACATAGTTTTTGTGCAGCAAAAACTCGGCCAGATAAGAACCGTCCTGACCTGTGATGCCGGTGATCAGGGCCACTTTTTCTGACGTTTTCATGCATTCACCTCTTGTGACCATGGTTGGGCCCGGGCCACAAAATCCGCCCATGTATGGGCCAAGCCGCTGGCCAGGTGGAATCGCGGTCGCCAGCCCAGGCTGAGCAGCCGGGTGCTGTCCAGGGCTTTGCGGGCCGGGCCATCCGGACGGCGGGCGTCAAATCGCAACTCACCCCCATAACCCGCCAACCGGGCGATTTCTTGCGCCAGCGAGCGAATGCTGACCTCTTCGCCACTGCCCACATTGAGGTGCAACCGCTCTGGCGTGGTCAGACGCCCATGCGCCGTCTTTGACAACTGCATCACGGTCAGACAGGCGCGCGCCAGGTCGTCCACATGCAAAAACTCGCGCATGGCTTCCCCGCTGCCCCAAACCTCCACATGAGGCGCTTGCTGCTCACGCGCCATCTGCATTCGATGCATCAGTGCCGCGATCACATGCGAATGTTCGGGGTGGTAACGGTCGCCGGGGCCGTACAGATTGGTGGGCATGACGCATCGGTAATCCATGCCGTGCGAAGCACCATACTCACGGTTGTAGCTCTGACACATTTGTATGCCTGCGATCTTCGCGATCGCATACGGGGCGTTGGTGGGTTCCAGGGGTCCCGACAGCAGCGCTTCTTCCGGCATCGGTTGTGCCGCATCACGCGGGTAAATGCAACTCGACCCCAAAAACAACAAGCGCCGGCAGCCCACGGCAAATGCCGACTGCATCACATGGCATTGAATTTGGAGGTTGTCCTGAATGAACTCGACCGGCAGGCGCTGGTTTGCAGCGATGCCCCCGACCCTGGCCGCCGCCAAATAGACCGCATCGGGTTTCACCGCTTCAAAGTAAGCCTGCACCTGTCGGGCGTCTCGAAGATCCAGATCGGCGCGATCGCGGGTGAGCACATGGCGGTGACCCGTGGCGCGCAGCTGACGCACCAAGGCGGAACCGACCATGCCCTGATGACCGGCCACAAAAATCCTGCTGTCCAAAGTTAAATTCATTTGATTGCTTGGGTCACTCATCCGCTGAAGGCAAATGGGATGGATTCTTAAAATAAATATTTTATTTTAAAAAACATACATATTATACGTTTTTTATATTCAAACATAAGAAATTCAGCGCCATCAAGCCGGGCTCATGCCAGAGGCCGTGTGCGCGACATGGCCGCCAGCCATGCCTCCAGCATCCCCAACTCAGTGCCTGGCACCACCCCGTGGCGCGCCAGCGCCACATAGGCATCGTGCAACCAATCGACGGCACCGGGCCCTTGGCCCAGAGCCTCGTTCACCCAGTCCACCACCCGGGAGCCGTAGGCGTGCATTGGCCACTCAGATTGAAAATCGCTCATCAGATCATGCGGATGACGCTCTTGCCGCACATGGGCGCTACAAAAACCCAGACGCAGTCCCATGCGCCACAAAATGGGTTGTGCCACCAGGCCGCGCAAAATGTCGCAAAACCTGAAACTCACTTGCGAGGGGATGTAGAGCAGCGGAAACGCGGCCTTGCTGAACCAAGTGTTTTGGCTATTGAACGGGCAGACCGTGCCGGGCGACAGCACCAAAGCCGGGGCTTCGTCAAACTGGCAAGCCTGTCCCAAAACCAGCCGATAGATCGCATCCACATCCGGGTCGTGCTGGGCCAACCCCTGCCAAATGGCCACCTGCTGCACCTGCTCACTCAAAGACTCTCGCCAGCAGGCGGGTTGTCGCACCAGTTCAAGTGGAAATCCCCGCGGCCAAATGAATTGTGAGGTGAAGTGCCGATACACATTGACAAACCCCAGCTGCGGCAGGGTGCTGAAAAAGCGCCCCGTCATGTCCGGAAAGCGCCAATCGCCCAGTGGCAGATTGTCGTCATCGGTGTCCACGATGGCAGACGCGCCGCAACGCATGGCGTGCACATAACCCAACATCTTGCGGCTGTAATGGTTTTCGGGCAGCTTGGCCGCCAGAGGGGCATCGATTTCGCCTTGTCGCTCCAGTGGCCAATAGTCCACCCCGTCCTGCTGCCATTTGGCCGGAGATTTGGCATCACCCACCACCACGGTGCGCAGATGCGGATAGCGCGACATGCGCCGGACCGCCTCGGTCGGCGGGTGGATGCTGGTCACCACCACGTGGGCGAGGGCAGTGGGGGTTTTCATGCAGTGGGTCCAGGTGCCTGGGTCAGTCCTTGCCAGGTGGAGGCGGCCTGCTTGAAAAATTCAGCGTTGAACGAGCGCATTCGATGCTGCCATTCAGATAAATCGGCGGCATAGAGTTGATTCAACAAGTCCTTGGCCTGATCAAAGCGTTGCACATGGGGCACTTGGTTAAAAAACATCTGCTCGATCCAGTGGCGTTGGGCATCGGGCTCGGGGCTGTTGGGGGAATACGGCATCCCCATGGCACGTGCGCGTTCGGCATATTCGGCCTCCAGCCCCTCCACCCACCTCTTCCCTTGGTAAATGGGGTGTAGGCGGACATCGGCCATGGCATCCACCAGCAAGCCATTCACGGGCACAAACATCGGCAGGTTGAGTTGGTACAACTCGATCATCGAGATCGAAAACGCCGAATAGGGAGAGATCACCACGGCGGGATGGCAACTCAGACGCTCAGGTGTGGCCTGGCCGTTCGGGTAAGCCTCGCGGATGCTTTGAAAGCGATAAGCCGCCACCCCCAGTCGCCTGGCCCAGGCGGCGCTCAAGCGATTCAACTCAGCCGGATCTGGCAGGCCAGGCACCCGACCCTGGTGATGGCTTGGACCGATCAGCACCGTGCGATTGGACGGTGGCGTGTCGCGCTCACGCAGGGCGCGAGGCAAGTGAAACGAGGCCACGGGCAATGCATGCGGAGGAGCCATGCCGGTATAAAAACGTGTGTACTGGGCATCGTAATGCGACATGCTGGCCCACACCATGCGCGGGTCTTGCATCAACCGCCTGACCTGCTCGGTCCACGCCTTCAGACGCCAACCCCGCACATGAATATGAAAGCGATGTCCCAGGTTCACCCACACCTGAACGTGTTCGGGCAAACGCAACAGGGCCTCGCAGCGCGCCGGCGGAAAGCTGCACAAGGCATGGGTGATGTCGTGCAAGACCGGGTCGCTCTTCAGGCGCGCACCGATCAGCCGACGCGGCCACCACGACAAATGACGCACCCAAGGGGCCGGGTGCAAGAGCCCGTCCGGGGCATAGTGACCACGCTTGGACAGCGTGGCCGAAGTGACCCTCAAGCCCAAATGCGTCAACAGGGCGTGCTGCCACATCGTGGTGCCGATGTGCGCGTCAGAAATCAGAAAATGAGAGGGCATCCTGCGACTGTGGGATGGGCGTCAACGACTGGAATAGGCGC
The DNA here is from genome assembly GCA_041159205.1 of Pseudomonadota bacterium. Classification (GTDB taxonomy): domain Bacteria; phylum Pseudomonadota; class Gammaproteobacteria; order Burkholderiales; family Burkholderiaceae_C; genus Limnohabitans. The sequence continues at coordinate 44,368 of JBEAZY010000012.1, forward strand.
CGGTGGTCACTGGCCAGTCCGTGGTTCAAAACATAAATTTTAATACATGTTCATTTATTAAAACCAATGAATCTAGAATATTGTTTTTGCCCCCAAAATCTGAATCGCGGCCTGACCCTGTCGGGCATGCCCTTCCAGCCTTCGGAAAGGGCACCCATCAGGTATCATTTTGGGTTTGGCGGTGTCCCAAGACATCCTTGGCCGAATTCATCTGAAAGAAAGTTATGTTTGCAGCACTCCGGCGGTACTTTTCAACCGATTTGGCCATTGATCTGGGCACAGCCAACACACTGATATTTGTCCGCGACAAAGGCATCGTGCTCGACGAGCCTTCCGTGGTGTCCATACGCCACGAAGGCGGGCCGCAGGGGAAAAAAACCATTCAGGCCGTGGGCCACGAGGCCAAGGCCATGTTGGGCAAGGTGCCTGGCAACATCGAAGCCATTCGACCCATGAAAGACGGCGTGATCGCCGATTTCACGGTCACCGAGCAGATGCTCAAACAGTTCATCAAAATGGTCCATCCGCGCTCGATCTTGCGCCCCAGTCCGCGCATCATCATTTGCGTGCCTTGCGGTTCGACCCAGGTCGAACGCCGCGCCATCCGCGAGTCGGCCCTGGGTGCCGGGGCGTCCGAGGTTTACCTGATCGAAGAACCCATGGCCGCCGCCATCGGGGCCGGCCTGCCGGTCAGTGACGCCAATGGCTCGATGGTGGTCGACATCGGCGGGGGCACCACCGAAGTGGGCGTGATCTCGCTCGGCGGCATGGTCTACAAAGGCAGCGTGCGTGTGGGTGGCGACAAGTTCGACGAAGCCATCATCAACTACATCCGCCGCAACTACGGCATGCTGATCGGCGAACCCACCGCCGAAGCCATCAAAAAGAGCATCGGCTCGGCCTTTCCCGGCAGTGAAGTCAAGGAAATGGAAGTCAAGGGCCGCAACCTCTCCGAGGGGGTTCCGCGCAGCTTCACCATCTCCTCCAACGAAATTCTCGAAGCCCTCACCGACCCGCTCAACAACATCGTGTCGGCGGTCAAAAACGCGCTTGAGCAAACCCCGCCCGAACTCGGTGCCGACATTGCAGAACGCGGCATGATGCTGACCGGCGGCGGCGCCCTCTTGCGTGACCTCGACCGACTGCTCTCAGAAGAAACGGGTCTGCCGGTTCTGGTGGCTGAAGACCCCCTGACCTGCGTGGTGCGCGGTTGCGGCCTGGCCCTCGAGCGCATGGAGCGCCTGGGCTCGATCTTCACCAGCGAATGACCGCCTTCGTCTTGGGGCCATGACACACCAGCCGCACTGAGACACGCATGCCCCTCGGAACGATAGGCCAGGAAACACCGCCCTTCTTTCGGCAAGGTTTATCGGCGCCCATCAAGTTGATCCTGTGCGTCTTGCTGGCCTCGCTGCTCATGCTCAGCGATGCCCGCTGGGGCATCACCCAACCCGTGCGCACGGTCTTTTCGGTACTGTTGTACCCCTTGCAATTGCTGGCCCTGGCCCCGATCGTGCTGACCCGCAAAAGCATAGATTTTTTTGTCAGCCAAAACGCGGTGCAGCGCGAAGCCACGGCAGCGCGCGAAAAAGCCCTGGTGCAATCGGCCAAGTCCATGCAGGTCGATCAACTGTTGCTGGAAAACCAGCGCCTGCGGGCTTTGCTGGAAATGCGCGAGCGCCGTGGCCTGAGTGCGCGCGGCGCACAGGTCATTTACACCGCCGCCGACCCTTACAGCCGCAAACTCATCCTCGATCAAGGCCAGGTGCATGGCTTCAGCGCAGGCGCCCCGGTCATGGACGAAAACGGCATCGTCGGCCAAATCACCCGTGTCTACCCATTTGTCAGCGAACTGACCCTGATCACCGACCGCGATCATGCCATCCCCATCCTGAACACCCGCAACGGCTTGCGCGGCGTGGCCTTCGGCGACAGCGAGGGTTCTGACCTGATCGAACTGCGCTATCTGGCCACCAATGCCGATGTGCAAGACGGTGACCTGCTCACCACCAGCGGCATCGACGGCGTGTTCCCGCCCGGTTTGCCGGTGGCCCGGGTGGCCAAGGTCGAGCGTCGCTCCGAGTCGATTTTTGCCCGCATCCTGTGCCAACCCATCGCCATCACCCAGGGCGTGCGCCACGTCATGGTCATCTCGACCACAGGCCCGGCCCAGCCCGAGCGTCCCGGTGCAGACACCGAACCGGCCAGCCTGAAAAGGGGGCGCAAATGATCATGCCCCGGGGCGAAGCCCTGCTGCTGCCGGCCCGGCCCTGGTTCATCGTCCTCAGTCTGGTGCTGGGCCTGTTGGCGAACATGCTGCAAAACATGGGCTTGTGGGGCAATGCCGCCTGGGTGCCCGACATCCTGGCCCTGGTGCTGGTGTTTTGGTGTGTGCACCAGCCCCGCAGGGTCGGCATAGGCGTCTGTTTCCTTCTCGGCTTGCTCAGCGATGTCCACGAATCGGCCTTGTTGGGGCAGCACGCGCTCTCATTCAGCGTCATGGGCTTTCTGGCCCTGCAAATGCACCGCCGCATGCAATGGTTCACCGGGCCCACACAAGCCCCTCAGATCCTGCCCGTGTTCGTCCTGGGTGCCGTCATCGACACGGCGGTCCGCTATGTGGTGGGCCGTGATCTACCGGGCTGGGACGCCGTGCTCTCACCCTTCATTGAATCGGTCTTGTGGGTGCCCCTGTCGCACCTGCTGTTGTGGCCTCAACGCGGTGCCCACGACCCCGACGACAACCGCCCCCTCTGAGTACAGGCGCAGACATGGCCAGCGGCAAACACTACAGCGACGACCTGCACCGTTTCCGTGGCCGCGCCTTTGTCGCCATGGCCTTGGCCACCCTCTGTTTTCTGTTGTTGATCGCTCGCCTCTTTTACCTTCAAATCCTGCGCTACGACGACTACCAGGCCCAGGCCGAAAGCAACCGCACCGCCATCGTGCCCATCGTGCCCAATCGGGGCGTCATCACCGACCGAAACGGCATCGTTTTGGCCACCAATTACTCGGCCTACACGGTCGAAATCACCCCGGCCCGACTGCAGGCCCCACTCGATGAAGTCATCGACCAATTGGCCCAGGTGATCGACATTCAATCTCGCGACCGGCGGCGCTTCAAGAAACTGCGTGAGGAATCGCGCAGTTTCGAATCGGTCCCCATCCGGACCCGCGTCTCGCCCGAAGAATTGTCCCGCTTTGCCGCTCAGCGCTATCGCTTTCCCGGCGTCGAAATCCGCGCTCGACTGTTCCGGCAATACCCCTATGGCGAATTGGGGAGCCATGTCATCGGTTACATCGGTCGCATCAACGCACAGGAAAAACGCCAACTGGCCGAACAAGACGAAGACGGCAACTACCATGGCACCGACTACATCGGCAAACTGGGTGTCGAGCAAAGCTATGAATCCGAGCTGCATGGCATCACCGGCTTTCACGAAATGGAAACCTCGGCGGGCGGGCGGGCCGTTCGTCGCTTGCGCTCCAAACCGGCCACGCCGGGCAAAACCATCGTGCTGTCCATCGACATCGTGCTGCAACAACTGGTCGAGCAGATGTTTGGCGAACGGCGCGGTGCCATGGTGGCCATCGACCCGCGCACCGGTGAAATTCTGGCCTTCGTCAGCAAACCCACCTTCGACCCCAATCTCTTTGTCGAGGGCATCGACGCGGACAACTGGAAGGCCCTGAACGAATCGCCCGACAAGCCCCTGCTCAATCGCGCCCTGCGCGGCACCTACCCGCCCGGGTCGACCTACAAACCCTTCATGAGTCTGGCCGCCTTGGAGACCGGCAAACGCACGCCCCAGCAGGTGTTTGCCGACCCGGGCTACTTCATGTTCGGCAACCACCGCTTTCGCGATGACAAAGAAGGCGGGCACGGCATCGTGGACATGCGCAAGTCCATCGTCGAGTCGTGCGACACCTACTATTATTTGCTCGCGCGCGACATGGGGGTGGACCTCATGCACGACCACCTCAAACCCCTGGGCTTCGGGCAATACACCGGCATAGACATTCAGGGCGAATCGCGCGGCATCCTGCCCTCGACCGAATGGAAGCGCAAGGCCTACAAGAAGCCCGAGCAACAGCGCTGGTACTCGGGCGAAACCATTTCGCTGGGCATCGGGCAGGGCTATAACAGCTTCACCATGTTGCAATTGGCCCAGGCCACAGCCACCCTGGTCAACGACGGCGTGCAAATGCGACCGCATCTGGTCAAAGAGGTGGTGGACCCCATCAGCGCCGAGCGGCGGGCCATTGCCAAAGAGCCGGTGGCCCACCTTAAATACAAGCCCGAGCATCTTGAGACCATTCGTCAGGCCCTGGTCGACGTCAACCTCTACGGCACATCGGCCGCCAGTTTTGCCGGTGCGCCCTACACCAGCGGGGGCAAAACGGGCACCGCGCAAGTCTTCACCGTCAAGCAAAACGAAAAATACAACGCCGCCCGCATCGACGAGAGACTGCGCGACCATGCCCTCTTCATGGCCTATGCGCCGGCCGATCAGCCCCAAGTGGCGCTGGCGATGGTGGTTGAAAACGCCGGCTTCGGCGCCCAAAATGCCGCCCCCATCGCCCGCCGGGTGTTCGATTACGTGGTCATGGGCCGCTACCCCGCGCCGGAAGACTTGGCCGCCGTGCAGCGTGGCCAGGCCACCCGCCCGCTGGGTCAACCCAGACCGGCGCCGACCACCCCGATGACCCGACCCAGCCCAGAGAACAGCGCGCCCTGAGATTTAAGGGCGAGTTTTGCAGGACTTCCTTAACGCCAAAAGGCGTCGTGGCCGGTCTTGAGCACCAGCGCCCCCACCACCAGCAAAAACATCACCCGCACAAATCCCGTGCCGTGGCGCAGGGCCATGCGCGTGCCCAGCAAACTGCCCGCCACATTGGCCACCGCCAGGGCCAGCGTCAGGTGCCACCAGACATGGCCCTGCCATGCAAACAAGGCCAGGGCCGAGGCATTGCTGGTGGCGTTCAGCAACTTGGCGCAGGCCGAGGCATTCAAAAAGTCATAACCCAGCACCCGCACCATCAGAAAGACAAAAAAACTGCCGGTGCCGGGCCCAAAAAAACCATCGTAAGCACCGATCACCATGCCAATCAGGCACAGGGCCAGGGTCTCCTGTCGACCCTGCCAGCGCGGGGCATGGGTGTGCCCCAGGTCTTTGCGGGCCAGGGTGTAGGCCAGCACCAGCAGCATGATCAAAGGCAAGAGCTTGCGCAAAAAATCCGGCGACAACAGTGTCAGGGCATAGGCCCCCAGCCAAGACCCGACCCAGGTCACGGCGACCGCCAAAATCAATTTGCGCCAAGGCAAGGCGATGCGCCGACTGTACTGCCAGGTGGCAAAGGCGGTGCCCCACACCGAGGCGCTTTTATTGGTGCCCAGCAACGCCGCCGGGGTCGCCGCCACATAGGTCGCAAACAGGGCGGGCACCAGAATCAAGCCACCACCGCCCACGATGGCATCCACAAAACCGGCCAGACCCGAGGCCAGCGTCACCAAGAGCAATTCCATGCGGGCGATTGTCGCACTGCCGCCGTTGCGGTCTGCAACGACGCAAGGGTGTCAGGCTGCAAAGGCTTAGGCCGCTGTGGCCCGGACAAAAAAAAGCACCGACTGGCGGTGCCCGGAAAGCATTTTTGCAAATGCCATCATCATGAAAGGAATCGTTCGTCTCCTCGAACCCTCGCAGAACCGATAGTGCTCACGCGAGTGAGTTCAATGTAATGCCCCTGATTCCTTAAAAGTCTTAGGGCTTTCCCGAAACGCCTCTAGGGGAAATCCCCGAATTCAATCCTTCAGCATCCATTCGGCGGCTTTTTCAGCCAGCATCAGGGTCGGAGAATTGGTATTGCCGCTGGTGATGGTGGGCATCACGCTGGCATCGACCACGCGCAGACCCTGCACCCTTCCACCGCGACCATCCAGCAGCCGCAGCTGGGCATCGACCACCGCCTGCGGATCGTCGGCCCGACCCATGCGCGCCGTGCCCACCGGATGAAAAATCGTCGTCGCGATATCGCCGGCCAGGCGCGCCAAATCCTCATCGCTCTGGTACTGCGGCCCCGGCTTCCACTCCACCGGTTTGAATGGGGCCAAGGCCGGCTGCGACACAATGCGCCGCGCGACCCGCAAGGAGTCCGCCGCCACCTGGCGATCTTCCGGGGTGCTCAGGTAATGGGGGGCGATCGCGGGGGCCTGCGCGAAGTCTGGCGACGAGATGTGCACATGGCCACGGCTGGTGGGTTTCAGATTGCACACGCTGGCGGTAAAGGCCGGAAAATCATGCAGGGGCTCGCCAAACGCATCCAGACTCAGGGGTTGCACATGGAATTGGATATTGGGCCACTCGTGCGCCGGGCTGCTGCGTGTGAAGGCGCCCAGTTGCGAAGGGGCCATGCTCATCGGCCCGGTTTGCTTCAAGGCATACTCCAGACCGATCATGGCCTTGCCCCACCAATGCCGGGCCAAGGTGTTCAGGGTTTTCACACCCTGCACCTGGTAAACCGCCCTGATCTGCAAATGATCCTGCAGGTTTTCTCCCACCCCCGGCAGGTTCACCACCGGCTTGATACCCAGCGCCCCCAATCGCTCGGCCTGGCCCACCCCCGACAACTCGAGAATTTGCGGCGAGCCGATGCTGCCCGCACACAGGGTCACCTCGCGTTCGGCCCGCACCAGCACCTCTTGCTGCCCGTCCCACACCCGCACACCCTGGCAAGCCAGGCGGCCATCGGCCAACGTGGTCCATTGCAGCCCCATCACCTGGGCCGAGGTCCACATCTCAAAATTGGGGCGGCCATAACAGGTCGGGCGCAAAAACGCTTTCGCCGTGTTCCAACGCCAGCCCCGGCGCTGATTCACCTCAAAGTAACCCACTCCCTCGTTGTGGCCCCGGTTGAAATCTTCGCTCGCGGGCAACCCTGCCTGCTGCGCCGCCTGGGCAAAGGCGTCCAGCACATCCCAGCGCAAGCGTTGCCGCTCTACCCGCCACTCGCCGCCCGCGCCATGCCAGGCATTGGTCCCCAGGTGATGGTCTTCATGTCGCACAAAGTAGGGCAAACACGCCTCCCAGCGCCAAGCCGCATCCCCCGTGATCTCGGCCCACTGGTCATAGTCACGCGACTGACCGCGCATATAGATCATGCCGTTGATGCTGGAGCAACCGCCCAAGACCTTACCGCGCGGATAGCGCAGACGCCGGCCATTCAGCCCCTCACTGGCTTCGGTCTGGTACATCCAGTCGGTGCGCGGGTTGCCGATGCAATACAAATACCCGACCGGAATATGAACCCAGTGGTAGTCGTCTTTGCGCCCGGCCTCAATCAGCAGCACCCGTCGACGCGGGTCGGCACTCAGTCGATTGGCCAGCAGGCAACCTGCCGTGCCCCCGCCGACAATGATGTGATCAAAAGAAACCTCAGCACTCATCCGGGCACTTTAGCACCTCCAGCCGGCTGCCACGCAGGCAGAGGGGTTTGGCAATATTTCCCCGGACCGATGTTCAACATAAAATAATTAAAATAACCTTTAAATGAAAATTAAAGTACTCTTTATGGGGTCGTGATGAGTCAGCCGAAAACATGCGGGGGCCCGCTGCTCTGCGTGGGGGTCACCATCCTGTGCCTGTACCTGACGCCCCCGGATGTGGCGGCTCAAATTCGCAGCGATTTCGCCCAATCAAGGGTCAAGACGGGCGCTGCGGGCGGTTCGAACTGATGCTTGTTTCCCAATCATCCTTCAAATGGAGGCAGGCCAACTGGCGGCACATACAAATCCTGTATGGCTGGTTTTTCTTCTTGTGCCTGGCCCCTGCCGCATGGGCCCAATGGGCACCCACCGGGTATACCGGCACCATCAACACCCCCACCGCCGATGTCTTGCCTTTGGGCGGGGTGAGCTTCGGGCTGAGTGACAACATTCCTGAGAGCAAAAGGGTCTACCCGGGTACGGGATATTTTGGCTCGACCGGTTTGGGGCTCGGTGTCTTGCCGGGTTTGGAGCTCAGCACCCGCCTGGCCTACGACGGGGACCCGGACTGCGACCAGCGCTTGCGCAACTGCCATGCCCAGAGCCGCGATTTGTCTGTGGGGGGCAAATACCGACTGCCGATAGACTTGCCTCTTCAGGGCCGGGTTGCCCTGGGCTTCAGCGACTATGGTGGGTCGGCCACCCAATTCAGGCAAAACTATGGGGTCTGGACCAGCACCTGGCGAGATCTGGACCTCTCTTTGGGTTGGGGGCACATCGTCAAGCGCAATGCTTTGTTGAATGGCCCTTTTGCCAGTGCCACATGGCGTGTCAGCGACCAGTGGCGCCTGTCTTATGAGTCAGTGCGCGAGCAAAAACGTGCCGGTGTGCTGTGGTCCTATCCTTTGACGCCTGCCTGGCAATGGTCCATGGGCTACAGCCGACGCCTTGGTGCAAACAGCCCGCGCCAGCTTCATCAGATGCAGCTTCAACTGAGCTACGCCTTCGATCGCGACAGTGCGCCGGCACGTGTGGCGGCATTCTCCCCCTATGCCCCATCCGGC
>JBEAZY010000013.1:0-5125 GCA_041159205.1 Pseudomonadota bacterium
CGCCTCGTGATAGCTGCGCACACGGGCGGCAGCGGTTTGCAAAGCTTGGCGCTGCGCTTCGGGCAAGCCGTCAAAAGCCGCTTTGAGTTCATCGGCGCCCAGTTCCAGCTGTGGCATGCCCGTGACGGTCAAGCCGTCAAAGCGCCGGGTGTATTCGAGCACGGCCAGATCGCCGCGCAGGCGCACGTCTGCCAGAATTTCGCTCACCCGTTGTTCAATGGCCGCATCAGTGTCGGCCGACCAGTGCAGACGTTGCTTGAAGGCGGCTTCAAAGTCAGCGCTGGCGGTGGAGAGTCGCAATACTTGGACCATCTGACACGACCTCTTAAGTAACCTGTGCAGACAGGGCGGTCTGAAAGGCTTCGAGCATGCGGCGGATCGGCGCCTGCTTGAGTTTGAGCGAAGCCTGGTTCACCACCAGTCTGGAGCTGATGTCCATGATGTGCTCTACCTCGACCAGTTGGTTGGCCTTCAGGGTGCTGCCGGTCGAGACCAGGTCGACGATGGCGTCGGACATGCCGGTCAAGGGGGCCAGTTCCATGCTGCCGTAAAGCTTCACCAAGTCGACATGCACCCCTTTGGCGGCAAAGAAATCGCGCGCGATGCCCACATATTTGGTGGCCACTTTCAGGCGTGAACCGCTGCGCACTGCACCCGCGTAATCGAAACCGGCAGGCACCGCCACGCTCATGCGGCATTTGGCGATGCGCAGATCGAGCGGTTGGTACAGGCCTTGTCCGCCGTGCTCGATCAGGGTGTCCAGGCCGGTGACGCCCAAGTCGGCGCCACCATACTGGACGTAGGTGGGCACATCAGAGGCGCGCACCAGCACCACCCGCACCCCTTCGTGATTGGTCGGCAAAATCAGTTTGCGCGATTTTTCCGGGTCTTCCAAAACCTGTATGCCCGCCGAGGCCAGCAGGGGCAGGGTTTCGTCAAAGATGCGTCCTTTGGACAAGGCCAGCGTGATCATGAGATTCTTTCGATGTCTGCGCCCAGGGCTTTGAGCTTGGCTTCCATGCGATCGTACCCCCGATCGAGGTGGTAGATGCGGTCGACACAGGTTTCGCCTTCCGCCACCAGGCCGGCGATGACCAGGCTGGCCGAGGCGCGCAAATCGGTGGCCATGACGGTCGCACCCGACAGGCCGCTGACGCCTTCGACCACGGCCACTTTGCCGTCGATCTGTATATTGGCCCCAAGCCGGACCAGCTCGTTGACGTGCATGAACCGGTTTTCGAAGATGGTTTCGGTCACCTTGCTGGTGCCATGGGCGATGCAATTCAGCGCCATGAACTGGGCCTGCATGTCGGTGGGAAAGCCGGGGTATTCGGTGGTCCGGAAACTCTGGGCCTTCAGGCGACCCTGGCTGCGGATGCGAATGTGGTCGTCGCCGACCTCGACCCGGGCCCCGGCGGCTTGCAATTTTTCGATCACGGCTTCGAGGTGATCGGCGCGGGCATGTTTCAGCACCACCTCACCGCCGGTGGCGGCCACGGCACACAGGAAAGTACCGGCTTCAATGCGATCGGCCACCACCTGGTGGCTGGCGCCGTGCAGTCGCTCAACGCCCTGAATGCGGATCTTGCTGGTGCCGTGCCCTTCGATGCGGGCACCCATGGCGATCAGAAGTTCGGCCAGATCGGGGATTTCCGGCTCTTGGGCGGCGTTTTCGAGTACCGTCTCGCCTTCGGCAAGACAGGCCGCCATCATGAAATTTTCAGTGCCAGTCACAGTCACCATGTCGGTGGTGATATGGGTGCCGCGCAGGCGTTTCAGCCCCGGGGCCAGGCTGGCCACCATATAGCCATGCTGCACCTCGATGACGGCACCCATGGCCTGCAAGCCCTTGATGTGCTGGTCGACAGGACGCGAACCGATCGCACACCCGCCGGGCAGCGACACCCGGGCCTGGCCATAGCGGGTGAGCAAAGGCCCCAGCACCAACACGGAGGCGCGCATGGTTTTGACCAGGTCATACGGGGCCTCTGGCCGGGACAGGGGCTGGGCACAAAGCTGTAACTCGCCTGGCCGCGTCAGCTGGACGTCGACGCCCATGTGCCGGATGAGCTTGACCATGGTGGCGATGTCTTGCAATTTGGGCACGTTGCCCAGGGTCACCGAGTCGCTTGTGAGCAAAGCCGCACACAATTCGGGCAAGGCGGCATTCTTGGCACCGGATACCGCCATTTCTCCGTGCAATGGGCGGCCGCCGCGAATCAGCAACTTATCCATGCCGGGCCCCTTGCTGCGCCCATTCGGCGGGGGTCAAGGTTTTCATGGACAGGGCATGAACTTCATCGGTGTGCATGCGCTGGCCCAGCGTGGCATAGACCAGCTGATGGCGACGCACCCGGCTCAAGCCCTGAAAGGAGGGGCTGACCAGGGTGGCATACCAGTGCCGTCCGTCGCCATCGACCTCGATGTGTTCACAGGGCAGCGCCGCTGCAATGATGGCGCGAAGTTGTTGCGAGTCCATGTCTTCAACCTCTGATTTTGTAACCGATGCGCAACAAATGCAGTGCCAGTGCCGAAACCAGCAGCCAAGCCGCTCCGACCAGCCCCAGACTGAGCCAGGGCGATACATCGCTGACGCCAAAAAAGCCGTAGCGGAATCCATCGATCATGTAAAAGAAGGGATTCAGATGGCTGGCTGCCTGCCAAAAGTCAGGCAGCGAGTGAATTGAATAGAACACGCCGCTCAAAAAGGTCATGGGCATGATGACAAAGTTCTGGAATGCCGCCATCTGGTCGAATTTTTCGGCCCACAGCCCGGCGATCAAGCCCAGTGTGCCCAACATGGCAGCCCCCAGGAAGGCGAAGACCAGTATCCACAAGGGGGCCACCATCTGCAAAGGAGACACCCAAGCGGTGACCAGCAAGACACCCAATCCGACCGCCAAACCCCGCACCACCGAAGACCCCACATAGGCCACGAACCAGCTGCGATGACTGAGCGGGGTGAGCAATATGAAAATCAGGTTGCCCATGATTTTGCTCTGGATGATGGAGGAAGAGCTGTTGGCGAAAGCGTTTTGCAATACGCTCATCATCACCAGCCCCGGGATCAGGAATGCAGTGTATTTGACCTGGTCGTAAACCTGCACCTTGTCTTCCAGCACATGGCCAAAAATCAGCAGGTACAAACAGGCGGTCATCACCGGTGCGGCGATGGTCTGGAAGCTGACTTTCCAAAAGCGCAGCACTTCCTTGAGGAACAAAGCGCGCCAGCCCATCATGTCGTCATCTCCTGCGCCTGCCCTGAGCGGGCCATGACATCGAGGAATACGTCCTCCAGGTCGGCTTTTCGGATTTCAACGTCTTCGGCCTTGAGCCCGGCCTGCCTGACTGCGGCCAGATAGCGCTCGATTTCGTTGGCGTCATGGGCGGGAAATTGCACGATGCGGCCGGTCACCCGGGCCTGGCGCGCCAGTTCGGGCGGGAGCTCGGCATCGAGCTTGAAGCGCAATACATTGCTGGAAGCCGCGCTCAACAACTCGCTGGTGCGTTGCAAGGCCACCACCCGCCCTTGTTTGAGCATGGCAATGCGACCGCACAGGGCTTCGGCCTCTTCGAGGTAGTGGGTGGTGAGCAAAACTGTATGACCTTCGCGATTGAGGCGCGCGATGAATTGCCACAGGGTTTGACGCAGCTCGACGTCCACCCCCGCTGTGGGCTCATCGAGGACGATCACGGGGGGTTTGTGAACCAGGGCCTGGGCCACCAAAACACGCCGTTTCATGCCGCCCGACAATTGGCGCATATTGGCGCCGGCTTTGTCGGCCAGGCCCAGGCCTTCCAGCAATTCGTCGATCCAGGCGGCATTGTCTGTGACGCCGAAATAGCCCGACTGAAAGCGCAAGGCCTCGCGCACCGTGAAAAAAGGGTCGAACACCAGTTCTTGCGGCACCACCCCCAGCAATTGACGGGCTTGCGCCGCCTGGGTCATCACGTCGTGGCCGCGCACACAGACCCGGCCACCTGAGGGTCGACTGAGGCCGGCCAGGATGCTGATGAGGGTGGTTTTGCCTGCCCCATTGGGACCGAGCAGGCCAAAGAATTCACCTTCTTCGATGTCGAAACTGACGCTGTCTAGCGCCTGGAAGTCACCTTTGGAGGTGGTGTATGTTTTGCTGACCGACTGGAATGAAACTGCGGACATGGGTGAAATGCGCCCTCAGATCAATTCAACCAAACCGTAAACCTGCGCCAAGCGCTGCACACGCTCGGGCAAGCCTTCGACCCGAATGTGCCAGGCGCCAGCCTGGGCGCGGCGCCTCAATTCGAGCAGGCAGGCCAATGCGGCCGAGTCGAATGACACCAGGTCGCTGGCATCGAGGACAGCAGTCTGCCCCCGGGTGGGCAGGGCCAGGCCCTGTAACCAGGCCATGGCCTGCGCCTGCCGCAAGGTGGCAGGCAGCCTGAGCGTGAGGGTATCGGCCGTCACTTGCGCGCGCCGCCTTTGTTGCGCTCAGACAAAGACACAATGAGGCCGTCTATGCCCTTGGCATTGATTTCCTGGCCGAACTGGGTGCGGTAGGTGTCGACCAGCCAAATGCCCGCGACATTGAGGTTGTAGATGCGCCAGCCGCTGGGGGCGTCAGCCGTTTTTTCCAGGCGGTAATCGATGGCCACAGGCTCGGCTCCCCCACGCACCTCGGTGCGCACCAGCACTTCCTGGTCGGTGGCCGCCGCCCGCAAGGGCTTGACCGACACGGTCAGATCTTTGATCTGGGACACGGCCCCCGAATAAGTTCGGACCAACAACGCTTTGAACTCTTCTTGTAGCCGAGCCTTTTGCTCGGCACTGGCTTGGCGCCAGGACGGGCCGACCGCCGAGGCGGTCATGCGCTGAAAATTCAGATGCGGCATGACCTTCTGGTCGACCAATTGCGACAAGCGTTGCGGATCTCCGGTTTTGAGGGCCGGGTCGCTTTTCACGGCGTCGAGCAAATCGGTGGTCAGGCGTTTAATGAAGGCATCGGGGGCCTCCTCGGCCCAGGCCGGCGCGCCCCAAGCCAGACACACTGAGACCAGCCCGATGCGACACAGGGTGAGGCGGCGACTGGCGGATGGGGCACGGGATGTGCGGGTCAAAAATAAGTTCATGGGCGCTCCTTGGACG
>JBEAZY010000014.1:0-7591 GCA_041159205.1 Pseudomonadota bacterium
TGCCGCTCAGATGGCGGGCTTCGAGCAAAGAGGTCTGAATGGTGATGTCCCGGGCCGATTCCTGCAGGCACTCGTCCAGCGTGCGCACGCTGGAGCCGATCTCCAGGCCGGTGTCCCAGCAAAGGCCGATGAAACGCTCGACCTTTTGACGCAAGGCTTCGTCTTGTGCCAGTTCACAACCGTTGGGCAAGAGCACCAACACATCGACATCTGAGTGAGGGAATAACTCGCCCCGGCCATAGCCGCCCACCGCCAATAGGGCCAGGGGGGCGCCCAGACCGCTGCTTTGCCAGAGTTCGACAATGACCTGATCGGTCAGGCGGCAGAGCTTTTGCAGGCTGCCTTGCACGGCGCGGGACGATGCCGATACGGTTTGCCCGTCGATGACAGTCAGCAGGTCCTTTTTGCGTTGCCGGAAGGTCTGCTCGGGCGCCATAGAAAGAAAGGCCTCAGCAGGCTGTGGTCGCGACAAAGGCGGGCAGGGCAGGGCTGGCCTCGCTCAAAGTCAGAACCTCGTAACCCGTCTCTGTCACCAGCACGGTGTGCTCCCATTGCGCCGACAAGGAATGATCCCGGGTAACGATGGTCCAGCCGTCGCCCAATTCTTTGATGTCGCGTCGCCCCGCATTGATCATGGGCTCGATCGTAAAGATCATGCCAGGGACCAACTTGTCCAGCGTGCCCGGACGGCCATAGTGCAATACCTGCGGTTCTTCGTGGAAGCCACGCCCGATGCCATGGCCACAAAATTCACGCACGATCGAATAGCCATGACGTTCAGCGAATTTCTGGATGGCCCAGCCTATGTCACCCAAATGGGCGCCTGGCTTAACTTGCAAGATGCCGTGCCACATCGCCTCGTAGGTGATCTGACACAAGCGCCTGGCGGCAATCGAGGCTTCGCCCACAGTGAACATTCGACTGGTGTCGCCGTGCCAACCGTCTTTGATGACCGTGATGTCGACGTTGAGTATGTCCCCCTTCTTGAGCACCTTGTCGCTGGGGATGCCATGACAAACCTGGTGGTTGATCGAGGTGCAGATCGACTTGGGGTAGGGCTTGTAACCGTTGGGGGCGTAGTTCAGCGGGGCCGGAATGGTGTGCTGCACATTCACCATGTAATCATGGGCCAAGCGATCGATCTCGTTGGTGGTCATGCCGGGTTTGATGTGCGGGGCCAGGTAATCCAGCACTTCGGCGGCCAGTCGGCCAGCCACCCGCATGCCGGCGATGCCTTGGGCGTCTTTGAGTTCGATGGTCATGGTCTGGATTATCCCCGATGTATACATCTGCCCAGGGGTGTTCCATTAGAATTCCCTGGTGACCTCCCAACATACCCTGATCGAGGGGGCCGGCGCCCTCAGCCCATTCCGGGCCCAACTGCTTTTAACCCGCCTGCAAGCAGAGCACGCTGACGTCTCGGGGGTGTCCGGACGGTATTTGTATTTGGTCGACTGGCGTCAAGCGCCCACGGCAGATCAGCTCGAACGCATCCGGCGCCTGCTCAATCAGGGGGCCGACATGCCCTTGGATGCCCCAGCCGATGCCATTTGGTGGGTGTCCCCGCGCTTGGGCACATTGTCGCCCTGGGCATCCAAGGCCACCGACATCGCCCGCAATTGTGGCTTGCCTGTCCATCGGGTCGAGCGGGCCACCGAGTACCGCCTCAAGATGCTTCGCCGTTCGGGCCCCTTGGAACACCCGGTGGGGCTGCGCCTGACCGCGCAGCTGCATGACCGCATGACCGAGTCGGTACTCGATAGCCGCGATGCCCTGTGGCAATTGTTTGTGCCGCGTGAGGCCGATCCGATGGCCCGCGTCGATGTGCTGGGCCAGGGGCGCCAGGCCTTGGTGCGGGCCAACGAGCAGTGGGGGCTGGCGCTGGCAGAGGACGAAATCGATTATCTGGCGCAGGCCTTTGGCCAGCTGGGACGCAACCCGACGGATGTCGAGCTGATGATGTTTGCCCAGGCCAATAGCGAGCACTGTCGCCACAAAATTTTCAATGCCCAATTCACCATCGATGGTGAACCTCAGGCACACACCTTGTTTGGCATGATCCGGCACACCCACCAGGTGACGCCCCAGCATACCGTGGTGGCTTACGCCGATAACGCATCCATCATGAGCGGTCACACGCTGCAGCGCTGGTTGGCCCGACCGACAGCACAAGGGGCCCCCTATGTGGCCGAGCCTGCCAGGCATCACATCTTGATGAAGGTGGAAACCCACAACCACCCGACGGCGATATCGCCCCATCCTGGTGCATCGACGGGTGCAGGTGGTGAGATTCGGGATGAAGGGGCCACGGGCCGGGGATCGCGCCCAAAGGCGGGACTGACCGGTTTCACAGTGTCGCGCTTGTGGGGGGGGCTCAGCGATCAACCCAACGGCAAGCCCGGCCACATGGCCAGCCCGCTCGAGATCATGATCGAAGGGCCCCTCGGCGGGGCGGCATTCAACAACGAGTTCGGGCGCCCCAATCTGTGCGGTTACTTTCGCGAATACGAGCAGCTGGTCGATGGCGTTCAACTGGGCTATCACAAGCCCATCATGATCGCCGGGGGACTGGGGCAGATTGATGCCGGCCAAACCCAAAAACTCGACCTGCCCGCCGGCTCTTTGCTGATCCAGTTGGGAGGGCCTGGCATGCGCATCGGCATGGGTGGCGGCGCGGCCAGTTCACTGGCCGGAGGCGCTAATGCCGCCGAGCTCGATTTTGACTCGGTGCAGCGCAGCAACCCCGAAATCGAGCGCCGGGCTCAGGAGGTCATCAATCATTGCTGGGGCCTGGGGGAGCGCAACCCGATACGCGCCATTCACGATGTGGGGGCCGGTGGCTTGTCCAATGCCTTTCCCGAGCTGGTCAACGATGCCGGCATGGGCGCGCATTTCAATTTGCGTCAGGTGCCGCAGGAAGAAACCGGCATGGCCCCGAAAGAAATCTGGTGCAACGAGAGCCAGGAACGTTATGTGCTGGCCATTGCCCCGCACGACCTGGATCTTTTTCGCACACTGTGTGAGCGCGAGAGATGCCCATATGCCGTGGTGGGGGTCGTCACGACCGAGAGACAGCTGCGTCTGGAAGACCCCGGCCAAGATAGTCCGGTCGACATGCCCATGGAAGTCTTGCTGGGCAAACCCCCGCGCATGCATCGACAAGTCGAGTCCTTGGTTCGGCCCACCCGCGCCATAGACCTCACCCAGGTCGATCTGACGCAAGCCGTGACTGGCGTGCTCAGCCACCCGACGGTGGCCTCGAAACGGTTTTTGATCACCATCGGTGATCGAACCGTGGGTGGCTTGACCCATCGCGACCAAATGGTGGGCCCCTGGCAGGTGCCGGTGGCCGATTTGGCCGTCACCCTGGCCGACTACCGTGGTTTTGCCGGCGAGGCCATGGCCATGGGAGAACGCACCCCCTTGGCAGCGGTCAACGCCCCGGCCAGTGGTCGCATGGCCGTGGCCGAATGCATCACCAATTTGCTGGCCGCCCCCATCGAGTTGGGGCGCGTGAAGCTGTCGGCCAACTGGATGGCCGCCTGTGGCGAGCCGGGCGAAGATGCGGCCTTGTTTCAGACCGTTCGGGCCGTCGGCTTGGAGTTATGCCCCCAATTGGGCATTTCCATTCCCGTCGGCAAAGACAGTTTGTCCATGCGCACCCAGTGGCAGGCTCAGGGCCAAGCCCGTCGTGTCACCTCTCCGGTGAGCCTGATCGTCAGCGGCTTTGTCAGCCTGGCGGACGTGCGTGGCACCTGGACGCCACAACTCAACGCCACCGAGGCCGATACCACCCTTATATTGATCGATTTGGCTCAGGGGCAGACCCGCATGGGGGGTAGCGTGCTTGAGCAGTGGCTCAATACGCAGGGACACGTCAGCCATGACCGCGTTCCTGATCTCGATGACCCGTCTTGCCTGCCCCGGTTGGCTCAAGCCTTGGCTGTCATGCGAAGCCAAGGACTGGTCTTGGCTTACCACGACCGCAGCGATGGCGGTCTGTTGGCCACAGTGGCTGAAATGGCGTTTGCAGGTCATGTGGGGGTGGCCCTGCACATCGATATGCTGGTCACTCAAGGGGATGGCATCAAAGACAGTCGGGCCGACCATGGCGACAGCAAAAACTGGGCCGCACAGGTGGGGGGGTTGCGCGATGACCTCAGCCTGAGGGCCTTATTCAACGAAGAGTTGGGGGTGGTGATCCAGGTCCTGACGTCGGATCGGGATGAGGTCATGCGCATCTTGCGCCAGCATGGTCTGTCCACCCACAGCCACTGCATCGGCAAAACACGCCCGATGTCCTCTGCCCTCGATGC
Organism: Pseudomonadota bacterium; assembly: GCA_041159205.1. Lineage (GTDB taxonomy): Bacteria > Pseudomonadota > Gammaproteobacteria > Burkholderiales > Burkholderiaceae_C > Limnohabitans. Next base: position 4,317 of record JBEAZY010000014.1, read on the forward strand.
CGGGAAGGGGCGAATCAGCATCTGGCGCGATGCCAAAGAGATCTTTTCTGCCTCTGTGCGCGATTTGCATCAGGTGTGGGACAGTGTCAGTTGGCGCATCTGCCGCTTGCGCGACAACCCCCAGTGTGCCGACAGCGAACACGATGAGGTGGGCCGCCCAGATAACCCTGGTTTGCAACAAAAGCCCAGTTTTGACCCGCAGGAAGATGTGGCCGCCCCCTTCATCCATCTGGCTCGCCCGAAAGTCGCGGTGTTGCGCGAGCAAGGGGTCAATTCGCACCTGGAGATGGCCTATGCCTTTCACCTCGCGGGGTTCGAACCCCACGACGTACACATGAGCGATTTGCAGTCTGGCCGGATGCAGCTGTCCGATTTTCAAGGGCTGGTGGCCTGTGGCGGTTTCAGCTATGGCGATACCTTGGGCGCCGGGGTCGGGTGGGCCCGCAGCATCACATTCAATGACGCCTTGCGTGATCAGTTTGAGTCTTTCTTTGGCCGGGGTGATACCTTTGCCCTGGGCGTGTGCAATGGCTGTCAGATGTTTGCTGAATTGGCCTCGATCATTCCCGGGGCTCAGGCCTGGCCGCGCTTCACCACGAATCTGAGCGAACGCTTCGAGTCGCGTCTGTCACAGGTCGAGGTGCTCGATTCGCCCAGTATGTTCCTGCAAGGCATGGCCGGCAGCCTGCTGCCCATCGCAGTGTCCCACGGTGAAGGGTATGCCAATTTCCAGCACCAGGGCGATCCGGACCGGGTGTTGGCCGCCATGCGCTTTGTCGATGCCAAAGGCCAAGCCACCGAGCAATACCCCGCCAATCCTAACGGCAGTCCGCAGGGGCTGACTGCAGTCACCACCGCCGATGGCCGTTTTACCGCCATGATGCCGCACCCCGAGCGGGTGTTCCGGCACATTCAAATGAGCTGGACACCGGGCGATGTCTCCACGCACAGTCCGTGGATGCGGATATGGCGCAATGCCCGTCGCTGGGTCGGTTAACAGGTCCCCGACCGCCGATGACCAGGGCTTATTCGACTTTGGCTTTGGCGCGCATTTCCTGCTGGAAATTGGCCTGTTTCTGCTGCTGCAATTGCTGAGAAATCTGCGCTTTGACATCGTCAAATTTGGGCAATTGGGCTTCACGCACATCATCCAGCCGTATCACGTGAAAGCCGAACTGGCTTTTGACCGGTGTGTCGGTGATTTGCCCCTTTTTGAGGGAGACCATGGCGTCTGAGAACTCTTTGACGAAATTACCGGGTGAAGCCCAGTCCAGATCGCCGCCGTTGGCTCCCGAGCCGGGGTCCTTGGACTGCTTCTTGGCCAAGTCCTCAAACTTGGCCCCTTTCTTCAAGCTGGCAATCAGCGCTTTGGCTTGTTCTTCCTTTTCGACCAGAATGTGGCGCGAACGGTATTCCTTGCCCCCATTGGCCGCCACGAATTTGTCGTACTCGGCTTTCATATCGGCTTCGGTGACGGGGTTCTTTTTTTGCTCGTCGGCGAACAATTCCCGGATCAATATAGTCTGACGGGCCAATTCAATCTGGCTCTTGAAATCATCGCTGGCATCGAGGCCCCGGCGCTGGGCTTCCTGCATAAAAATCTCTCGCGCGATCACTTCTTCTTTGATTTGCGCTTCGATGTCGGGCGTGATCGGCCGGCCCGATCGGATCAGTTGCTGCGAGAGGGCTTCGGCCCGGGCTTTGGGCACCGCCTTGCCATTGACGATGGCGATATTCTGAGAAAACGCCGGGGCGCAGAGGGTGGACAAAGCCAATGCCAACGACGCTGCGGTGAGATGCTTGTTCATTTCAGGGAATCCTTGCTCAGTGGTTCATTATTCAAAAGGCACTACTTCAATGGCCAGGGCATGCAAGCCTTGGGCCATGGCATCACCCACAGCATCATACACAAGCCGATGGCGGGCCACTCGAGTCAGATTAGAGAAAGCAGGGTCGCCGATTCGAACCCGGAAGTGGGTCCCCCGGTCTTGACCGTTGGACCCCGCATGACCGGCGTGCAGGGCGCTCTCGTCGATCACTTCCAGTCGGCGGGGCGCGAGGCGTTCGTGCAAGCGCGAATGCAATTCCTCGGCAGTCAGGCTCATGCGTCGGGTTCCTGCATGTGACGGCCCAGATAAACGGCCTGGCCGACCACAAACAACAGCATCAAGCCCATGCCGCCAAACAACTTGAAATTGACCCAGGTGTCAGTGTCAAATTGGTAGGCCACCCAGAGATTCAAGCCCGCCATCACGCTGAAAAAACAAGCCCAGGCATGCAACAAAGTGCGCCAGACCGGGTCGGGTAGTTCGAGTTGTTTCTCCATCAACATGCGAATGAAGTTGCGCCGGGCAAAGCACCATCCGCCCCACAGCGCGGCGGCCATCAGAGCATACAGGACGGTAGGCTTCCATTTGATGAAGGTCTCGTCATGGGCCAGCAATGTGGCACCGCCAAAGACCACGATCACCCCGAGGCTGAGCCATTGCATCGGCTCGATGCGCCCATTTTTGTGGCGCAGCCAGGCGATTTGGGCCAGTGTGCCCGCGATGGCCACCGCCGTCGCCACATATATGTCAAACAGCTTGAAAGCGGCGAAAAAGAGGACGATGGGGAAAAAATCAATCAGCAGTTTCATGCGCCGTCCTTGAAACGCAAAGCGGCCGAGTTCATGCAATAGCGCAAGCCCGTGGGGGCAGGGCCATCGGGGAAGACATGACCCAAATGGGCGTCGCAAGACGCACATCGGGTTTCCGTGCGGCGCATGCCGTGGCTTTGGTCAGTCACTTCCTTGATCGCCCCGGGCTGCGCGGCCTGCCAAAAACTGGGCCACCCGCAACCGGCATCGAATTTGGTGCCTGAGTCGAACAATAAGGCACCACAACACACGCAGTGGTAGCGACCGTTTTTCCAGTGGTCTTCGTACAGGCCGGTAAAGGGCCGCTCTGTGGCCGCCTGTCGGGTGACTTCAAAAGCCAGGGGTTCGGCCCCTTGTTGACGCAAAAATTCGCGCCATTCGTCGTCGGTTTTGGACAAATTTGTCATGAGGAGCAAGAAATTTCTATGCGTTTGGCCCATTCGGGCGGGAACCCGGCCCATGTGTCATGGTCGGGATGTTCATCATAGGGCGATTGCAAGACCCGCAGCAACTGCCTGACAGGCGCGAAGTCACCGCTTTGGGCGGCTTTGATGACCCACTCACCCAAATGGTTGCGCAGCACAAATTTTGGGTTGGCACGCAACATCGCTGGCCCCGCATCCAGTCCCTGGCTGCT
>JBEAZY010000015.1:0-6816 GCA_041159205.1 Pseudomonadota bacterium
GAGCAGTACTCACTGTCGTCATCGTCTTCCCAGTTTTTCATGAAGATGCCGACGACTTCGTGGCCCTGCCGCTTGAGCAGCCAGGCCGTCACGGCCGAGTCGACCCCGCCGCTCAAGCCCACGACCACGCGTTGGGGCTTGAGGGTCTGGCTCAATTGGCAAAGGCGGCGATGCCGGTCTGGGCACGGCCCAAAATGAGCGCGTGGATGTCGTGGGTGCCTTCGTAGGTGTTGACCACCTCGAGGTTGACCAGGTGGCGTGCCACGCCGAATTCGTCGCTGATGCCGTTGCCGCCCATCATGTCGCGCGCCAGACGGGCGATGTCCAGCGCCTTGCCGCAAGAGTTGCGCTTGATGATGGAGGTGGTCTCGACGGCGGCAGTGCCTTCGTCTTTCATGCGGCCCAATCGCAGGCAGCCTTGCAGGCCCAGGGCGATTTCGGTTTGCATATCGGCCAATTTCTTCTGGATGAGTTGATTGGCGGCCAGGGGGCGGCCGAATTGCTGGCGGTCCAGCACATACTGGCGCGCGGTGTGCCAGCAGAACTCGGCGGCACCGAGGGCACCCCAGGCGATGCCATAGCGGGCGCTGTTCAAGCAGGTGAAGGGGCCTTTGAGGCCCTGCACTTCGGGGAAGGCGTTTTCTTCCGGCACAAAGACGCCGTCCATGACAATCTCGCCCGTGATGGACGCACGCAAACCCACCTTGCCGTGCACGGCGGGGGCGCTGAGGCCCTTCATCCCTTTTTCCAGAATGAAGCCTCGGATCGGGCCGACCTGGCCGCCCTCGCTGACCTCTTTGGCCCAGACCACGAAGACATCGGCAATGGGGCTGTTGGAGATCCACATTTTGTTGCCCTTGAGCTGGTAGCCGCCGGGCACTTTTTGGGCCCGGGTGGCCATGCTGGCGGGGTCAGAGCCGTGGTCGGGTTCGGTCAGGCCAAAGCAGCCGATCCACTCGCCGGTGGCGAGCTTGGGCAGAAACTTTTGCTTTTGGGCTTCGGTGCCAAACTCATTGATGGGCACCATCACCAGCGACGATTGCACGCTCATCATCGAGCGATAGCCAGAGTCGACGCGCTCGACTTCGCGCGCGATCAGGCCATAGGCCACGTAGTTCAAGCCGGGGCCGCCGTACTCGGGCGCGATGGTCGGGCCCAGCAGGCCCAGCTCACCCATCTCCCGAAAGATGGCGACGTCGGTTTTTTCGTGCCTGAAGGCGTCGCGCACGCGGGGCATGAGTCGGTCGTTGCAATAGGCCGCAGCCGCCTCGCGGATCATGCGTTCTTCTTCGGTCAGTTGCTGATCCAGCAAAAACGGGTCTTCCCAGACGAATGTGGCTTTGGCCATGTGGATTACCTTTTTGAACGACAAATAGGCTTCAAGGACTTTGAAGGAAATCGCCCTTGATGGAGCCCTTCATTTTACCGCCGCCCCCACGGGCAGGGGGTGCGCCCGCCCGCGCCAAAGGTCGCAGGCGGGTCTTATATGACAAAAACTAATTAACAATTGAAAATATATTCGTTTCAATTTTAAGGGCGATCTTTCAGAATCCACCCATCCTGACATGAAAGATGTGCCATGAATCGTTTTAAATCAGTTTTGGAAGGCCCGCGAAAAGCCGTTCTGGCTTGGGCATTGGCCAGCCTGAGCCTGGGTGCGTGGGCCCAGACCACGCTGCTGAATGTGTCGTATGACCCGACCCGTGAGTTGTATGCCGAATACAACCAGGCCTTTGCCCGGCACTGGAAGGCCAAGACCGGCCAGGATGTGGTCATCAAGCAATCGCATGGCGGCTCGGGCAAGCAGGCCCGCTCGGTGATCGACGGCATAGACGCCGATGTGGTCACTTTGGCCCTGGCGGGTGACATCGACGCCTTGCACCAGTTTGGCAAGCTGATTCCGGCCGACTGGCAAAAGCGCCTGCCCCACAATTCCTCGCCCTACACCTCCACCATTGTGCTGGTGGTGCGCCAGGGCAACCCGAAAGGCATCAAAGACTGGGACGATCTGGTCAAGCCGGGCATCAGTGTGATCACCCCCAACCCCAAAACATCGGGGGGCGCACGCTGGAACTATCTTGCGGCCTGGGAGTACGCCAAGCGCAAGGGGGGCAGTGACGCCAAAGCGCGCGAGTTCATCACCCAGTTGTACAAAAACGTGCCCGTGCTTGACACCGGGGCGCGGGGCTCATCGGTGACGTTTGCCCAGCGCAACCAGGGCGATGTGTTGATCTCGTGGGAAAACGAGGCGCATTTGCTGGACAAAGAGTTTGGCAGCAAGGTCGATCTGGTGTATCCGTCGTTGTCTATTTTGGCCGAGCCCCCGGTGACTGTGGTCGATAAGAATGTGGATCGCAAAGGCACCCGCAGCGTCGCCCAGGCCTATCTGGAGTATTTGTACAGCGACGAAGGGCAGCACATCGCGGGGAAGAATTTTTACCGTCCCGTGAACGAAAAAATCGCGGCCCAATACGCCGCCAAGTTGCCCAAGATCAATTTGTTCACGCTGGACAAGGCTTTTGGCAACTGGGACAAAGCGAGCAAAGAGCACTTTGTCGACGGTGGCATCTTCGATCAGATTTACACACGCAAATAAGCGGTCTTGTCCAAGCCGCTGCGGTTGCGGCTTGTCCATTGAATCACACCTGCCCCGAAGGCCAGGCCGCTGAGGCCGGGGGGAGGGCTTGCCCAAAAACCGGGAGTCATCATGAACGCACACGCATCAGACCGTCGACGATTGTTGCAATTTCTGGCCACGAGCGCCAACTGCCTGGGCTTGTCCGGCCCCATCTGGTTGCGCCCCGCGCAGGCGCAGGGCACGGGTGCCCGTGCCGCCGAGAAGGCCCCGGCGCTGCTGCGCATCGGGTATCAAAAATCAGCCGTCAACCTGGTGTTGCTGAAACAACAAGGCGCGCTGGAAAAACGATTCCCTCAAACCAAAATCGAATGGCTGGAGTTTCCGGCCGGACCGCAGCTGCTGGAAGCCTTGTCTGTGGGTAGCCTGGAGTTCGGGCTGACGGGTGATTCGCCGCCGGTCTTTGCCCAGGCCGCCGGCAAGCCGTTGTATTACGTGGGGGCGGAACCGGCCAAGCCACTGAGTTCGGCCATCCTGGTGCCGGCGGATTCCCCGATTCAAAAGCTGTCCGACCTGAAGGGCAAACGCATCGCGTTGCAAAAGGGATCGAGTTCGCACTATTTGCTGGTCAGGGCCGTCGAGCAGGCCGGCTTGGGCTGGGGTGACATTCAACCCATCTATCTGGCACCGGCCGACGCCCGCGCCGCATTCGAGCGCAAAGCGGTCGATGCCTGGACGATTTGGGACCCGTACTATGCCGCCACCGAGATCAGCCTGCGCCCCCGGGTGTTGGCCACCGGGCAGGGGCTGACCGGAAACCAATCTTTTTATCTGGCCAGCGTCGCCCTGGTCGAGCAACACCCGCAAACCATTTTGGCGCTGTTTGAGGCGCTGACCCAAGCCGATCGCCTGGCCCAAGAACAACCGGCCCAGGCCGTGGCGCTGGTGGCCGCCTTCAGTGGTTTGGACCCGGAGGTGGTGCGGCTTTTTTTGCAACGACGCCAACGCTCGCCAGTGCAAGCCCTGAGTGCGGCAGTGATTGCCGAGCAACAAAAGGTGGCCGATGCATTCGCGCAGTTGTCGCTGATCCCGCGCAAAGTGCGTGTCAGCGACATCGTCTGGAAACCCTGAACCGATCGGAGCATGAACATGGACGCCAAGCAAGGCTCGGACCACGGGCCCAAAGTGGAACACTTTGAGAACCCCGACCTGTATTGGGTGGGGCCACTGGAACCCTTGCCCGCCCTGATTTGGCTTGATCGATGGTTGGGCAAACTGGTGCATTGGGCCCTGCCCTGGTTGGTGCCGGCCACACTGATCATCGCTTGGCACTGGGGCAGCACCTCGGGCCTGATCGCGACGCGAATTTTGCCTGCGCCGGGTGATGTGCTGAGTGCGGCCTGGGGTTTGACCTTGTCCGGCGAGCTCTGGTCGCATGTGCAGGTGAGCGCGGGCAGGGCGCTGAGCGGGCTGTCCATCGGCGGTGGGCTGGGTTTGTTGCTGGGCTTGCTGTGCGGCTCGTTCAGACGGGTGGAGACTTTGCTGGACTCAACCTTGCAAATGATACGCAACATCCCGGCGCTGGCCTTGATCCCCTTGGTGATCTTGTGGTTCGGGATCGATGAGAAGGCCAAGCTGTTCCTGATTTCCCTGTCGGTCTTTTTTCCGATCTACATCAACACCTTTCATGGCATACGCAACGTCGATCCGGGCTTGATCGAGATGGCGCGCAGCTATGGCTTGAGCGGTTGGCATTTGTACCGGCAAGTGATTTTGCCCGGTGCCTTGTCATCGATTCTGGTGGGCCTGCGGTTTTCGCTGGGCCTGATGTGGGTGATTTTGATCGTGGCCGAAACCATCAGCGCCCAGGCCGGAATCGGGTACCTGACGATGAACGCCCGCGAATTTTTACAAACCGATGTGGTGCTGGTGGGGATATTGCTGTACGCCTTATTGGGCAAATTGGCCGATCTGCTGGCCAAAGGTCTGGAGTCGTATTGGCTGCGCTGGCACCCGGGTTATCAATCGAACCAAGGAGCGAGCGCATGACGACCCCACAGACGATAGGCGCGCACATTTCGGTGCGCGGCCTGGACAAAGCTTTTGGCCCGCGACAGGTGCTGAGAGGCTTGAATCTGAACATCAAGCCCGGCGAATTTGTGGCCATCGTGGGGCGCAGCGGCTGCGGCAAGAGCACGCTGCTGCGTCTGATTGCCGGTCTTGATCAACGCAGCGGTGGCTCGCTGGATCTGGACGGCAGCCCGATTCAGGGCTTGCGCGGATCGACCCGGGTGATGTTTCAGGAGGCGCGTTTGTTGCCCTGGCGCAGGGTGATCGAAAACGTCGCGCTGGGTCTGCACCCCAATCAACTGGCGGCGGCCCAGGACGCCTTGGCCAAGGTGGGTTTGGCGGATCGGGCCAACGATTGGCCGGCCCGGTTGTCTGGCGGTCAGCGTCAGCGGGTGTCGCTGGCCCGCGCCCTGGTGCATCAACCCAAGTTGCTTTTGTTGGACGAGCCTTTGGGGGCGCTGGATGCATTGACCCGGATCGAGATGCAACAACTGATTGAGTCTTTGTGGCTGGCGCAGGGCTTTACCGCCTTACTGGTCACGCACGATGTGCAAGAGGCCATCGCCTTGGCCGATCGGGTCGTGCTGATCGAGGATGGCGCACTGGCGCTGGACGAGCCCATCGGCCTGGCTCGGCCGCGCCAGCACAGCCAGCCCGGTTTTGCCGAGTTGGAGCGACGCATTTTGGAGCGCGTGCTGCAGCAGACCGATGCACCGGCCCACACCCCCGCGTTCGATCTGCCCGGCCTGTCGGTCAGCGGTTTGCGCTGGGCCATTTGATTTTTTAACCAGGAGCTCTCATGACCATTCAAGCTGTTAATGTCCGCAACCAGTTTCGCGGCAAGATTCAAAACATCATCCGTGGCGATGTGCTGTCTGAAATTGATGTGCTAACCCCTTTTGGCACCGTGACCTCGGTCATCACGACTCGGTCGGTCAACGACTTGCAGCTGCAGCTGGGCACAGAAGTGGTCGCGCTGGTCAAAGCCACCGAGGTCTCGCTGGCCAAACTTTGAGGGACCGCGCTTGAACCTGCAACAACTGCGCTCAGTGCGTGAGGCCGTGCGCTGCGGCTTCAACCTGACCGATGTGGCGCAACTGCTCTTTACCTCACAGCCCGGTGTCAGTCGACAAATTCGTGAGCTGGAAGAGGAGTTGGGGGTGGACATCTTTGTTCGCAATGGCAAACGTCTGACCGGTTTGACCCCGCCGGGTCAGGCCCTGTTGCCCCTGGTCGAGGACATACTGACGCAATCGGCCAATCTGCGCCGAATCAGCTCGGACTTCAGTGACCGCACCCAGGGCAAGCTGTCGATTGCCGCCACGCACACGCAGGCGCGCTATGCGCTGCCCTCGGCGGTGCAAGACTTCAGAAAACTTTTTCCCGATGTGAGCTTGCATTTGCACCAGGGCTCGCCCAAGCAGGTGGCCGAGATGCTGTTGTCGGGGGAGGCGGACATCGGTGTGGCCACTGAAGCGTTGTCGCATTACCCGCAGCTGCTGGCGCTGCCCTGCTACCGTTGGACCCACAGTCTGGTGGTGCCCGAAGGCCACCCTTTGTTGACGATAGACGGCCCGGTGCAATTGACCCAGATTGCCGAGCACCCCGTCATCACCTATGTGCATGGCTACACCGGTCGGGCGCACATTGATGCGGCGTTTGAATCGGCGGGGCTGAAACCCCATGTAGTCTTGACCGCCATGGACGCGGACGTGATCAAAACTTATGTCGAGCTGGGTTTGGGCATCGGCATCGTGGCCTCGATCGCGCTGAACCCCGAACGCGATGAGGGTTTGCGCTCGATTGAAGCGGGGCATCTGTTTCAGGTCAACCAGACCCGACTGGCCATCGCGCGTGGGGCATGGCTGCGGGGCTATGCCTATGCCTTCATTGAGACTTTTGCGCCGACCCTGACGCGCGAGGCGATACAGGCCGCGCAGTCGGGCCAGATGCCCGAGTAAGTTCTGCCGGATTATGGTTATGAATTTTTGTTCTAAGTTGCGGGTCAAAATGTGAAGGCCCGCTTTCATCCACCCGGTCGTATTTCCATACAGAGGCCCATATGCCGCAATTTTTCAATGACAACGCGCTGACCATAGGGCGCACCCCTTTGTGACGCTAAAGATGATGCGGCTCTTATCGGACTCGCGCTTTCAGCGCGCATTGCCCGC
>JBEAZY010000016.1:0-7988 GCA_041159205.1 Pseudomonadota bacterium
GAGCCGCGCACGATGTGATAACGCACACCGGGCAAGTCTTTGACACGACCGCCGCGCACGAGCACGACCGAGTGTTCTTGCAGGTTGTGGCCTTCACCGCCGATGTAAGAGATCACCTCAAAGCCATTGGTCAGACGCACTTTGGCGACTTTACGCAAGGCCGAGTTGGGCTTCTTGGGGGTGGTGGTGTAAACGCGGGTGCAAACGCCACGACGCTGTGGCGAGTTTTGCATCGCAGGGCTCTTGGACTTGGTCTTTTCGACCTCTCGTCCTTGACGCACCAATTGATTGATGGTTGGCATTGAATAACGTCCCTAAACGTGATTGAAACGAAAACGTGAATCCCTTCGACAAACGCCGAAAAGCCTTCAAGTATAACACCTTTTGGGGTGTTGTTAAGGGTTTCCCTGATCCGGGCGCCCCGGGGACATCGGCCGATCCGGCGCCGGCCTCACTTGATCCAAAGACGTATCGCGTCCCAAGCCCGCCCGATCACACCCGACTCATCCACAGATTCCAGCGCCAAAAGGGGTTTTTCTGTAAGTAATTGCTCGCCCACATATATTTTCAGTCGGGCCACTGACTGGCCTTTGCTCAGGGGTGCCACCAACGGGTCGGGCCGGGCCACCTCAGAGCGCAGCTTGGCCGACTGACCGCTGGGCACCGCCACCACCACCGGCTCAGGGCGACCCAGGGCCACCTGGTTGGCGCGACCTTTCCAGACCGGGGCGTTCAACACGGGCTGACCGGCGTCAAAGAGTTTCACCGCGTCAAACGCGGTATAGCCCCAGTTGAGCAATTTCTGACTCTCCTGGGCCCGGGCGTTTTCGCTGGCCGCCCCGAGCACGATCGAGAGCAGGCGGCGCGACTTCAAGCCGGGCACCTCGCGCTGTGCGGTGGCCACCATGCAATAACCGGCAGCTTGGGTATAGCCGGTTTTCAGGCCATCGACCGTGGGGTCGCGGAACAACAACAGGTTGCGATTGGTGTCGTTGGCGGCCGGTGTGCCGGGGTAGCGGTATTTTTTAATGGCGTAATAAGCCACCCGATCCGGAAAGTCCTGCATCAGGCGCTGGGCCAATAGCGCCAGGTCGCGGGCGGTGGTGGTGTGTCCCGGCTCAGTCAAGCCTTCCGGGTTTTTGTAGGTGGTGCGGGTCATGCCCAACACCTTGGCCTGCTGGTTCATCAACTCGACAAACCGCTCCAGCGTACCGCCCACCCCTTCGGCCAACGCCACAGTGGCGTCGTTGCCCGATTGAACAATCATGCCCTTGAGCAAGTCTTCCACAGGCACATTCATCTTCGGGTCGATGAACATGCGCGAGCCGGGCATCTTCCAGGCCCGGGGGCTGACGGGCAAGGTTTGCTGCAAACTGATTTTTTGGGCGCGCAAGGCGTCAAACACCACATAGGCCGTCATCAGCTTGGTCAGCGAGGCAGGCTCCACCGGCTCGTCGGCCTGTTGCTCGGCCAGCACCTGTTGGGCCGAGAGATCGACCAAGATAAAAGCCCGGGCGGCAATCTCAGGAGGGGTGGGGGCTTGGGCCCAAACGGCGCCCACGGACCAGACCCAAAAACACAGAATCCACTTGCTGACCAAACGCATCATGATGCCGAGCGAAAAAAGAAAGAATTATCGCCCCATAACACTCAGGCCGACAGATGCCGGACCACCCAATTTTTAAGGGGTGTGAGCTGGCCATGAAAAAAGTGTCCGCCCCCAGGCACCACCAGCACCGGCAAGCCTTGTGGGCGGGCCCAGTCCATCACGCTGGCCAAAGGAACCGTGTCATCGGCCTCACCGTGAACGATCAGGGTGCGGTCGTGCAACTCGGGCGCGATCGGGGCCACCGCAAAGCGCGCCGCCGCCGTGCCCACCAAAACCACTTTCTCGATCTCACGCCCCGGGTGCAAAGCGGCCAGCACATGGCTGCTGACAAAAGCCCCGAAAGAAAAACCCGCCAACACCAGCGGGCCCCCGGGCGCCAGTTGCTGCACCAGTGCCAGCATATCGCGGGCCTCGCCCGCCCCCTGATCGTGTTCGCCCTGACTGGCCCCCACCCCCCGGAAATTAAAACGCAAAGTGGTCCAACCGCATTGCACCATCGCGCGCGCCAAGGTTTGCACCACCTTGTTGTCCATCGTGCCGCCAAACAAAGGGTGCGGGTGGGCAATCACGGCATGACCCCGACTGGGGCCTTGGGGCCGGTCCAGCAGGGCCTCGATCAAGCCGGCCTCGCCGGTCGCGCTCACGCGCTCGGTCTGGGCATTCATCGCTTTCAACGCCCCACTTCAGGCGGGGTCAACAAACGTTCAACGACCTCGCCCTTTTGCAAATGACGCTCCACAATCTCATCGATGTCGCTTTGATCGACATACGTGTACCAGGTTTCCTGCGGATACACCACCAAAATCGGCCCGCCGGCACAACGGTCCAAACAACCCGCCTTGTTCACCCGCACCCCGCCAGGCCCGGCCAGGCCCAGCTGTTTGACGCGCGCTTTGCAGTGGTCAAACGCCTGCTGCGCACCCTGCTGGGCACAACAGGCTTCGGGCGCCTGGCGCTGATTCAAACAGAAAAAGACATGGTGTTTGTAATAGGAAGCGTTCGAGGTCATGGCCTGATTATCGAGCCAAACGACGCATGACATCGGCCATCAGGGCGTAAGGCCACAACCAGCTCAGCCACTGCGCCAAGCCATGGAAACGAATGAAACGACCCTGCTCCCAGATCTGCAAGCTCTGATCAAAATAAACATCCATCGGGGCCAGATTCACCAGAGCCGAATGCACCAGCGCCGCCACCAACAACAACACCAGGTTGACCCGCATGCCCAAATAAACCGCACCCAGACTGGCCAGCCACCCCAAGACCAGCCCCACCCCCACCGGCCGGGTCAACCAGGCCCAGCTTTGCATCGGCCCCAAAGTCAAAGCAGCCGACAAAGTGCTGGCCAGGCAAGCCACGCCACCCAAAATCCACCAGGCATACCAGCGGGTCTGGCGCTGCGGCATGACCGAAAACGCCAACAGCAAGGGCAGCATTAAACCCAGCGCCACCGCCAAAGACTGATGGGCCGGCATCAGGGGCTGCAACTCGACAGCCCGCATCGGCAACCATTCCAAAAACGGGGTGTTGGACAACAGCCCGGCCATAAAGCCCTCCAGACGCTCGAACACCTGACCCAGACCCAAAGGCAAAGCCAAGGGGCACATCAGGGCCAGGGGCCAGGTCAGCAACAAGGGCAAGGCGCCATCTGTGTCATCTACAAACCAGCGCTGCCGCATCGCGCTATAGCGCAATAAATACCCGCGCCGCTCCAAAGCCTGCGCCAGACCGGCCCCCAAACCCGCGCCCAGCGTATTGAGCAACCAATCCGACTGCGACGGCACACGCATCGGCAAATAAGTCTGCAAGCCCTCCATCAGCAAAGACAATATGCTGCCGGCCAGCCAGCCACGCCACCAAGCCCCATGGGTGTGCCCCAGGCGCAAGAAAGCCAGCGCCACCCAAAACCCCAGCGGGGCGTAGCCGAGCAAATTGGCGATGATGTCAAATGCCGACCAATACGGCGTGCGCGGTGCCGCCAAAAAAGCCCACGGCGCAATGTCCTGGTCGCGCCACGGGCCAAACGGCGACAGACTGGCGTAGACGATCAGAGCCGCATACAGCCAAGCCAGAGGCCGGGCCGACGTGTGCGCCTGGGGTGCTGACATGGCCCCGCCCGGGGTTCAGCGCCGCTGGGCCCGGATGGTGACCCAGGCCAGGACGATCAGGGCGATCACGGGCAGGGTCAAGTGCAGAAAAAACTCGCCCAGATCCGCCGGTTTGATCACCACCAGGGCCACCGTGATCAGCATGATCAACACCGGCCATTCATTGAACCCCCGATACCACAGGTGGCTATGGTTCACGGTGCCGGCCTCCAAACGGCGCAACAGGCGCGCGCAAACATGGTGATAACCTAAAGCCAGCACCACAAACAGCAACTTGGCGTGCATCCAGGGGTTGCCTGGCCCCATGCCTATGCCGTAGTACAACCACAACACCAGGCCCAGGCCCAAAGCCGGCACCATCAGGATGTTCATGAAACGCAACAGTTTGCGCGCCATCGTCAACAGCCGCGCACGCTCGGCCTGCGAGTCGGGCTCGACCATGGCCAGGTTGACAAAAATTCGCGGCAAATAAAACAAACCGGCAAACCAGCTGGCCACCAGGACTATGTGCAGGGTTTTGATCCAAAGCATGCCCCCAAGTGTAGGCCCTGACGGGCGCGGCGGGCATAAAAAAAGCCCGGCTGTGCCGGGCCTGAAGACCGCTTGCCCAAAGGCAGGCGATCCCCGCTCAGGGAGGTAAAGCGGGGAGGGCTTGCGCCCCCGACCGCTAATTTAACAAAGGGGGATTGGCGTCACAACCCCGAAAAAACACCAGTGGACTGCACCGCGCTTTGTCATCGACGCGTCAGGTTGACGACATCGGGTGTCTGTAAAAGTAGACGCAAGGACTGGTCTGGTGCACAATTTTTGCCATGACCCCGATCCAAACCACCTTCCCCGCCACCCGTTTGCGCCGCCTGCGCCGCGACGACTTCACCCGCCGCCTGGTGCGTGAGCACAATTTATCGGTCGACGACCTGATCTACCCGGTCTTCGTGCTCGACGGCCAGCAACGGCGTGAGGCTGTGGCCTCGATGCCCGGCGTCGAACGCCTCAGCCTGGACCTGCTCTTGCCCGTGGCCGAGCGCTGCATGCGCTTGGGCGTGCCCGTATTGGCGCTCTTTCCGGTGATAGACCCCCAACTCAAAACCCCCGATGGGCGCGAAGCCACCAACCCCGACGGCCTGGTGCCCCGCGTGGTGCGCGAGCTTAAAAAGCATTTCCCCGAGCTGGGTGTTTTGACCGACGTGGCGCTGGACCCCTTCACCAGCCATGGCCAGGACGGCCTGCTGGACCATGACGGCTACATCATGAACGACCCCACCGTCGAAGTGCTGGTCAAACAAGCCGTGGTGCAAGCCGAAGCCGGGGTCGACTTTGTCGCCCCCAGCGACATGATGGACGGGCGCATCGGCGCCATCCGCCAGGCGCTCGAAGCCGGTGGCCATGTGCACACCCGCATCATGGCCTACAGCGCCAAATACGCCAGCGCGTTTTACGGCCCCTTCCGCGACGCCGTCGGCTCGGCCGCCAACCTCGGCAAAAGCAACAAAAAAGTCTATCAAATGGACCCCGGCAACACCGAAGAGGCCTTGCGCGAAGTGGCCATGGACATCCAGGAAGGCGCCGACCTGGTCATGGTCAAACCCGGCATGCCCTACCTCGACATCGTGCGCCGCGTCAAAGAAACCTTTGGCGTACCCACCTTCGCCTACCAAGTCTCAGGCGAATACGCCATGCTGCTCGCCGCCGCCCAAAACGGCTGGCTCGACCGAGAAGCCGTCATGATGGAAAGCCTGCTCGCCTTCAAACGCGCCGGCGCCGACGGCATATTGACCTACTTCGCCCTCGACGCCGCCGAAGTCCTGCAACGCTGAAATTGGGGTCTGACCCCAATTTCCTCCTGTGGCATAGAAGCAACCATTAATTGGGGTCAGACCCCAATTTGTTCATTCAGGCCAGGTGCTTGGCAAAGAAGTCCAGCGTGCGCTGGCGTGCCAGTTGCGCGGCGGGCGCGTTGAACGAGCCACGCTGGTCGCAGTTGAAGCCGTGGTCGGCCTCGTACACAAACACCTGCACCTGGGGCTGGGCCTTTTTAAAAGCCTCGACGGTTTCCATCGGAATCCAATGGTCCTTGTCACCAAAATGCGCCATCACCGGGCACAGGGGCTTGCGCTGCGCCTCGGCCTCGGTCGTTACACCACCGCCGTAGTAAGGCACCGCCGCGCTCAGGCCGCGCACCAGCGCCGCGCTGCGCCAGGTGAGCAAGCCACCCCAGCAGTAACCGACCACACCCACCTTGCCCTTGGTTTGGGCGGCAGCGTAATCCACCGCCGCCTGAATGTCGGCCATCACGCCGGGGGCGGTCAGGTTCTCAATCGCGGTTTTTAGGGCAAAGCCCGCATTCATATCGTCGGGCGTATAGCCCAGCTCCACCCCCGTTTTAGAACGGGCAAAAGTGGCCGGCGCAATGGCGAAATAGCCCGCCTGGGCGTAGCCATCCGCGACTTTGCGGATGTGGTCATTGACGCCAAAAATCTCTTGCAAGACCACCACGGCAGCGCGCGGGGCCTGGGCCGGCTGGGCCACATAAGCGTCAAAGGCAAAGCCGTCTGCAGATTTGAGTTGAACTTGGGTTCCCATGGTGAATACTCCTGTGGTTCTGAACGACCGGTTGAATGGAAGGATGAAATCAGGCGAGTCGATCGATTCAAATTGTCGCGCCACGGCGCCACAGACCCTAGCGCGTGAACTGAAAGACGGCAGTGCTGGCGCGGGCATTGGGCCACCAGCGCACCACCTGCCCCTCATGCACCCCAAAGGCATCCAGCACCTTGAGGCTGTTTTGCTGGGCCAGGGCCGCAAAATCGGCATAAGTACCCACCCGAATATTGGGTGTGTTGTACCACTGGTACGGCAAGCGCCGCGTCACCGGCATGCGCCCGCTCAGCACCGACAAGCGGTTGGGCCAGTGGGCAAAATTGGGAAAGGCAACTATGCCGATGCGCCCCACCCGCGCCGTCTCGCGCAGCATGGTTTCGGCGTTGCGCAGGTGCTGCAACGTGTCGATCTGCAACACCACGTCAAAACTCTGGTCGCCAAACAGGGTCAGCCCCTGGTCCAGATTCAGCTGCAACACCTGCACCCCCCGGCGGGCACAGGCCAACACATTGGCGTCATCCAGCTCAACCCCATAACCCGAACAAGCGCGTTCCTTTTGCAGCAACTCCAGCAAGGCGCCGTCGCCGCAACCCAAGTCCAGCACGCGGCTGCCCACGGGCACCAACTCGGCCAGGGCGCGCATCATTTGCGAGTCACTCATGCCTGCCCCTCGCGGTGTATGCGCTCAAAATAAGCCGCCACCAGTTGGATGTACCTGGAGTCGTCCAGCAAAAACGCATCGTGCCCGTGCGGCGCATCGATCTCGGCGTAACTCACCTCCCGCTGGTTGTCGAGCAAAGCCTTGACGATCTCGCGGCTGCGGGCCGGTGAAAAGCGCCAGTCGGTGCTGAAGCTGACCAGTAAAAATTTCGACCGCGTGTGCGCTAGCGCGCGCGACAAATCGCCGCCATGCTGGCGCGCAGGGTCAAAATAATCCAGCGCACGGGTGATCAATAAATAGGTATTGGCGTCAAAGTACTCGCTGAACTTGTCGCCCTGGTGGCGCAAGTAGCTCTCGATCTGAAACTCGATTTCCTGGGTGCTGAACTTGTAGCCGCTGGCATGACTGGTCACCGCCTCACGCAGCTCGCGGCCGAACTTTTCATTCATCACGTCGTCGCTCAGGTAAGTGATGTGCCCGATCATGCGGGCGATGCGCAAGCCGCGTCGGGGCAGCGTGTCGTGGCGGTAAAAATGCCCGCCATGGAAATCGGGGTCGGTCACAATGGCTCGGCGCGCCACCTCATTGAATGCAATGTTCTCAGCGGTTAGGTTGGGGGCACTGGCAATCACCACCGCATGGCGCACCCGCTGCGGGTGCTGTATCGTCCAACTCAGCGCCTGCATGCCGCCCAGACTGCCCCCCATCACTGCGGCCAACTGGTCTATGCCCAATTGGTCCAGCAAGCGGGCCTGCGCGTTCACCCAGTCCTCCACCGTCACCACCGGAAAATCAGCGCCATAAATCTGCCCGGTGGCCGGGTTCTGGTGCATCGGACCTGTTGAGCCAAAACACGAGCCCAGGTTGTTCACCCCGATCACAAAAAAGCGGTTGGTATCCACCGGCTTGCCCGGCCCGATCATATTGTCCCACCACCCCTCGCTGCGGTCTTGCCCCGCGTACACCCCCGCCACATGGTGCGAGGCATTCAGCGCATGGCAAATCAGCA
>JBEAZY010000017.1:0-8194 GCA_041159205.1 Pseudomonadota bacterium
GGTCACGGTCGATTGCGCGTGCAACAACTCCATCAGGCGTTCGGTGGCACCGGCGGCGCGCAACATGTCGCCATAGGTTTCGCCCAAAACCGCCAGGGCGCTGGCCAACAATATGACG
Source organism: Pseudomonadota bacterium (assembly GCA_041159205.1). Taxonomy (GTDB): domain Bacteria; phylum Pseudomonadota; class Gammaproteobacteria; order Burkholderiales; family Burkholderiaceae_C; genus Limnohabitans. Next base: position 119 of record JBEAZY010000017.1, read on the forward strand.
TAAAAAATCGTTTGCCCCAATACGCCGGGGCTGAGGGTGCCGGCGCGCACGGCCAAAGCCCCCATGTACAAGCCCCACAACAAAGCCGCGCTGGACGCGGTGATGACAAAGCCAACCAGCACCGCGCGGGCGCGCACACGGCGCAAGGCGGTGGCCATGGCGCTCAAAGCCCGGGCTTCAAAACGATCCGCCTCGCGCCCTTCCGAGGTATAGCTCTGCACCACAGGAATGGCGTTGAGCACTTCGCCCGCCAATGCACTGGCGTCGGCCACCCGGTCCTGGCTGGCGCGCGACAGGCGACGAACGCGCCGCCCCAGCACGGCGGCCGGCAAGACCACCACCACCAGCAGGGCCAGCACCTGCAACATCAGCAAGGGGTTGGTGTAGACCAGCATCGCCATCGCCCCCAGCCCCATCACCAGGTTGCGCAAGCCCATGGAGAAGGAAGAACCCACCACGGTCTGCACCAGCGTGGTGTCGTTGGTCAGGCGCGAGAGCACCTCACCCGATTGGGTGTTTTCAAAAAAAGAGGGGCTTTGCAAAAGCACGTGCCGGTAGACCGCGTTGCGCACATCGGTGGTGATGCGCTCACCCAGCCAACTGACCGTGTAGTAACGCGCCGCTGAAAAAATCGCCAAGGCCACGGCCACGCCAAACAGCCGCAGAAAACCGGCCCCCAGTTCGGCGGTGGACTCACCGGCCGCCAACTGGTCATCGATCAGGTGGCGCAAAGCCCATGGGAAAGCCAAGGTGGCGGCGGCTGCCAGCAATAAAAAAACCCCGGCCAGCACCAAAGGCCATCGATAGGGCTTGAGGAACGGCCAGAGGCCGGACAATGCGACGGGGTTAGCCATGCGACCTGTCTGTGTGACGGGCCCATGGACAAACAATGGATCGGGTCATGCCGTTTTCCTGGGCGCGGACCACCGCGCAACGCACCGATTTTAAACAGTGCCCTTGAATAGCCCCGATTTCGGGCGCCGCTTGCACGCAGTGGGTTTTGCTAGGGAATCCTTAGCCGAAAGTGGCTTTGTTTTTGTTCAGGCGGTACAAGCCCCAACCCAAACGGTACAGCGCCCACAGCAAAGTGAGCACCAGAATGATTTGTCCAACGATGAAGAACAGGGAAACGACGCCAGTGAGCAGGCCCATCAGACCCCACCAAAAGGTGCGAATTTGCCACTGGAAGTGGCTTTCAAAAATCGTGCCGGCGACGCTGTGGTTTTTCATGTAGTTGATGAACACAGCCACGACGGCAGTCATGCCAAAAGAGAACAGCGCCAAGCCATACAAGGCATACAGGCCCTGAGTCCAACGCTTCCACTGTTTGAACTGTTCGGGTTCCAGATATTGATCCATAGTCAACCTTTGCTTTGATGCGGTGCTTCACAGGCCGTCACGCCAGCCACAAACGGGTTGGATTTTTGACATGTGACTCACCCTCTGATTGGAGGTTACATTGCCGCTGATTAGATATTTTAATACTAATTAATTGAAATTTGAATTGATAAAATAAATATTTTTATTTAAATATTTTGCAACAAAGCGGTCTGGTTCAAGGGGGCAACAACCTGACCGAGGCCAGGGCCTGAATGCTGGCCATGTCCGACTCTGAGGTGGTGAGCGTGATCCAGAGTCGATGGGGCCCCTTGGGCCGGGACCAGAGGTAAGTGACGGTATGGCGTTTATCGCGCCCCTCACCGGCCCAGACGTCTTCGATCTTTTCAGCCGTATAAGGCGGATCTGGCGTTTGCAACATCCACTGGAACAACTTTTCGGTGTCGGCCAATACGGCCCGGCGTGCAAACAGGGCACAAAAGGTCACCGTGGCATCCATGCTCAACACCATATTGCCCTCGTTTTCGATGGAGGGCACGTACCAGGCATCGCCGCTTTGGCCACTGAGGAAGGCATGGGCCTGCGCAGGAGGCAGTTTGCGCCAACGGCGGCCCAATTGAGCGCGCCAAGCCGGCAGGTTTTCTTTCTGGACGAGGCAGTGGTCGGAGAAATTCTTGGCAAAGTCCAAGGCGCGTGATTCAGGCGTGAAGGTTTGCGCCCTTGCCGAAGTCATGCCCCATAAGGCCGCGATACAGAGCCCGGCCACCCATGGGTTCATGGTTTTGTGTGCGGATCGTTCGAGCATGGCTGTTTTTGCTTGAGGGTCAGTGTAGCGCCGGGGGCAAGACGGCCAGCCAGTCGCCGATGGCCTGCTCGTACATGTGTGCCAATTGCAACAAGGCGAAGTCACCCTGCGGTTTGCCGATCAGTTGCAAACCCATGGGCAAGCCATTGGGGCCAAAACCGGTGGGCACACTGATGCTGGGCAGGCCCGCCAGGGTGGCGTAGATGACCACTTCCATCCAACGGTGGTAGGTGTCCATGGCCACTGTGCCCCGGGCGGTCTTGATCTCTTGGGGCCAGCGCAGGGCTTTGTCAAACGGCCAGACTTGTGCACTGGGCAGGGCCAGCACATCGAAACGATCAAAGAGTTTGAGCATGCCCTGGTAAAACGCGCTGCGCGCCATGCTGGCCTGCATGAACTGGCCGGCGCTGATGCCCTGGCCCTGTTCGTATTCCCACTGCGCCTCGGGCTTGACCAGGGCACGTTGCGCTGGCGTTTGAACATGGGGGGCGATGCGGGCCGCGACCAAGACCTTGCGCCACATGAGCCAGGTCTGCCAGACTTGCTCGGGCGGTTCGGGCAGACGGGTTTCGTCGACCACACAGCCCAATTGCTGCAAACGGCCCAGGCCCGCCCGGCAGGCATCGAGCACGCCAGGCTCGGTAGGCAGATAGCCCTCCAGGTCGCCCAACCAGCCCACACGCTGGCCGCTCACGTCAAGTGTGAGGTCGTTGGCAAATACGCCGGGGTCGGCGCTGATCGACAAGGGCGCGCGCGGGTCTGGCCCGGCCTGGGTCGACAGCAGCAAGGCCAGGTCACGCACATGCCGGCCCATAGGCCCGTCGGTGGGCATTTGCGAGACATACACGTCTTGCGCCGGGACACCAGGCACGCGCCCCTGCGACGGGCGCATGCCAAATACATTGTTCCAGGCCGCCGGGTTGCGCAGACTGCCCATGAAGTCTGAACCGTCGGCCACCGGCAACATGCGCAGGGCCAGGGCCACGGCGGCACCGCCACTGCTGCCCCCGGCGCTGAAGCGGGTGTCGTAGGCGTTGGCAGTGGTGCCAAACACCTCGTTGAAGCTGTGTGAGCCCAACCCAAACTCGGGCACATTGGTCTTGCCGATGACGATGGCACCGGCGCGCCGAATGCGGCCCACCATGGCGGCGTCTTCGGCGGGCACATGATCGCGCATGAGGGGAGAGCCCAGGGTGGTGGGTATACCGGCTGTGGCCGCCAGGTCTTTGATGGCGATGGGCAGGCCATGCATCCAGCCCATGGACAGTCCGCGCGCCAGCATGGCATCGCGCTCATCGGCCTGGCGCAAAAGAAGATCGGCATCTTGCAGGCTGACGATGGCCAGATGATCGGGATTGTGCAAGGCCACCTGGGCCAAACAAGCCTGCATGACCTCGCGGCACGAGAGGGTGCGTCGATGAATGGCCTGGCTCAGGGCATGGGCCGACATTTGGGTAAACACCATGGGCATCGTTCCTGATTTCACATTAAATGGCACATTGTGCCAGTGGCTCAGGGTCGGCTCGTGCCTGGTTGTGCCCCTGGCGAGACCTCATTCCTATCAGGAGATTCCATAATGAAGCGACGCATCGCCTTGGCCGCCTGGACAGCTTTCACCCTGGGCGCGGCCTGTTTGAACCCCGTCAACGCCCAAACCGCTCCGCAAAAAGTATTCCGCTTTGTCCCGCATGCCAATTTGGCGGTGCTCGACCCCATATGGACCACGGCCTATGTCACGCGCAACCACGCTTACATGATTTACGACACCTTGTTCTCGGAAGACGCGCAAGGCCAAATCAAGCCGCAGATGGTCGACACCTACGAGACCTCGCGCGACGGCAAAACCTGGACCTTCAAACTGCGCAGCGGGCTGGAATTTCATGACGGCAAGCCCGTGACCAGTGAAGACGTGGTGGCCTCGCTCAAGCGCTGGGCCACGCGCGATGCGATGGGCGGCATTTTGGCCAGCTTCATCGACCACTACGACACCCCCGACAGCCTGACCGTACGCATGGTTCTGAAAGAGCCCTGCGGCATCGTGCTGGATGCACTTGGCAAGGCTTCATCGAATGTGCCGTTCATCATGCCCGCCCGCATCGCGGCCACCCCGGGCAGCGAGCAGATCAAAGAGCACATCGGCTCAGGGCCGTTCATCTTCAAAGCCGATGAATTCAAACCGGGCGCGCTGGCGGTGTATGTGCGCAACCCGAAATACAAATCACGCAACGAACCCAGCAGCGCCGTGGCCGGCGGCAGGACCGTGAATTTCGACCGGGTCGAATGGGTCATCTTGCGCGACCCGCAAACCCAGTTCAATGCCCTCAAGGCGGGCGAAGTGGACATGGTCGAACAACCCAGCTTCGAGCAATTTGAAACCCTGAAAAAAACCGAAGGGGTCAAGGTCGACGACTTCTCGCCGGCCGGGTTGCAGTTCATCATGCGCTTTAACCATTTGCACGCGCCATTCAACAACCCGAAAATCCGCCAGGCCGCCATGGTGGCCATCGGTCAACAGGCCTACCTGAATACCCAGGTCGGGGTGCCCGAGCTGACCCGGGTGTGTCGCAGCATCTACCCCTGCGGCACGACTTATGGCGATGAAAACACCGGTTATTTCACGGCGGTGGCCAACCCCGCCAAAGCGCGCGAAATGCTGAAAGAGGCGGGCTACGACGGCACCCCCATCGTGCTGATGCGCCCCACCGATCTGGCTTCGATCGCCAAGATCCCGCTGGTGGCCAAACAACAATTGGAAGCCGCCGGTTTCAAGGTGGATTTCCAGCAAATGGACTGGGCCTCGCTGGTGGCCCGCCGCGCCAAGAAGGATGCGCCCGCGCAGGGGGGCTGGCATCTGTTTCTGACCGCCTGGACGGCCGGTGACATCTCCAGCCCGTTGACCATGGCCATGCTGAACGCCAAAGGCGATAACGGCTGGTTCGGCTGGCAAAACGAGCCCAGGCTGGAAACCCTGAAGGCCCAGTTTGCCCGCGCCAGCAGCAGCGCCGAGAAAAAACGCATCGCCAGTGAAATCCAGACCGTGGCGATGGAAACCGCCACCCACGCCCCCCTGGGTCAGTACCAGCAACCGACGGCCTTGCGCAGCAACGTGAGCGGCATACTGAAAACCCCCGGCATCCCCTTGATGTGGAACATCCGCAAAGACTGATCGCGCCCTTTCACACCGATGCTTGCTTTCGTTGCACGCCGCCTGGGGGCATTGCTGCCCGTCTTGCTGGTGGTCTCGCTGGTGGTGTTTCTGATCTTGCGTTTGGCGCCGGGTGACCCGGCGGCCGTGATCGCCGGGAACAACGCCACCGCCCAGGACATCGACAAGATCCGCCAGGAGCTGGGCCTGACACAAAGTCTGCCGGTGCAATACGGCATCTGGCTGTCGAAGGTGGTGCAAGGTGACCTGGGCTATTCGTACTATCTGAATAAGCCCGTCAGCGGGCTGATCAGTGAGCGCATCGGCCCCACCCTGTCGCTGGCCCTGGGCTCGGCGCTGCTGGCGGTGCTGCTGGCGGTGCCGCTGGGCACCCTGGCGGCATGGCGTCTGGGCGGCGCCCTGGACCGCTGGATTTCCGGCTTCTCGGTGCTGGGTTATTCGGTGCCGGCTTTTGTGATCGGCTATGTGCTGATTTATGTGTTCTCGATCCAACTGCAATGGCTGCCGGTTCAGGGCTACAAACCTTTGTGGGGGTCATCGGCGGGCAGCGGGTGGGACTGGATGCGGCAATTGATCCTGCCCTGGGTGGCCCTGGGACTGATCTATACCGGGCTGATTGCCCGGGTGACGCGCGCCAGCGTGTCGGAATCGCTGACCGAAGATCACATTCGCACCGCGCGCGCCAAAGGCCTGAGTGAGGTTCGAATTTTGATTCGCCACGCCCTGGCGCATGCAGCCGTGCCCATCGTCACGGTGATCGGCATCGGGGTGGCATTGCTGATCGGCGGGGTGGTGGTGACTGAAACCGTGTTTGCCATTCCCGGGCTGGGTTCGCTGACCGTCGATGCCGTTTTGAACCGTGACTTTCCCGTCATTCAGGGCCTGGTGCTGTTCTTCTCGGTCAGCTATGTCGGGGTCAATTTGTGTGTGGACCTGAGCTACCTCTGGCTTGATCCGCGCATCAGATACTGAGCGCCCATGGACCCCCGTACCGACCTGAGACAACGCCTGTGGGCCAACGGTGCCGTGCGCTTCGGCACCCGGGTGCTGGGTCTGATGTTGCTGCTGGCACTGGCCGCGCCCTGGCTGGGCACGGTCGAGCCGGGCACCATGGACTCGAACTACATCAACAAACCCGCCCTGACCTCGGGGCCCTTCGCTTTGGCCGATGGCCGCACTGTGACGCACACCTTTTGGCTGGGCACAGACAGCTTTGGACGCGATATGTACAGCCGGGTGATCTATGGCGCCAGGGTGTCTTTGCTGGTCGGTGCGGGCACGGCGGCGCTGGCCTTGTGCCTGGGTGGGGTGCTGGGCATGCTGGCGGGTTATTTCAGGCGCGTCGATGCGGTGCTGATGCGCTTCATGGATGGTTTGATGGCCATTCCGGCGGTGCTGCTGGCGATCGCACTGGTGGCGGCCCTGGGCGCGCATGTGGGCACGGTGGTGGTGGCCATCGCGATTCCTGAGGTGCCGCGCGTGACCCGACTGGTGCGCTCTTTGGTGCTGGGCCTGCGGGAAGAACCGTTTGTCGAGGCGGCGCGCGCCCTGGCCACACCCACCCCGCTGATCTTGTGGCGGCATATCTTGCCCAATGCCATGGCCCCTTTGTTGGTACAGGGCACTTTTGTCGCCGCTGCTGCCGTGCTGACCGAGGCCGTGCTGAGTTTTCTGGGTCTGGGACTGCCCGCCGACATCCCCACCTGGGGCAACATCATGGCCGAAGGCCGGGTCCAGTTCAGCCTGTATCCGGGGCAAGTGTTGTGGCCTGCCCTGTTTCTGATACCGACCGTGCTGGCCATCAATTTGCTGGGAGATGGCCTGCGCGATGTGCTCGACCCCAAATTCGCGCAGCGGGGTCGGCCATGAGCGTCTTGCGCATCCATGACCTGGGCATCGCCCTGCCCCCGGGCGGGGAGCGCGAATGGGCGGTGGATGGCGTGAGCCTGTCGATCGAAGCCGGTCAAACCCTGTGCGTGGTCGGCGAGTCGGGCAGCGGCAAGTCGGTGATGGCGACTGCGGTCATGGGGCTGTTGGCCCGTGGGCTGGGCGTGCGCCGTGGCCAGATCGAGCTGCGCGGCGAAGACCTGCTGGCGGCAGGCCCGGCACGCCTGCGCCAGTTGCGCGGACAAGCCATGGGCATGGTGTTCCAAGAGCCGATGACGGCACTCAACCCGGTCATGAATTGTGGCGACCAGCTCGATGAGCTGTTGCGCGCCCACACCCCCATGTCGGCGGCCCAGCGGCGCGCGCAGGTGCTGGATATGCTGGCGCGGGTCAAGCTGCCCGACCCTGAACGTGTGGCGCGCAGCTTCGCCCACCAACTCAGCGGCGGGCAGCGCCAGCGCATTGTGATCGCCATGGCCATGCTGATGCAACCGGCCTTGCTCATCTGCGATGAACCCACCACGGCCCTGGACGTCACCACGCAAAAAGAGATTCTGGCCCTGATTCAGGCTTTGCAAAACGAACAGGGCAGCGCCGTGCTGTTCATCACCCACGACATGGGCGTGGTGGCAGAAATTGCCGACCAGGTTCTGGTGATGCATCAGGGTCGCTGCGTCGAGTCGGGTGACAAATACCAGGTCTTGCGCCAACCCGGCGCCGAATACACGCGCCAGCTGCTGGCCGCCGTGCCGGGCATGCGACCGGCCCCCGCGCGCAGCGGCCACACCGCCGGGGTGGTGTTGCAGGCCGAGGCAGTCGGTAAAACTTACATCAGCCATGACTGGAAGGGGCGGGCCTGGTCGCACGATGCGCTGAAGTC
>JBEAZY010000018.1:0-7863 GCA_041159205.1 Pseudomonadota bacterium
CGGCACCAGCCATGCGGCGCAGAGCGCGCGCTTTGAAGCCACCATCGACGCCGATGGCCGCATCGAACCGCAAGACTGGATGCCCGACAACTACCGCAAAACACTGGTGCGGCAAATCAGCCAGCACGCCCACAGCGAAATCGTCGGCATGTTGCCCGAAGGAAACTGGATCAGCCGCGCCCCCAGCCTGAAACGCAAAGCCATACTCATCGCCAAAGTGCAGGACGAAGGCGGACATGGCCTGTACCTGTATAGCGCCGCCGAAACCCTGGGCACCAGCCGCGATGAGATGATCGCCGCCCTGCACTCGGGCCAAGCCAAATACAGCTCGATCTTCAACTACCCCACGCTGACCTGGGCCGATGTCGGCGTGATCGGCTGGCTGGTCGACGGCGCGGCCATCATGAACCAGATCCCGCTGTGCCGCTGCTCTTACGGCCCCTATGCCCGCGCCATGGTGCGGGTGTGCAAAGAAGAATCTTTTCATCAGCGCCAGGGCTACGAAGCCCTGCTCTGCATGATGAAAGGCACACCAGAGCAACGCGCCATGGTGCAAGATGCCGTCAACCGCTGGTGGTGGAAGTGTCTGGCCATGTTCGGGCCGCCCGACGCCGACAGCCCCAACAGCGCCCAGGGCATGCGCTGGGGCATCAAACGCATCAGCAACGACGAGCTGCGGCAAAAATTTGTCGACGCCACCGTCCCACAAGCCGAAGTGCTGGGCGTCACCCTGCCTGACCCGGACCTGAAGTGGAATGAAGCGCGCGGGCACTACGACTACGGCGCCATCGACTGGAACGAATTCTGGGCCACCGTCAATGGCAACGGCCCCTGCAACCGAGAGCGCCTGAATACCCGCGTCAAAGCCTGGGAACAAGGCGCCTGGGTGCGCGAAGCCGCATTGGCCCACGCCCGCAAACAACGCCAACGCGCCATGAAGGAGGCCGCATGAGCACCACCACCCCCAACCCCTCAGCCCGAGCCCTCAGCGAATGGCCCCTGTGGGAAGTGTTCGTACGCAGCAAGCAAGGACTCGAGCACAAGCACTGCGGCAGCCTGCACGCCAGCGACGCCCAGCATGCCCTGCAAATGGCGCGCGATGTCTACACCCGACGCCAAGAAGGCGTCAGCATCTGGGTCGTGCCATCGACCGCCATTGTGGCCAGCGCACCCCAAGACAAAGGGGTATTGTTTGACCCCGCAGCCGACAAAATTTACCGCCACCCCACCTTCTACGCCATCCCCGACGAAGTTGGTCACATGTGATGGACGCGCACACAGAATACCTGCTGCACCTGGCCGACAACGCCCTGGTGCTGGGCCAACGCAACGCCGAATGGTGCGGACACGGCCCGGTGCTCGAAGAAGACATCGCCATGGCCAACATCAGCCTCGACCTCATCGGTCAGGCGCGCTTGCTCTACCAACACGCGGCCAGCCGCATCGGTGGCGACAGCAACGAAGACCGCCTGGCCTATTTCCGAGATGCCCCCCAGTTCCGCAACCTGACCTTGCTCGAACTGCCGCACAGCCTCGCCCTGGTCCCCGGCGGCGTGGGCGAGCGCGACTACGGTGTGACCATCGCCCGCAACTTTTTATACAGCGCCCTCATGAGCCCCTTGTGGCAGGCCTTGGAAAGCAGCACCGACCCCACCCTGGCCGCCATCGCCGCCAAGTCCGGCAAAGAAACCCAATACCACCTGCGTCACTCGCACGACTGGCTGCTGCGCATGGGCGACGGCACGACCGAATCGCATCAGCGGGCCCAAAACGCGATCGACCATTTGTTCTCATTCACGCAAGAGTTCTGGGTTGAAGCCCCCTACGAAAAGCAGGCCTGCGTAAGCGGCATCGGGGCTGACCTGCGGGCCATCGCCAGCGTCTGGAACGAACAGGTCGACGACACCCTGACCCAAGCCACCTTGCGGCGACCCGACGCCAGTGGCCACATATCCACCGGCAAACAGGGGGTGCACTCCGAACACCTCAGCTACCTGCTGGCCGAAATGCAATCGCTGGCCCGCGCCCACCCCAACGCCATCTGGTGACATGACACAGACCCAGGCAGCCACCCAGCGCCCGTCGGTCGACGAGGTATGGGCATGGTTGTCAACTTTGACCGACCCCGAAATCCCGGTCGTCACACTGAAAGAAATGGGCATCTTGCGCGCCATCGAAGTCAACGAACAATCCATCCGTGTGACCATCACCCCGACCTACAGCGGATGCCCCGCCATGTCGCAAATCCATGACGACATCGTGCGCGTGTTGGCCGAACACGGCCACACGGGGCAGATCGAGACACAACTCTCACCCGCCTGGAGCACCGACTGGATGGACGCGGTCACACACCGCAAACTGCGCGAATACGGCATCGCCCCACCCACAGGGGCGGCACCGGTCTCAGGCTCTGCCTCCACAGCGCCTGTGCGCATCACGCGACTGCGCCCCGGCCCGGCCGTGCCCTGCCCCAGATGCGGGTCAGCGGACACCACCCAAACCTCTTATTTCGGCTCGACCGCTTGCAAAGCACTCTACAAGTGCCTCAGCTGCCTCGAACCTTTTGACCACTTCAAGCCGCACTAGGACCCGCCATGAGCGCACCCAATTTTTTTGATTTGCCTGTGGTGGCCACAGAGACCGAGGCCGCCCACTCAACGGCCATCACCCTGAGCGTGCCGACTGAGCTGAGATCAAAATTTTCCTTTGAGCCGGGGCAATTCGTCACGGTACGCGCACAGATCAATGGACAAGACGTCAGGCGCAACTACTCGCTGTGCTCGACCCCGACGCTATTGAATGACCATGGGCACATTCAGATCGGCGTGCGCGCCGTCGAAGGGGGCGCCATGTCAAACTGGCTGGTCGACGGGGTCAAGGCCGGTCAAACGCTGTCCATCGCCGCGCCCGAAGGCCGCTTCACCATGCGCCGCCCACGTGCGCTGCACAGGGTCGGCTTTGCGGCAGGCTCGGGCATCACACCCATCCTGTCCATCCTGACCCATACACTGGAAGGCAGCGACAAAGCGAAATTCACCCTCGTGTACGGCAACCGCCGCATGGACAGCGTCATGTTCAACGAAGCCTTGCAAGACCTCAAAGACCGCTTCCCCGACCGCCTGACCCTCCTCCACATCCTGTCGCGCCAAGCGCAGGAAGTGCCGCTGCTGGAAGGCCGAATCGACGGCGACAAAGTGCGCGCACTCATGCAAGTCTTCCTTCCCGTCAACAGCATGGACGAGGTCTTCATCTGCGGCCCCGAAGCCATGATCAAAGCCACCGAAGCCAGCCTGTTGGCCGCTGGCGTCAAACCTGACCGGGTACACAGCGAACGCTTCGCCAGCGCCACAGGCGTCACCCCCCCGCCCCGGCGCAACACCGACAACGAAACAGCAGCCGGCATCCGCTTAAGCCTGATTGCCGACGGCAAACGGCACGAACTTCGCATGCACCCCGAAGACCGCATCCTCGATGTGGCCCTCCAAGCCGGACTCGATCTCCCCTACTCCTGCAAAGGCGGGGTATGTTGCACCTGCCGCGCCAAAGTACTGACGGGCTCAGTCACCATGGACAAGAATTTCACACTCGAAGACGATGAAATTCAACAAGGCTTCGTGCTAAGTTGCCAAGCCCGCCCCACCACCGAGCAGGTGGTGGTGAGCTTTGACGAACGCTAATTCACCAGGGCTAGCCATCCGCCATCAGTAGCGGTAGCCCAAGCCAACGCCCAGCAACATGGGGTCGAGCTTCAGGGTACCGGCACTGACGCCATCGGCATACACCTGTGTCTTGATCTGGATCTTTTTCACATCCAGGTTCACAGACCATTGTTTGTCGATGGGGAAATCCACCCCCACCTGATAAGCCACACCGGTACTGTGATTGTCCAGAGACACCTTGGCACCCAAAGCGCTCGAAGCAGGATCCATATTCACACTGGAAATCCGGGTGTAGTTATAGCCCAAGCCCACATACGGCTTAAAGCCCTGCCAACCGGTGAAGTGATATTGCAACATCAAAGTAGGGGGCAAGTGCTTGAAGGTGCCCGCATCGGCTGCCAATGCGCCAGAGTGAACCCGCTGGCTTTGCGGCACAGTCAGAACCAACTCGGCGGCCACATTCGGGGTCAGGAAATAACTCACATCGACCTCTGGGATCGTCTTGTCATTCACACCCAACCCAAGGCCCGTCCCATCCTGGTTATCCATATTCAGTTGCACGGCGCGCACCCGAACCATCCAGGGGCTTTGCTGAGCAACGGCGGCCCCGGCCAAGAGACTAAGTGCGACCGCTGCAATCATCGTTTTTTTCATACTGACTCCTTTTGAAAAAACAAGTGTTGACTCGCAACACCTCCATTTCAAATCAGAGCCCCGCTCTGCCCCTTGTCTTTAATCAATACAAATCAGCAAACAGACCCAAGAGGCGCCACAGGTTTGATATGGGTCAAACTTCTGCCTTGAGCCGATCACCCAAACGCCGCACGATCTCCAGCGTGGCCGCGCTTTGGTTCATGGTGTAGAAATGCAGCCCAGGCACACCCGCACACACCAGTTGATCGCACAGATCGGTCACCACCTCAAGACCGAAAGCCCGAATCGACGCCACATCATCGCCATAGGCGATCAAACGCTGGCGTATCCAACGCGGAATCTCGGCCCCGCAGGCGTCCGAAAAGCGCAGCAACTGCGATGAACTGGTGATGGGCATGATCCCGGGCACGATGGGCACATGCACCCCCATCCGGTCCGCTTCCTCGACAAAGCGAAAATAGGCATCCGTGTTGTAAAAGTACTGGGTAATGGCCGAATCTGCCCCGGCCTTGACTTTGATGGCAAACGCCTGCAAATCGGCCTGAGGCGATTTAGCCTGCGGATGCACCTCGGGGTAAGCCGCCACCTCCACATGAAACGCTTGGCCCGTTTCGGCCCGAATGAACTCAATCAGATCACTGGCAAACTGAAACTCCCCACCGGCACCATAGCCGCTGGGCAAGTCGCCACGCAAAGCCACCAGACGCTTGACACCCATATGCTGCAATTGCTGCAACTGTTCTCGCACCCGTGCCCGCGTGGCGCCTATGCACGAGAAATGCGAAGCCGCCTGCTGCCCCTCGGCCTGAATTTCACCGACAGTGGCAAACGTGCCCTCATGGGTAGACCCGCCGGCCCCATAAGTCACCGAACAAAACTCAGGCCTCAAGGCGTATAAAGCGGTCCGGGCCAGGCGCAACTTGTCCTTGCCCTCAGTCGTCTTGGGGGGAAAGAACTCAAAGCTCAACGGAGTATTCATGGTTCATCCTAGGTGCTGGACGCTGCGTCGCGCCCAAATGAAAAATTCATGGTTGCCGTCACCACCCGCAATCGGGCTGTCCAGCCACTGCAAAAGCCGCAGGCCTCCACCGGCACAAGCCTGCGTGATGCGCTCGCGCACCACTTCATACAAAGCCGGGTCTTTGACCAAGCCGCCTTTGCACAATTGGCCCGGCTGCAATTCGAATTGCGGCTTGACCAGCATCAGCAACTGCCCCTCGGGCGCCAACTGTGCAGCAAGGGCTGGCAACACCAGGGTCAGCGAAATGAACGACAAATCGCCCACCACCCAATCAAAACACTGCCCGCCCAAACGGGGGTCTTGCGCCAGCAACTCTCGGGCATTCAAGCCCTCCAGCGCAGTCACACGCGGGTGCGCCCGCAAGCTGGGGTGCAACTGACCGTGCCCGACATCCAAGCCCACCACATGCCGTGCGCCCGCGCGCAAAAGCACATCGGTAAAGCCCCCGGTGCTTTGCCCCACATCCAGGCACAAGCACCCCGACACATCGATGCCACAAAACGCCAGCGCGCCCTCCAGTTTCAGCCCCCCGCGCGAGACATAACGCGACTCGGCGGTGTCCATCAAACGAAGCTCGGCATGACCGGGCAACTCCTCGCCGTTTTTGCGCACCGGCTGAAACTCCGCCACACCCACGCGCCAATCGACACCGGCGGCGATCAAGCGTTGGGCTTGCGAGCGCGAAGCCGCCAGGCCTCTCTCGACCAACAGCTGATCGGCCCGCATTGGGTCCCTCAATAGCGGTAAGTGTCGGGCTTATAAGGCCCTTGCTTGGGCACGCCGATGTACTCGGCCTGCCCATCGGTCAGCTCGGTCAGCTTGGCCCCGACTTTTTTCAGGTGCAAACGCGCCACCTTCTCATCCAAGTGCTTGGGCAACACATACACCTGACCCACATCGTAGCTATCGGGGTGACTGAAAAGCTCAATCTGGGCAATGGTCTGGTTGGCAAAACTCGAACTCATCACAAAACTCGGGTGACCCGTGGCACAACCCAAATTCACCAAACGGCCCTTGGCCAGCATGATGATGCGCTTGCCATCGGGGAAGATGATGTGATCCACCTGGGGTTTGATTTCTTCCCAGGTGTATTTCTCGACCGAAGCGATATCGATCTCGTTGTCAAAATGGCCGATGTTGCAAACGATGGACTGGTCCTTCATCTTCAACATATGCTCATGCGTGATCACATGCTTGTTACCGGTGGCCGTGACAAAAATATCGGCCTGACTGCAGGCATCGTCCATGGTCACGACGCGGTAACCTTCCATGGCGGCTTGCAAGGCATTGATGGGGTCGATCTCGGTCACCCACACCTGCGCCGACAAAGCGCGCAGGGCCTGTGCGCTGCCCTTGCCCACATCACCATAGCCGCAAACCACGGCCACTTTACCGGCAATCATCACATCGGTCGCACGCTTGATGCCGTCAACCAGCGACTCACGGCAACCGTACAGATTATCAAACTTGCTCTTGGTGACAGAGTCATTCACATTAATGGCACGGAACATCAGCGTGCCCTTAGCCGACATTTCTTTCAGCCGGTGCACACCGGTGGTGGTCTCCTCGGTCACGCCGATGATCTGGGCGCTCTTGCGGCTGTACCAACTCGGGTCCACAGCCAGCTTGGCCTTGATCGCATTGAACAGGCAAATTTCCTCTTCGCTGCCCGGATTGGCCAACACAGAGGCATCGCGCTCGGCGCGCTGACCCAAATGCATCAGCAACGTGGCATCGCCGCCATCGTCCAGAATCATATTGGGGCCTTCTCCCTCAGTGCCCGACGGGCCAAAGTCAAAAATGCGGTGCGTGTAATCCCAATACTGCTCCAAATTCTCGCCTTTGATGGCAAACACCGGCGTACCGCGTGCGGCAATCGCGGCAGCGGCGTGATCCTGAGTCGAATAAATATTACATGAAGCCCAACGCACTTGGGCGCCCAAGGCTTGCAAGGTCTCGATCAAAACGGCCGTCTGAATCGTCATGTGCAAAGAGCCGGTGATCCGCGCGCCCTTCAGGGGCTGCTTGGCCGCGTACTCATCGCGGATGGCCATCAGACCGGGCATCTCGGTTTCGGCTATCGCGATTTCTTTGCGGCCCCAATCGGCCAAGCCAATATCGGCGATCACGCAGTCAGTGGGCAATACATTTTTGAGGGGTGCGTTCATGAGAGTGGTTCCTTGCAATGGACAAACACTCTGGCGCACGGGTTCACAGGGCTCACCGCACTGCACAGAGTGGATGAGCGTCGTTGCTGAAAAAAGATCCGAGCCTCACGCCTGACGGCGCTGCAACGCTCCTCGGATGCTTAAATCTTAACACAAATCCGGACAAACCCCAAGATTGCGACCCACTGATAAAAAGCAAATTAAAAAATCGTTTAAAAATACCAAAGTTATCAATATAATGCACCCATTGATTCTCTGGAATCACAAATCATGCCCTTCGAGTTTTACTCCAACCTGCAACGCCGGATTCGGGCGCTGTTGCCCCCGCAACTGCAAACCATCGGTGATTTCCACTTTTTTT
>JBEAZY010000019.1:0-3122 GCA_041159205.1 Pseudomonadota bacterium
CCATCGGGGGTCTCATGCCAACCAAATTCCTGTCGATCTTGCTGCTGCTCGGACTGACCGGCAGCCCTCTGCTCACCTGGGCCCAAAGCGGGCCCGGCGGCTATCCGCAACGCGCCGTCCGGGTGATCGTGCCGGCAGCCACCGGCAGCCTGACCGACCCGGTGGCCCGGGTGATCGCCGAAGACATGAGCCGCCGCACTGGCCAAAGCTGGGTGGTGGACAACCGGCCCGGTGCCGGCGGCATCATCGGCACGGACGCCACCTCCAAGGCAGCGCCCGACGGCTACACGCTGATGCTCACGGCCAACAACTTCATCATCACCCCGGCCCTCTATCGCAGCGTCCCCTATAAAGTTCCGGGCGACTTCACCCTGATCGGCATGGTCGGCCGCGGCGACAACCTGCTGGTGGCTTCGGAGGCCAGCGGCATCCGCAATATCTCTGACCTCGTGGCCAAGGCCAAGGCCAGCTCGACCCCCTTGAACTACACCTCGCCGCTGATCGGCTCGGCCGCCCACCTGACGGTCGAGCTGTTCAAACGAAACGCAGGCATCGAACTCAACCACGTTGCCTACAAGGACTCGGGCCAGGGCACCACCGACACCCTGACCGGCGTTATTCCCGTCAATGTGATGGGCATCAGCACCGCGCTGCCCCACATCCGCACCGGCAAGCTGGTCCCGCTGGCTTGGACGGGCACCCAGCGTGTGCCTGAATTACCGGAGGTGCCCACCTTTGTGGAGGCCGGCTTCAAGGACGTCCACCTGGGCCTGTGGTTTGCCCTGGTGGGCCCTGCTCGCATGCCCGCCGATCAGGTGGCCTGGCTCAACATGCAACTCAATGCTTCGCTGAATTCACCCCAAGTCATTGAGCGGCTCAAGACTTTCCGCATCGACCCCCTTCCGGGCACAGCGGCTGAATTGAATTCACTGGTTGGCCGCGAATTGCCTCAGTACTTCAAGCTGGCGGCCGACACCGGACTCAAGTTGGACTGAGGGGCGGCCACCATGAGCCATATCGCGGGCCAGGTGAGCGGTGTATTTTGGTGCGCAGGCGCGGGCGATCCTATGCAATCGGTGCGCCGGCTGCGGGTGATCGCGGGCATAGGGCTTGAGGGCGATCGCTACGCCACCGGCCTGGGCGCCTACTCGGCCACTGAGCCACCAAAGATTCGGCACCTGAGCCTGATCACCGAAGAGGGGATCGAGACGGCCAACGACTGGCAGCATGCATCGGGCCTACCCAGCTTCAGCATGGCCCAGACACGGCGCAATGTGCTGCTGCGCGGCATCAGTGCCCAGGCACTCAACGATCTGGTGGGTCAGTGTTTTTGGGTGGGAACCATTCAATGTCGGGGAATCGAGTTGTGCACGCCCTGCCCCAGACCCTCGCAACTGAGCCAGCAAGACGGGTTTCAAGAGGCCTTTGAAGGTCGCGGCGGCTTGCGTGCCGAGGTGCTGCTCGGGGGCGAGCTGGCTCTCGGGGATACCTTGCGCTGCGAGCGGCCAGGCTTGACCAGCGTTGGACTCTGTCGCACGCAGGCAAGACCGGGACCCGTGGACTGAATCTAGGTCACAAACGCTGGTGCACGTCGATGACGACGCTCGAAGTCATTCTGGTCGAAAACGACGCCTTGCTTCGAAAAGAGCTGAGCGAATACCTTGCACTGGCGGGGTTCGCCGTGACTGCCATGGGCTCGGGTCTAGAGCTTGTTGCGTCGCTCCCCCGCCTGCCCGATCCGCAGGTCGCGGTGCTTGATCTGGAGCTCCCCGATATCGACGGCCTGTATTGACCCAGTGAATTCCTGATCCGACCTTCCTGCCTGTCTGCGTTCGTCCCTGTAGGCCGCCACGTCTATCGCTCGAATTGAGACAAGCGTCTTTTGCGCAAGCGGGTGCTTCGTCAGCGTACGGATACGGCATTGCTCAAAGGCAGCGCCGCGCTTCTGAGGTGTGATCTCCTGCCCATACCTCCTGAGGGCAGCCTCGAGCGTTAGCTGGCTGGATCTGAGGTAGGGCCGAAATGCCCCGCGCTCAATCTCAGCTTCAATGGTCCTTGCCCAGCGTTGGGCGTCCGCTTTCGTAAGGAAAGATTTATCGAGGGTCTGCCCGTTACGCTTAACTCGGGCTTGCCATTTACTACCGCGCTTGCGGATTGCTGCCATACAGACCCTCCGGTGGTCAGGAGGTGGTCGGCGAATCTTTTCTCTAAGGCGTGTGGTCAGTAAGTTGTTGATTTGCCGGCAGAAACTGCAGTAGCCCGCGGAACGCGGATTGGCCTCCGAAGCCAAGGGTCGTGGGTTCGATCCCCGCCAGCCGCGCCAGTTCCGACAAGGCCACCCTCTCGGTGGCGATGGGGTCGTTGAAGACAGGTCCTGTTGTTGGCCGGTCATCCCCGCACAGCGAAGACCTCAACTCGCTTGAATGCCGGCGGTTCGGATCACTTTTTTTCCATTACGTGAACTCGACATTGATCTTGTCCAGCAGAGGCGGCGGTGTTTGGGCCGGGGCGAACAAGGCCGCCCACGCCAGAGTCGGCAAGGGTTGAAGCGCAGGGGGCCAGCGCGGTGCGGGTGATGAGATGACGGCGGTTGAGGGACGGGTGGGCGCGCATCAAAAGTCTCCAGAGATCGTTCAGATCATGGACCCGCGTTGGGCCCGTCCTGATGGCTGGGGTGGTGCGCATGCGTAGTTACACCATCTCCGGTGTATGCCGGGTTGATCTAGCATGGCGGCATCATCATTCCGAGCAGTGCCATGAGTGCGTATGTGATTTTTGATGTTGAAATTTTTCTCTGAGATGTACGACCCGATGCTGCACCCGCCACTCAAGGGCTACCCCCTCCACGCACCCCCTATCGCGATAGAGGATGTGGCGCGCCAGGGGTGGCAACTCTTGCAGGGCGATCTGCCGTTGCCGCTGGCGGTGCTGCGCGAAAAGGCGCTGACGCACAACCTGAACTGGATGCGCGAGTTTTGCCGCGAGCGCGGCATTTCCCTCGCGCCGCACGGCAAAACCACCATGTCACCGCAGCTGTACCGACGCCAACTCGACGCCGGCGCCTGGGCGATCAGTTTTGCCACGGTGTACCAGGCGGGCATCGGTGTTGCCCATGGCGTGAG
>JBEAZY010000020.1:0-12929 GCA_041159205.1 Pseudomonadota bacterium
AAAATGTTCGGGCTGGATCAGTTGCAACCCGACCGAAGCGCGCATCGGGCCGCCTTGCCAGATGGCGGCGCTGAGGTCAACCCTCAAGCGTTCCCGGACTTGCTCTAGATCGGCAAAACGGGTGTTGCTGAAACTGTTCAGGTAAAGCTTGAATGATTTGCTCTCGACGATGTGGGTGCTGTCGCAAGGCACGACAAAACGGGCGATGGCCACTTGCGGCTTGCCGCGCGGGTTCAGCCAACCCAATTCATACCCGGTCCAAAGATCGGCCCCCATAAAGGGCAAGCGGTCGGCACCCAGACCCAGGGTATCGCGCTGGCTTTGTCGCGCCACAGGGAACAACAAAGAAGGCTGGTATTGGTCCACATACGAGGTGGGTTTGCCCAGAGGGGATTGTTCGGCTTGGCTCATGAGGGGGTATGCCCTTGCAAGAAAGGCAACAAGGCATCGAGCATGCGCTGGCTGGCCCAAGGCGACAAATCGTGCCCCATGCCGGGCACCACATGCCACTTGGCACCCGGAATGCGACGGGCCGTGTCCTGGCCACAGGCCAGGGGCACCATGCGGTCGGCATCGCCATGAACGACCAGGGTAGGCACAGACACGCCGGACAACAACCCGGCACGCCCGGTGTCGGCCATGACAGCAAGGGTCTGTCGCAATATCCCGGCGGGGCGGTGCGAACGGCGGGCGGCGGCTTCGATTTGCTGGCGCAAGATGGGCTCGTAGAGCGGTTGTGAGGGGCTGGCGATGAGTTGAATCAAACGCAGGTTGTGCTCGATGGCACCATTCAGCCCCGGCCTGGGAGGGGTGAACATGTGCTTGAGCACCACCGGATCGGGGTCAGGCAGTCCAGCGGCACCGCTGGTGCTCATGATGCTGACCATGCTGAACAATCGCTGCGGGGCCGTCAACGCCATGCGCTGGGCGATCATGCCCCCCATGCTGACGCCGACCACATGGGCGCGCGCGATGCCCAAGGCGTCAAGCACGCCCAAGGCATCGAGCGCCATGTCTTGCAAGGTATAGGCCGGCTTTTGACGCCAACCCAGCTTGTGCTTCAACCCGGCCCAGAGCATGTGCGGCACCCCCAGGGCATCCATCGAGGACGACCAGCCACAGTCCCGGTTGTCAAAACGCACCACCCTGAAGCCTGCCTGGCGCAGCACATCCACCCAGAGTTCAGGCCAGCCAGTGAGCTGCATGCCCAGCCCCATGATCAGCAGTACCGCAGGCGCGTGCGCCGGGCCGCTGTCTTCCACCTCGATCTGAATCCCGTTGGTGCTGACCTGCATGGTTCAACCTTGCGTGCGCCGAAACACCAGGCGGTCGGGCTCGGAGACCTCGGGACTGAAGGCGTACCCCTCGAGGTTGAATTTTTGCAGAGCGGCGGGGGTTTTGACCTGTTTGACGATGGCGTAGCGGGCCATCAGCCCCCGGGCGCGCTTGGCCATGAAGCTGATGACCTTGAACCCCCCCTGGCGTCCCTCCTCAAACACACATTCAATCACGCGCGCTTGCAAGGCCTTGCGATCAACCGACTTGAAATATTCCTGCGAGGCCAAGTTAACGATGATGGGCCGTTGCTCACCCGCCAAGCGCTCGTTCAGGTGACGGGCGATGTCGGTGCCCCAAAATTGGTACAAATTGGCGCCCTTGGGGTTGGTCAGCGCCGTCCCCATCTCAAGCCGGTAGGGCTGCATGAGGTCAAGGGGTCGCAACACGCCGTAAAGGCCGCTCAGGATGGCCAGATGCTGCTGCGCCCATTCCAACTGCCCGGGTTTGAGCGTGGCCGCGTCCAGCCCTTCATACACATCGCCATTGAAAGCCAGCACCGCAGGTTTTGCATTTTGCGGGGTGAAATGGCGTGACCAGGCTTTGTAGCGGTCGACATTGAGCCGGGCCAATGCGTCACTGATGCCCATGAGTTGCGACAAATCGGCAGGTTTTTTGCGTCGCAATAGGGCAATCAGCTCGGCCGACCGCTCGACGAACAGCGGCTGGGTGGGTGTCACCCCGGCCCATGGGGTGTCGTAATCCAGCGATTTGGCAGGGGAAATCAAAAACAGCATATCAGTGGTCTTTGCTTTGACTCAGGGCGTTGCTGACCAGCTTGGCCGTGATGTCCACGATCTGGATCATGCGGTCGTAGTGCATGCGGGTCGGACCGATGACGCCCAGGGTGCCCACCACCTGGCCGTCGACTTCATAAGGGGCGCTCACCACCGAGAGTTCTTCCACAGGCACCACCTGACTCTCGCCCCCAATGAAAATACGCACCCCTTCGGCCTGGGCCGAAATATCGAGCAAGCGGATCAGTTGCGCCTTTTGTTCGAACATATCGAAGGCACGCCTGAGCTGGCCCATATCCTGGTTGAAGTCGGACACCGACAGCAAGTTGCGCTCTCCGCTGATGATGACCTCGCCCTGAGCCTGGGACAAGGCCTCAGAGCTGACTTGAACCGCCGCCTGCATCAGCACGGCAATTTCGCTGCGCAAACGCTCCACCTCAGCTTGCAGACGTTCTCGCACTTGCTCGATGGCCATGCCCGCAAAATTGGCATTGAGATAGTTGGCGGTTTCGATCAGTTGGCTCTGGGTGTAGCTGGTGTCCGTGAACAGAATTCGGTTTTGGACATCCCCGTCGGGGGACACAATAATAACCAGCAAGCGCCGCTCCGACAGGCGCAAAAATTCGATGTGCCGGAAGACCGTGCCGCGCCGGGGCGCCATGACCACGCCGACAAAATGCGACAGATTGGAGAGCAGGTGGGCCGCATTGGCAATCACTTTTTGCGGTTGATCCGGGGCCAGGCTGGGCGTGCTGGCCAGTTGTTCTCGCTTGAAGGTCAGCATGGTGTCGACAAACACCCGGTAGCCGCGCGCCGTGGGCACCCGTCCGGCCGAAGTGTGGGGGCTGGCAATCAGGCCCAACTCTTCCAAATCGGACATCACATTGCGGATGGTGGCTGGCGACAAATCCAGGCCGGAGGCTTTGGACAAAGTGCGCGAGCCGACAGGCTGGCCTTCGTCGATATAGCGCTCGACCAGGATTTTGAGCAGCAAACGGGCGCGTTCATCGAGGGGGTTCATGGTCAGGATGAATTTTAATGATTTACAGATCTCCCTAGGGATATTGGGCTTGCCCTGATTATGCGTTAGGGCTAAAACACGGGTGATGCGCCTCATGGATAATGCGCTTTAATAGGGTGCTGGATGCAAAAGACCATGAAGAGCCAATTCCGTCATATCGCCCTGATCGGCAAACACCACCCCCCCGTGGCCGGTGGCATGCAGCCCTCTGCGCGCCAGGTGCTGGAAAAGCTGGCCCAACTCCTGCACACAGAGGGTTGCGAGGTCGTGCTCGAGCGCGAGACTTGCGCCAACGCGGGCATGTCGGGATATGCAGCCCTGGATGTCGATCAGATCGGCCGCGACTGTGACCTGGCGGTCGTGGTCGGTGGCGATGGCACCATGCTCGGTTTTGGCCGCAAACTGGCCTCCTATGGGGTGCCGCTGATCGGCATCAATCAGGGCCGCTTGGGTTTCATCACCGACATTGCCTTGAACCAGATAGAGGAAGTGTTGCGCCCCATGCTCAGGGGGCAATACGACATTGATGATCGATCGCTGATGATCGGCAAAGTGTGGCGCGATGGTCACTGTGTCTTTGAAGCCCTGGCCATGAACGACGTGGTCGTCAACCGGGGCTCGACGGCCGGCATGGTCGAGTTGCGCGTCGAGGTCGACGGGCATTTTGTGGCCCGCCAACGCGCCGATGGACTCATCATCGCCACCCCTACCGGTTCGACCGCCTATGCCTTGTCGGCCGGCGGTCCATTGTTGCACCCCAGTTTGCCCGGGTGGGTCATGGTGCCCATCGCCCCGCACACTCTCTCCAACCGGCCCCTGGTGCTGGCCGACCCGGGCGAAATCGTGATCGAGCTGGTCGCTGGCGACGCCAGCGCCAACTTCGACATGCAGTCGCTGGCCTCGTTGCTGGTGGGCGATCGCATCAGTGTGCGCCGTTCTGAGTACCATGCACGGTTTTTACACCCCGTGGGCTGGAGTTATTTTGATACCCTGAGGGAAAAACTCCACTGGAATGAAGGGGCGGCATGAGCCTCAAACGCATCAGCCTGCGTGATTTCGTGATTGTGAGCACCCTCGATTTAGATCTGAGGGGTGGCTTCACTGTGCTGACCGGTGAAACCGGCGCCGGCAAATCGATCCTGATCGACGCCCTGCAACTGGCCTTGGGCGAACGCGCCGATGCCGGCAGCGTGCGCGAAGGGGCGAGCCGGGCCGAAGTCTGCGCCGAATTTGAACTGAGTGAGGCGGTGCGCGATTGGCTGCAAGAGGCCGGGTATGACACCGAAGACGGTCTTTTGTTGCGCCGAACGCTCGACACGCAAGGCAAAAGCCGCGCCTGGATCAATGGCAGCCCGGCCACCGCCACCCAGTTGCGCGAGTTGGGCGACGTCCTGCTAGACATCCACGGACAGCATGCCTGGCAGAGCCTGACACGACCGGCTTCTGTCCTGGGGCTGCTCGACGCCTATGCCAAAGTGGACTGCGGCGAGTTGGCTCGTCTGTGGGGACTTTGGCGCGACGCCCAGCGCAAACTGGCCGATGCGCAAAGCGCTCAGGACAGTTTGCAGCATGAACGCGAACGCATCAGCTGGCAGTTGGCCGAAATCGAGAAGCTGCGGCCCTTGGCCGACGAGTGGGACGATTTGCAGAATCAGCATCAGCGCTTGTCCAATATGCAAGCCTTGATCGAGGCCGCACAGGGAACCCTGGATGTGTTGGAAGGGGATGATCAGGGTGCCTTGACGGGCCTGCATCGCGCCATGCAATTGCTGCAGGAACAAAGTCGGCATGAACCCGAATTTGCCGCTTGGGCTCAGGTGTTGCAGTCGGCCCTGGATCAGGCACAAGATGTGGTTCATTCGGCACAGGGCTGGCTGCGCCGGGCCGACCTCGACCCGCAACGACTGGCCGAGCTTGACGAGCGCATGGGCCTGTGGATGTCGCTGGCGCGGCGTTTCAGGCGCACCCCGCAAGAACTGCCTGCCGCATGGGCGCAATGGCAGCAGGAACTGGCTTCTTTGGACGAGGCCGCCGATTTGGCGCAATGGCAGGCGCGCTGCGCACAAGCCGAACAGGCTTATCGCCAGGAGGCCCTGCGCCTGCGTCAAAGCCGGCGCAAGGCGGCCCCCAAGCTGTCGTCCACCGTGACCGCCGCTATGCAGGGCCTGGGCATGTCGGGGGGGGTGTTTGAAGTCCAGGTTCAAGATGCCGCACAGCCCCAAAGTCATGGCCTGGATGATGTGTCTTTTTGGGTGGCGGGACACCCGGGTGCCACACCACGCCCGCTGGGCAAAGTGGCCTCAGGGGGCGAGTTGTCTCGCATCTCTCTGGCCATCGCCGTCGCCACCAGCCAATTGGGCCAGGCTGGCACCCTGATTTTTGACGAAGTGGACTCTGGCGTGGGTGGGGCGGTAGCCGAAACGGTGGGTCGCTTGCTGAAACAACTGGGCACCGATCGACAAGTGCTGGCTGTGACCCATCTGCCACAGGTGGCGGCCTGTGCCGACCAACATCTGGTGGTGTCCAAATCGCTCATTGATGGCCACACCCAGAGCCAGGTCAGCCCGGTCGGGGGCGAACAGCGGGTGCGCGAGATCGCCCGCATGCTCGGCGGAGAAAGACTCTCTGACACCACCCTGGCCCATGCCAAAGAGTTGCTGTCGACCCAACCCCCTAAAAGAAAGGCGCGAGGATGAGTCTGGACATGGTCTTGATCACTGGCATGTCCGGCTCAGGCAAGTCGGTCGCCTTGCACGCCCTGGAGGATGCGGGCTATAACTGCGTGGACAACCTGCCGCCCGAGCTCTTGTTGCCCTTTGTCGAGCTCTCCATCGCGCATCAGGAAAAACGACAGGCCGTGGCCATCGATGTGCGCAGCGCCTTGTCTTTGCACCTATTGCCCGACATCCTGAACCATGCGCGCGAAACCGGGGTGCATGTCCGCCTGCTTTTTTTGGACACCGACACCAAAACCCTGTTGCAAAGGTTCTCGGAAACCCGGCGTCGCCACCCCTTGTCGGGGCATGAAAGCAGCGCCATCGGGGACACCCCTGACTTGATCCAGACGATAGAACAAGAGCGCGAAATGTTGTCCCAGTTGCGTGAAAACTCGCACATCATCGACACCAGTTTGTTGCGCGCCACCCAATTGCAGTCGTACATCAAATCGCTGGTCGAGGCCCCTTTGTCGCAATTGACCCTCATGTTCGAGTCATTTGCTTTCAAGCGGGGCATCCCGATGCATGCCGACTATGTCTTCGATGCCCGCATGTTGCCCAACCCGCACTACGTTCCCGAGCTCAAGGCCTTGACCGGCATGGACCCTACGGTGGCGCAATGGCTGACCCGACAGGACGCGGTGCAGGAATTCGCCCAGGACATCGAGTCTTTTTTAAACCGTTGGCTGCCCCGACTGGCCCAAGACCATCGAAATTACGTCACTGTCGCCATCGGTTGTACCGGGGGGCAGCATCGCTCGGTCTTTCTGGTCGAGCAACTGTCTAAAAAATTCAGCCCTCTATGGGTGACCCTCAAGCGCCATCGGGAACTGAATCCAGCCAGTCACGCACCGGTTTCGGCAGCCCCAGATCGGGCCACGTCGAGGGCTTGAACCATTGACCGGGTGATGGGCCCGCATGGCCCGCAGACACACCCAATTGACACAGGTGCAAATGCAAGTCGCGGTGGGTCAGCACATGCAAACGCGGCGGGCATTCGGTCAACTCGGCTTGCAATCCAGCAGGCAAACTTGACAACAGCGCTTCGCGGCTGTCAAAGCAGGGGAAGCAATACAGGCGGGCCCATATGCCGCTGTCGGGCCTTTGCTGCAACCACACCCCGCGCCGCGGATTCGTCAACATCAAAAGCCACCAGCTTTGCGACTGACGTCGGACTCGCCTGGATTTAAGGGGCAATTCCGCCACGCGGCTTTGCGCCAGCGCCTGGCAGTCGCCAGCCACGGGGCAATCTGCGCAGCGAGGCTTTCGAGGCGTGCACACGGTGGCCCCCAAATCCATGATGGCCTGGGTGTAAGTGGGCATGTCAGCCGCCCCGGGCAAGCGCCGACTGGCCTCTTGTTGCAGGGCACGCACCGATGCGCTTTGAGCCAGATCGCCCTCGAATGCGCTGTGCCGGGCCAACACCCGTTGCACATTGCCGTCAAAGATCGCCACCCGCTCGCGGTAACAAATGGACGCGATCGCTGCGGCAGTCGATGGCCCGATGCCGCTGAGGCGGGTGAGCGCCTCACTGTCGCGCGGAAAAACCCCGCCGCCATCGTTCATCACTTGTTGGGCACAACGGTGCAAGTTTCGCGCGCGGCTGTAATACCCCAAGCCACTCCAAAGGGACATCACCTCCTCCACTGGGGCCTGGGCCAAATCGGCCACGGTGGGAAAGCGACTTAAAAACCGGAGGTAATAGTCCAGCACCGTCACCACCTGGGTTTGTTGCAGCATGATCTCCGACAGCCAGACCCGATACGGATCGGACGTTCCTTGCCAAGGCAAGCCGTGCCGGCCATGGCTGCGTTGCCATTGGACCAGGCGTCGGGCAAATTCGACGGGTGTCGGCGGGGCCGTCGCATCTCTGGAGGCAGTCAGGGCTTTTGACATGTGGGGCAGTAAAAGGTGGATCGCTGGCCCTGTTTGATCTGGCGAACGGTCGAGGCACACCGGTGGCACGGTTGGCCAACCCGGTCATATACGGCCATCTC
Source organism: Pseudomonadota bacterium (assembly GCA_041159205.1). Taxonomy (GTDB): domain Bacteria; phylum Pseudomonadota; class Gammaproteobacteria; order Burkholderiales; family Burkholderiaceae_C; genus Limnohabitans. The sequence continues at coordinate 7,808 of JBEAZY010000020.1, forward strand.
CAGCTGAAAGTAGCCACTCTCGCCGCGTGCGTTGGAAAAATCACGCAAGGTACTTCCACCGACCTTCAGTGCCCGCTCCAGCACCTCGATGATGGCCTGATGCAGTCGCAGGGCACGCGGTCGGCTGATCCGGTGGGCCGCGGTGGTCGGCCGGATGCCCGCATGAAACAGGGCCTCACTGGCGTAGATGTTGCCGACCCCGACCACGATGTCACCCGCCAGCAGCACTTGCTTGATGGGCGCTCGACGTATGCGCAAGGCCGCGTGGAATGCCACCGGGTCAAAATGCCCCCCCAAAGGCTCTACCCCCAGATGACCCAGCAGGCGGATGGCACGCGCATCACCCAGGTCGGGCACATGGACGAGCGCCCCGAATCGACGTGGGTCATGCAATCGCAAAGTACCACGATCGGTGACCAAATCCGCATGGTCATGCACGCCCGGCGGGGGTTGCGTGGCCGCAAAATGCAAAGCCCCCGACATGCCCAGATGCCACAACAGACACCCCGAATCGAGATGCATCAGCAGGTATTTGCCACGTCTGTCGACGCCCTGCACGCGTCGGCCCTCCAAGCGGGCAGGCTCGATGCCCAAAGGCCATCGCAAGGGCTTGCCCATGCGCAAATGCACGATGCGTGCGCCTTGAATGCGCTCGGCAAAACTCAGGCGGGTGACTTCAACTTCTGGCAGTTCTGGCATGTTTGGGGAATTTGCGCCACACCGGGTGGCTGTTCTTAAGCTGGCATTATGATGCGATGACCATGACCCTGATTCAACGCCTGCTTTGTTGCACCCTTGCCTTTGGGCTGGCGCCTGCGCCCGCTCAAACCCAAAGCGAGATCGCGCCTTCTTCTGCCCTGACCGGTGAGTTGTTGCTGGAGATTTTGTTGGGTGAGATGCAGGTTTTGCAAGGCGACGCCAGTTCCGGCTACGCCTTGTTGCTCGATGCCGCCCGCAAAAGCTCTGACGAAGCCTTGTACGAAAGAGCCGTCGATGTGGCGCTTCGGGCCCGGGCTGGCGAGGCCTCCTTGCGTGCCGCCGCCGCCTGGCGCCAGGCTTTTCCACAATCTCGCAAAGCCAACCAGAGGGTGCTGCAAATTCAGGTGGCCCTGCAACGCCTCAAAGACGCCCAATATTCACTGCGCCAGGAAATCCGCCTGGCACCCGAAAAAGACCGGGGCGCGCTGATATTGTCCATTCCGGGCTTCTTCAACCGCGCCGCCGATAAAGCCCTGGCGGTCGAAGTCACCGAGCAGGCCCTGGCCGAATGGCTGGATCAGCCGGCTGTGGGCGCGCAAGCCTGGACGGCCATCGGCCAGATGCGGGCACAAAACCAGAATTTGGAAGGCGCTTTGCAAGCGGCGCAACGCGGCGCCGCACTCAACCCCCAGCGCCCCGAACCCCTATGGCTGGGCATCGAACTGGCCCGCACCCTGCCCGCCGCAAGAACTTGGTTGGCGCAAGCCCTGACCCAAACCGACGAACCCAGCGTGCATCAAGGATGGGCCCGGGTACAGATCGAACTGGGTCAATTGCAAGATGCCGAACGCGCCATGGGTCAGCGTGTGCAGAAGAATCCGAAAGAAACCAGCTCGTGGTTGGTCTTGGGCGCGATCCGCCAGGAGTTGAAAAATTTCAAAGATTCCAACGACGCATGGCAGCAATTTCTACAGCTCAGCCAAGGTCAAAACAACCTGAAGCGAGAACGCGAGCAGGCCATGCTGGGCTTGGCTCAAAACAGCGTTGAGCTCAAAGACGACGCGCAGGCCGAAAAATGGTTGGCCCAAATCGGCGAAGGAGACAATGTCTGGCGGGCCCTGAGCATGCGCGCTGCGATTTTGGGTCGCCAGGGTCGTGTGGCCGAGGGGCGGCAGCTCATTGCCACCAGGCCGGTGCGCACCGTCAAACAAGAGCGCGAGAGAACCCTCGCCGAGGTTCAGTACCTGCGCCAGTTCAAGCAATGGCAAGCCGTCTACGAGTTGCTTTCCATGGTGGTCAAACAACTCGATGACGAAGACGACGACCTCATTTACGAGCTGGCCATGGCGGCGGAAAAAGTCGGGCGCGTGGAAGAAATGGAAAAGTCTTTGCGCGAGATCATCCAACGCAACCCGAACTATCACCATGCCTACAACGCACTGGGCTACTCTTTGGCCGAACGCAATGTGCGCCTCGATGAGGCCCGGCAATTGATCATCAAGGCGCTGGAATTCGCCCCCGACGACCCATACATCACCGACAGTCTGGGTTGGGTTGAATTCCGTTTGGGCCGGTATGCCGAGGCAGAGGCCATTTTGCGGCGCGCCTTCGAATCCAAGCCCGATGCCGAAATCGCCGCCCACTGGGGAGAAGTGCTCTGGGCCATGGGTCAAAAAGAAAAGGCCCTGAGTGTCTGGCGGCGAGCCGTACAGATGAACGCCGAAAACGACACGCTGATCGAAACCTTCCGGCGTTTGGGCGTCAAACCATGAGCGTGGGCCGGATCGCCTGGACCGTGTGCGCCCTGATCCTGACCGGTTGCGCAACCCCCCAGTCGGCTCCCCCCGTTGCTGCGCCCGCACCCACTCAAGCGGCACCGGCACCAGCCGCTGACCCGGCACAGGGTGTGAAACTGCGTCAATTCGCCGGTCGACTGTCCATCACGATCGAAAGCGAACCCGCACAGCGCATGTCGGCTGAATTCGAATTGGAAGGCGATGAACATATGGGAGAGTTGCGACTGTATGCCCCCATGGTGGGTCTGGTCGCCGTATTGCAATGGGAACCCGGACGGGCTGTACTGATTGAGGGTGAGCGGCGTCGGGTGGTCAGGGGCATCGACTGGCTCATCGAACGCGTGACAGGCGCCCCCATTCCTTTGGGCATGCTGTTCGCCTGGCTCAATGGCCGTCCAGTTCAATCCGACGACTGGTGGATCGAAACCCGCGAAAGCCCCAAAGACCGATACCGTGCGGTCCGATTGCAACCCCTGCCTCGCATTGAGCTGGTGATGGCGGTCACCAAGGCCGAACCATGACGGCCCTGAATGACCTGCCGGCCCCGGCCAAACTGAATTTGTTTTTGCATATCACGGGTCGTCGCCCCGACGGCTACCACCTGATGCAATCGGCCTTCATGCTGATCGACTGGTGCGATGTCCTGCATGTCGAACTGACACAAAGCGGGCACATCACCCGCGAAGACCTATCGACGCCTTTGCCCGCCGACGATTTGATCCTTCGGGCCGCGCGCTTGCTGCAACAAGCCAGCGGAACGCGGCTTGGTGCCCACATCGCCATCGACAAGCGTTTGCCCGCCATGGCCGGGCTTGGCGGGGGGTCTTCGGACGCGGCCACCGCCCTGATAGCGCTCAACCGGCTTTGGGGGCTGGGTTGGGGCCGACGGCAACTGTGTGCCCTGGGCTTGCAACTGGGGGCCGATGTCCCGTTTTTCATATTTGGCCGTCACGCCTGGGCCGAAGGCGTCGGCGAGCAACTGAGCCCCCTGGATTTGCCCCGTCAGCGTTGGGTGGTGGTCAAACCCCCATCCGGGCTGTCCACGGCGGCCATTTTCAATGCCCCGGACTTGGAACGAAGTCATAAAAGTGCTACAATCGCAGACTTTGTTGCACAGCCGCATGGTTTTGGCCAAAACGACTTGCAGCAGGTGGCCGAACGGCTTTGTCCCGATGTACAGGCAGCCCTCAAGTGGTTGCAAACCTTGGGTTTGAAGCCCCGAATGACGGGGTCTGGCAGCGCGGTATTCGCGTCTGTGAATGACACTTTTGTTTTGCCCCCTGCGCCAGCGGGCTGGATCGTGCAGATGTGCCACAATTTGGAACAACATCCCCTGGTGGGTTGGTGTTCCAGCGACGAATAAGGGCCATTGGCGCTGAGCCGGGGGCCCTGCGTAGGGGAGTCGCCAAGTTGGTTAAGGCACCGGATTTTGATTCCGGCATGCGAGGGTTCGAGTCCTTCCTCCCCTGCCAAATGCTCAACGCACTTGATGGTCCAGCGCGGTCGAAGTACTGCATTTCCAGCAGGTGGGTGCCTGGTAAGACCCTTAACCGATTTCTTGCATTGCCCCATGTCCAGCGCTTCCGACTTCATGCTCTTCACCGGTAACGCCAACCCAGTGTTGGCCCAGGAAATTGCCACCCACCTTGGCACCGAACTCGGGCAAGCCCAAGTGGGGCGATTCTCTGACGGGGAGGTCACCGTTGAATTGTTGCAAAACGTGCGCGCCCGCGACGTCTTTGTGATTCAGTCCACTTGTGCGCCGACCAATGAAAACCTGATGGAATTGCTCATCATGGTTGACGCCCTCAAGCGTGCCTCGGCCGAGCGCATCAGTGCCGTCATCCCCTACTTCGGCTACGCCCGCCAGGATCGCCGCCCCCGTTCGACCCGGGTGCCCATTTCGGCCAAGGTGGTGGCCAACCTGTTGCAAACCGTCGGTGTGGCACGCGTGCTGACCATGGACTTGCACGCCGACCAGATTCAGGGCTTTTTTGATATTCCGGTCGACAACATTTACGCATCCCCCGTCTTGCTTGGTGATTTGCGGCAAAAAAAGTACGAAGACCTGATCGTGGTATCCCCTGATGTGGGGGGGGTGGTGCGCGCCCGTGCCCTGGCCAAACAACTGGGCTGCGATCTGGCCATCATAGACAAGCGCCGTCCCAAGGCCAATGTGTCGGAAGTCATGCACGTCATCGGCGAAATCGAAGGCCGCAATTGCGTGATCATGGACGACATGATCGATACCGCCGGCACCCTGGTCAAGGCCGCCGAAGTTCTGAAAGAGCGCGGCGCCAAAAAAGTTTACGCGTATTGCACGCACCCGATTTTTTCGGGCCCGGCGATTGAGCGCATCACCCAGGGCAGCGCCCTGGACGAAGTGGTCATCACCAACACCATTCCGCTGAGCGACCCCGCGTCGCAATGCGGCAAGATTCGCCAACTCTCGGTGGCACCGCTGATCGCAGAAACGATCTCGCGCATCGCCAAAGGAGAGTCGGTGATGAGCCTGTTCTCCGATCAGGAACAATTGTTCTAAAGGGGCACCGGTTCTTTTGTGGCCGATCCGTTCGGCTTTTTTCAACCTTGAACCACACTGGTCGCGGTGGGTTCGATACAGGAGT
>JBEAZY010000021.1:0-3072 GCA_041159205.1 Pseudomonadota bacterium
ATCTATAACGCCATCGGTACCAATGGCCATATCGCTTTGCCAAAGCAAATCGCGCAAAGACTCTACGATGGACAGACCCTTTTGCCGCCCAGCGCCCTGTCTTTGACTGGCGTCGACTTCACATCAAGAGCGACCTGGCTCTTGCAATACCCTGTCGGGACCACGCCTGACTTCAGCGAGATGCTGGGCGTGACCCACAGCACCTCGCTATACAGTGCCTCGCACGGCTTGAGTTCGGGCGTGTTGACGGCGGACCTGGATAACTCGCTGACTGCCCAGGTTGCGACGTTCTCCACCCCTTTCATCGATCTGAATCTCTACGCCCTGGCCCCGTTGGACACCATGGCATACATTGATTTTGTCACCGACGATTTCATCATTCCGCCCGGGCAGCCCAATAACTCTTCATTCAAGATCGCCTCAAGAAACCACGATTTATTGGCGAGCGGCTCCGGCTTTGATGAGACGATGGCTGTGTCCTTCACAGAGCCACAGACCCAGGCGGACATCGACCTGACCTTCAAGATCGCGCAGAAGAATCAGAGCTATGAATTGGTATTGGTGCACCAAACCAGCAGTTCAATGGCCAACGGCAGCATATTGCTGAATATACAAATCAGCATCAATGGCGTGCAAACCCTGCCAGCGCAAATCTCCCACTATGGCCATGCCGAGACGGTGATTGGCTTGCGCACGCTGTCTGACTACTCGAACATAGATTCAAAAGACGATTTGTGGCTAGGGATCAACGAGGTATCGATTCAGATCACGTGCCTGCATCAGACAGCGAGCAATATTTTTGCATTGCGCTCAGTGGCACTGCGGGCCAGCCAGTGATCATTTCGCCCATTTAAGCCTGGAAATGGTGTGAAATGCCAGTCAGCAAAAAGCTCTTGCAGCAAAAATTGGAGGCGGTCACCGACTTCTCTCGATCGATCGGCGTCAATGATCGAAGTCGATTGCTGGACGCCATTACCGACTTGCAATATTCTTTAGATACGGACCGCTACAAAAAAAACCGGATCCCTTTGATCGGTTTTTCAAAGCGGCCTGCGCTTGTGGACCCCAATGGCCGCCCTGTCTTGGACCCCTATGCCATCTCAAGCACCGCCAGCGCCCGCACCTCCACTTTGCGCTTGCGCACGCATTTGAGCACCCTTGAGGAAATGGTCTTGCGCTACTACGGCTCGTATGGGCTGACCATTAACAAGGGCACCAGGAGTAGGCCCAGCATCGGTTATGAGGACCTTGAAACCGCAAAGGTTTATTTGAGTCAGTTCTTCGCAAACCGATACCAAGCCCGAACGGTTTATGAGTTGGACCAAAAAATCAATTCAAATCGCCCTGAAAGCAATGCCTTGCTGCAAGCCGAGATCAACCAAAGCGACACTCCGCTGATCGGCCATTTGAGGTTGATGCTGGACGACATCATCACCAGGAACTCGGGATTTTTTGAACAAAACAACCTGCTTTTCCGGGTGTCGCGTGCCCTGCAACTCACTTACACGACCAGCACCGAGTACCAGGAAAACCTCAGGGATCCGGCGTTGCGCAGCTGGATCAGAACGTACGGCATCAAAGTCGGTGATGTGGTTTATGAGCCCGCCCTGACCTCGACCTCCTTGGAGCCAGACTCGGTTCTTTTGCGTTACTCATCGGCCCAATTCGGGGGCGAGGCCAGCACCAACCCGAACTCTCTGGAGCAAGCCCGGGAAGAGGAGATTGTTTTTGTCATCCAAAACAATGGCAAAGTGCCGGGCATCGACATCTCCGGATATAAATTTGCCACATTTGATCAACCGAGCGATGGTTTCCCTTCGCCTTCTTTCTTGAAACCCAAGATGCTGAGGAGTCAACAAAAGTCATCGTCCGAGTTTCTGTTGAGAAGCAATGCCCGGTTTCGGGTCATCAGCATCTCAAAACCCGACCCAAACCTTCAGCTTCAACGCCGATATGTGGTCCTCGAACCGTTGGGAGATGATGATGTTCATCACCTGGACCTGGTGCGCAATATCTTTAACGGCGCTCGCGTACCCAATCTGGATGTCAACCGATACCTGGAGCAGTCGAGCCAAAGCGTGAGGCCTTCGGCGTATGTCTATGACCCGATGTATCAAACCGAAAACATCGATCTATTGGTGAGCTCCAGCAATGAAAGGCGTGCAGCCGAACGCAGCGCCCGAGAGAATTTGGAGATGGAAGCCGCATCGAAGAAGAAGGATGAGAACAGGCCTGATCGGCGGGATGACACTGACGACGCTTCGAATCGGGACACCGAGCCCAACAGCACCCATCAGGCACAGAACGATGCACAGGCCTCTGCGGAGCCTGCGCAGACCACCAGCACCGAGCCTCCTGAAGCCGCTTTGCAAGCAGGCACAGAACACCCCAGTGAAAACAGTCTGCGCACTCATTCGAGCGAAAACTCGCCCAATGAGAATGCCCTGACACCCACAGAGCCTGTCAGCATAGATGGTTCATTGAACCCTCAAGGGGGTACGGGGCTGCAAACCGGGTCAGGCGAAGCCCAGGGCTTGGGTTCAGACGCAGGAGAGGCGGGTGAAGGGGTAGAGGCCGCCGAGGGGATTGCCCAGGCAGAAACCCTCGAGAGCCTCGTATTGCTGTAGGGGATTGTGTCGGGTGTCGGGTTTCAGGACCCAGCGATTTTCATGCGGTTGATCAGCATCGATCCGACCGTTTTGGCACCGTAGTTATAGGTGTCGGCGCCGACCGCCTGGATGCCTTTGAACATCTGCGGCAGGCTGCCGGCGATGGTGATCTCTTGCACCGGGTAGGCGATCTGGCCGTTTTCGACCCAAAAGCCGCTGGCCCCCCGGGAATAATCGCCGGTGACGTAATTCACGCCCTGCCCCATGAGTTCGACCACAAACAAGCCCGTGCCCAGCTTGCGCAACATGGCGTCGAGGTCGTCGCCTGCGCGGGTCTGGCTGGAGGTGAGGGCCAGGTTGTGTGAGCCACCCGCGTTGCCGGTGGTGCGCATGCCGAGTTTGCGGGCCGAATAACTGCCCAGCACATAGCCCTGCACGCGGCCATCGCTCACGATGTCCCGCT
>JBEAZY010000022.1:0-10282 GCA_041159205.1 Pseudomonadota bacterium
TCCTGCGTGGCTTCCGTCGTGATGCCCACCCCATGGCCGTGCTGACCGGCCTGATCGGCGCGCTCTCGGCCTTCTACCACGACAGCACCGACATCAACAACGCCGAACACCGCCATATCGCGGCGATTCGACTGATCGCCAAATTGCCGACCCTGGTCGCCATGGCCTACAAATACGGCATCGGCCAGCCCTATATGTACCCGCAAAACAACCTGAGCTACGCGGGCAACTTCTTGCGCATGATGTTTGGGACGCCCTGCGAAGAATATGTCGTGAGCCCCGTGCTTGAGCGTGCCCTGGACCGAATTTTCATCCTTCACGCCGATCACGAACAAAATGCGTCCACTTCGACGGTGCGCCTGTGCGGCTCATCGGGCACCAACCCATTTGCGGCCATTGCCGCAGGGGTGGCCTGTCTGTGGGGCCCTGCCCACGGCGGCGCCAACGAGGCCTGCCTCAATATGCTGGAAGACATCCAGAAAATGGGCGGCGTGGCCAAAGTGGGCGAGTTCATGAACCAGGTCAAAGACAAGAACTCTGGCGTCAAACTGATGGGATTTGGACACCGCGTGTACAAAAATTACGACCCGCGCGCCAAGCTGATGCAAGAAACCTGTAACGAAGTCTTGGCAGAAATGGGCCTGGAAAATGACCCGCTGTTCAAACTGGCCAAAGAGCTGGAAAAAATTGCCCTGGAGGACGACTACTTTGTTCAGCGCAAACTGTATCCCAATGTGGACTTCTACTCGGGCATTGTGCAACGCGCCATCGGCATTCCGGTCAACCTGTTCACCGGCATTTTCGCCTTGGCCCGCACCGTCGGCTGGATCGCTCAGCTCAACGAAATGATCGGCGACCCCGAGTACAAGATTGGCCGTCCGCGCCAGCTCTTCACCGGTTCGCCCCGCCGCGACGTCACCGCCAAGCGCTGATGTTGTTGCCGCGTATTTCCCGCGCGCAGCAATTGCGCGACCTGTGCGCGGCCAGCCCGGTCAGCCCCTGCGATTGCCCCCTCAAGCGCTGCCTGGGTTGGGACAGCCTGGGCGGGGCCGATTGGGACACGGCGCGCTTGCCCGCAGTGGCCACGGTGCGTGACGTCGAGGTGTTGGAGCCCACCTTTGAAGAGTTTCATCCCATGGGCACACGATATGAATCACCCGATGCCCCGGTGTCGCTGGCCCACCATCCGGTCAATCGCAGTGATGTGCACCATTGCCTGCGCTGCGGCCAGCATGTGCTGAGGTACACCGAATACGGCGGCTACTATGTGGACCCCAGAGGTCGGCGACTTAACCCTGAGCTGATCGTGGATGAGGCCGACGGAAACTGACTTTCACACGAAGCTTACTCGATGGCGTCGGCTGGTTGACGTTGCAACATCGCCAGCACGCTGGCGACCGTTTTGCGCAATTCGCGCCGGTCGCAGATGAAATCGATAGCGCCCTTTTCCTGCAAAAACTCGGCCCGTTGAAAGCCTTCGGGCAGGGTGACCCGAACGGTGTTTTCGATCACGCGGGGGCCGGCAAAGCCTATCAGCGCCTTGGGCTCTGCAATGACCACATCGCCCACAAATGCAAAACCCGCAGACACCCCGCCCATGGTCGGATCGGTCAGCACGCTGATGTAAGGCAAGCCCTTCTTTGCCAGACGGGTCAGCGCGGCGTTGGTCTTGGCCATTTGCATCAGCGACAAAAGACCTTCCTGCATGCGCGCTCCGCCGGTGGCCGTGAAACATAAGAAAGGCACCTTCTGGTCGATGGCGGTTTGCACGCCCCGAACAAAACGCTCGCCCACCACCGACCCCATGGACCCGCCCATGAAGTCAAATTCAAAGCACGCCACCACCACGGGCAAGCTGTGCAAAGCCCCTCCCATGACGATCAGGGCATCGGTCTCGCTGGTATGCTCCAGGGCTTCTTTCAATCGTTCCGGGTAGCGTCGGCTGTCTTTGAACTTCAAGGCGTCAATGGGCAGCACCTCCTGTCCAATCTCATAGCGCCCCTCCGGATCGAGGAACAGATCCAGCCGGGCCCTGGCGCCGATGCGATGGTGGTGCGCACATTGAGGGCACACATTGTGGTTTTGCTCCAGATCGGTTTTATAGAGCACGGTCTCGCAACTGGGGCATTTGATCCACAAACCCTCGGGGACAGTGCGTCGATCAGCCGGGTCAGTGTGTTGAATTTTTGGGGGTAACAGTTTTTCGAGCCAGCTCAATTCAGTCTCCTGGGGTTAGACCCAAAGCAAAGCCTGCAATGCAGAACCCGCTTTGGTTTCATTTTAGCCTTGGGATTGAGCCGCATTTTTCCAGTGCCGGGCGGCTTGGGCCTGGTCACCTCGCTGTTCAGCGAGTTCGGCCAAACGCACATTGGCGCGTCGGCTCAATTCAGGGTTTGCCAACCGGGCAGCGCATCGGTCCAGAGATTGCTGGGCCTTGCCCCACAATCCGTGGCGCATGCAGACGCAGGCCGCCAGATAGTGCAGTTCGGCTTGATTGGGCCACTGCTGGGCCGCCTGATCAATACGCTGCAACCACTCGGCGTCGGGTGGCAAAGCGGCCAGGGCACGCTCGAGCACCTGGGTCAGGGCGACGCGCTCGGTGGCTGGCAGGGGTTCGCCCAGCTGCGCCCAACGAACCCACTGGGGCATGAGCCAATGCAATGCATGTCCGGGCTCACCCCCAAAACCCAACCAATGGTTGGCAGCTGCTCTGGCCAGTTCGGGGTCTTGGGCCTCGGCCGGAGTCAGCTGGGCCCACAATCGGTTCACTTGATCGGTGGTTGCACACTCCGACAGGCTGCTCAAGGCCAGGCTGCGAAGCAAACTGGCCGACGCACTTTCAGAAAATGCCCCATGTTTGGTCAGCAAGCGAGCCGTGTCCAGTGCCATGGCGTGGCGGTGCAGCAGACGACTGGCCTTCAGGCGCAAACGCAAAGCCAATGTGCGCCGACCCAGGCCTCGTGGCAGTTCATCAAGTTGACGCAAAGACTGTTCGGCGTCGCGATCGGCCAGGGTCCACCGGGCCGCACTGAGGCGGGCCGCATCGAGTGCTTCGCTCAACTGGGGTTGCAAGCCCTGCGCATCGTGGGCCAGGGCCTGGGCCAGATGTTGGTCCCGTGCTGGCCGGTCGCGCAATGCGTGTGCGCTTTCGGCCGCCACCAGTTCAGCCATGATCCGCAATGGGCCCAAGTGGCGCGGCAGGCTCTCGCCCAAACGCACATGAGCACGCAGATCGCTCTCCAGGTCCAAGGCCTGTTGAGCGGATTTGCGGGCTCGCAAATAGCGGCCAGTCAGCATGAGCGCCAGCGCATCGAACAAGGCCGCATGCACCGCGCGTTCTTTTTGCAGCAAACGCCAACGCCTGGCCTGGCGTGGCAAATCGAACAGGGCAGTCAGCGCACGCAATACGCCATGAACAAAGACAAAGCCCAAAATGAGCATGAGGGCAAACAGGTTGAAAGACAAGTCCAGTCGATAGGGCGCCCAGAAAATGCTGACAGTGCCTTCGCTTTGACCGGCAATGAATGCCGTGGCCACCGCCACAGCGAACAAGCCCAACAACCACAAAACCCATTTCATGGTCAACGACCCGCCGCCAGGGCTTCCAGTGCCACCAGCGTTTCATCCATGCGCGGCAGTTTGACCTGCCGAATCTCGCCTTGCATCTGCTGCAATTGCGACATCGCCTGGCGGGCGGCACGGTTTTCAAGGTCAAAGAAACGCCCCAAATCGCGCTGGGCGGTTTGTAAATCGGCACGGGCACTTTCAAACTGGCGCGACAACAGCCCCAAGCGGGCATTGAGCAATCGCAACTTCATGTTCTCACGCAGAAAAAAAGATTGCTCCGGTGCCAACAGGCTGGCATCAGGATGGTCTATGCGGCTGATGCGCACAAGCCCTCGCAGATCCTCCCAAAGACCGGCCAACAACGAGCCCCACCAATCTTTGCTGATGGCCCGTTGCCAACCCTCGGCGGGATTTTCTTCGGGGCTGGGTTTTTCCAGGCGACCGACTGCATTCTGCAAAGGCAGCTCATCCATCTGGGCGATCAGCCCATCCAGGCGCAACAGCATGCCAGGGGTATCCAGCAAGCCAGTGGAGGTCATTTTTTCCAAGTCACGGACCACAGCGCGTTGCAAGGCGGTGAATTTGGGGTTGACCTGTTTGGAGAGTCTTTGCTCGACGGTGCGCAAGGCAGCGATCAGAGGCTGCAAACTGCCCGTCAATTGAGTTTGTTGTTCGGCCAGACGCAAGGCCGACTCAAAATCAGCCACCAGATTTTCGTCACGCGCCCGACTCAGGCTTTGCATCAGCTGGTCAAGTTGCGTTCGTTGCAAATTGATTTCCGTGATCTTGGCTTCGGCCAATGCCAAGCGAGCTGCATTGTCGCGGGCCAGTTCTTCAGCCTGACGGGCCGAAGACCGGGCTTCTGTGGCGAGCAAACCACTGTCGGTGGTTTGGCGAGCCAGAAGTTCTTGCACCGAGCTGAGTTTGACCCAAAGCATGGCGCACAGTCCCAAGGCCAATACCGCCACCGCCCAGGCTCCCCATAGCATACGGGCGCGCGCCGCAGCGGGGGGAGCCGATTCGGCAGGTCCGGGTTCGGTGTTCGGGGTGTCGCCGGTCGTCATAGGTCTGATTTTAATAAAGCCAGCACACCCTCGGGCGATGGCGGGCATGTCCGCACGCTGGCAAAGCCCAAAGCCTGTGCTTGCTCGGCGATTCGGGGATGGGTGGCGATGGCGCTGGCGCGGGTCCAATCTTGTCCGGGCAACAACTCGCGCAGGTGGGCCAGCGCCTGGGTGCTTGAGAAGACCCACACCGATCCATCGCTGGCCGCCTGGCGGGCCTGGACCCTTAAGCCTGAATTCCACTCAGGACAAGCCCTTCGGTAGGCGACGGCCCAGACCACCTCGGCGCCCTGCCCGGCCACCTGTCGGGCCAGCCAATCGCGCCCCACCCCCTGCCCCGTCTGCATGGCGGCTGGGCTTTGATCGGTACCACGGACAAACATCACTCGACAGCCGGGGTTGATCTGTGCCGCCACCACCGGCCACAAATGTTCGGTGTCCCATGTGGACCCCGCCACGGGTTGATCTATGAGGGCAGCCGGCACCCCGTGGTTGCACAGGGCCTGACGGGTCCCAGGCCCGGTACACCAGGCCCTTATGCCTTCAGGCCAGGGCCTGATGGCCGCCGGGTGGGTCAAAAAATGCTGAGCCGCCGCCCGGCTCACAAACATGGCCGCGCGACACGTGGGCAGTGCCTGCCATGCCATTTCCAGCTGGTTTTCCCGGGCGCTCAGGGGCTGTATTTCGATCAGGGGCCAAGCGTGCGCGGTCAGACCATGCTGACTGAAAAACCCCTTCCAAACGTCCACCTCAGGTGCCGGTCTGGTCAGGATTAGCGCGGAGGAGGCCATGAAAAGGGCCGGCCCGGGGTGGCCAGACTCAGCGGGCACCCAGGGCCTTGAGTTGTGCGGCCACTTGTAAGCCCAGGCTTTCAGCCTCGGCCAGCGTGCGCACAAGGCCTTGAACCTGGGCCTGCAACAGCCGGGGTTCGCCCTCAGGGTCCCCCCAAGCCGCGCGCAATCTCAGGTTTTCTCCCTCAAGTTCGGCGTGGGCGGCCAAGGGCATTGAACAACTGCCCCCCATGGCCCGGCTGACAGCCCGTTCAGCAGCCACTGTCAGCCAGGTGGGGAAGTGGGCCAAAAAAGCCAGCGCCTGCACCAGCTCTTCGCGGGGTGCCCGGATTTCGAGCCCCAAGGCCCCTTGTCCAGCCGCCGGAAGCATTTGATCGGTGCTGAAAATATGCCGTATCCGTTCAGCCAAACCCAACCGTTTGAGACCGGCAGCGGCCAGAATAATGCCCGCATAATGGCCCTCGTCGAGCTTGCGCAAGCGGGTATCGAGGTTGCCGCGCAAGGGCTCAATGCGCAAATCCGGCCGTAAAGCCCGCAACAGCACGGTACGACGCAGGCTGGAGGTGCCCACCACCGCCCCTTGAGGCAAATCTTCCAGCCGGGCATGATGAGGGGACACCCAGGCATCGCGGGGGTCTTCGCGCACCATGACTCCCGCCAGGGCGAAACCGGGCGGCAAATCCATGGGCACATCTTTCAGGGAATGAACCGCCAAATCGGCATCCCCCTGCTCCAGGGCCACCTCCAGCTCTTTGACAAAGAGGCCCTTGCCTCCGACTTTGCTGAGGGATCGGTCCAAAATCTGGTCCCCTTGCGTGGTCATGCCCAAGAGGTGGACTTCATGGCCCTGCTGCCGCAACAGCGATTGAACATGCTCGGCTTGCCAAAGTGCCAAGCGGCTTTCACGGGTGGCGATGGTCAATTTCACGATAAACGACCGGCTTGAACCGGGTGTGGATAAAACCTGAACACATCCTAGCACCTTGTGGCCTGCCCTGAGCCTAAAATCGGGGCATGAGCTCCAACCAATTAGACAAAAAAGCACAGGCCTGGTCGGCATTGTTCAGCGAACCCATGAGCGAACTGGTCAAGCGCTACACGGCCAGCGTTTTTTTTGACCAGAGGCTTTGGTCAGCCGACATCCGGGGTTCTCTGGCCCACGCCGAAATGCTGGCGGCCCAAGGCATCATCTCGGTCACCGACGGACAGGCCATCGCGCGCGGCATGGCGCAGATCCGGCAAGAAATCGAAAGTGGCCAATTCCAGTGGCAGCTCGATTTGGAGGATGTGCACCTGAACATCGAGGCCAGGCTGACTCAGCTGATCGGCGATGCGGGCAAAAAGCTGCACACCGGACGCAGCCGCAACGACCAGGTCGCCACCGATGTGCGGTTATGGCTGCGCGATGAAATAGACGGCCTGATCGCCATGCTGCGCGAATTGCAAAGCGCATTGGTCAGCGTAGCGCGCGAACATGTGGATGTGATCATGCCTGGCTTCACCCACCTGCAAGTGGCGCAACCGGTCAGCTTTGCACACCACCTGTTGGCCTATGTCGAAATGTTCGCCCGCGACGAAGAGCGCATGCATGATGTCCGCCGCCGCACCAACCGACTGCCGCTGGGCAGCGCGGCACTGGCCGGGACCACCTACTCGCTGGACCGTGAGCAGGTGGCCCGCGCGCTGGGCATGGTGAACGACCAGGGACAGCCTCAGCTGTGCATGAACAGTCTGGATGGCGTCAGTGACCGGGATTTCGCCATTGAATTCACCGCCGCCGCCAGCCTTTGCATGGTTCACATCAGCCGCCTGAGCGAAGAGCTGATCCTGTGGATGAGCCAGAACTTTGGCTTCGTGCGCATCTCTGATCGCTTCACCACCGGCAGCTCCATCATGCCGCAGAAGAAAAACCCCGATGTGCCGGAGTTGGCACGGGGCAAAACCGGTCGCGTCGTCGGCCACCTGATGGGCTTGATCACGCTCATGAAAGGTCAGCCGCTGGCCTACAACAAAGACAACCAGGAAGACAAAGAACCGCTTTTTGACACCGTGGACACCTTGCGCGACACCTTGCGCATCTTTGCCGAGATGATCGGTGGACAGCTCAACCCGGCCAGCGGGAAGAAAGAAGGCGGCATCACGGTCAACGCATCATCCATGGAAGCCGCCGCAAAAAAAGGATACGCCACTGCGACCGACCTGGCCGACTATTTGGTCAAAAAAGGCCTGCCCTTTCGGGATGCCCACGAAACCGTTGCCCATGCGGTCAAGGCCGCCGCTTCGCACCAATGTGACTTGTCTGAATTGCCGCTGGCGGTGTTGCAGGGCTTTCACCCCGGCATCGACAAAGACGTCTACGAGTGCTTGAGTCTGCGTGGGTCTTTGCAGGCCCGCCGCACGGTGGGCGGTACGGCCCCGGCCCAGGTACAGGCGCAAATCGAGCGCCACCTGAAACGCCTGTCCTGATCGGCGGGGCTTACTCCAACCGGATCCCCGCCGCTTTGACCACCCCCTCATAGCGCTGCAAGTCGTTGCGGATCTGTTCGGCAAACTGCAGGGGCGTGCCCGGGGTGGCGGCAATGCCCATGACCGCCAGTTTTTCGCGCACCGCAGGGTCATTGAGCACGGCTTGCAGTTCGGTGTTGAGTCTTTGGATGATGGCCTGCGGCAATCGCGCCGGACCCAAAAGACCCACCCACGAGCTGATGTCAAAGTCAGGCACACCACTTTCGATAAAAGTAGGTACATCCGGCAATGAAACCGAGCGGCGCGAACTGCTCACTGCCACCGGATGCAACTGACCGGTTTTAATGTGGCCGATGGCCCCGGCGACAGCGGTGTAAACCAAGGGAATGTTGCCGCCCAGCACATCGGTCATGGCTTGACCGCCGCCCTTGTACGGAATATGCGTGAGTTTGGCACCGGTGCGTTGGCGCAGCAACTCGCCCCCGATATGGGGGGTTCCGCCGGTGCCCGAAGTGCCATAAGACAAACCGTTGGGGTCGGCCTTGGAGGCCTCAATCACCTCGCGCAAGGTTTTGGGCTTGAGTTGCGGGTTAGAGACCAAGATCAGCGTGGCATCACCGATCTTGCCGATGGCCGCCAAATCCTTGACCGTGTCAAAACCGACCTTGGGAAACACATGCGGGTTGATCACCAGAGTGCCGTCAAAGCCCAGCAACAGGGTATAGCCGTCGGGCTCGGCATTGGCCACCTGCTGAGTGCCAATATTTCCGGAGGCCCCCGGTTTGTTGTCGACCACCACCTGCTGGCCCAGCCGCTTGCCTAGTTGCTCGGCGATCAGGCGCCCGCTGGTATCGGTGACGCCCCCGGGGGTGAACGGCACCACCAGCCGGATGGGCTTCAACGGCCAAGTCTGGGCCCATGCCGAATGAACCCCAAACCAAGCCAGCCCCAAATAGAGCAGCACAAGGGGCAGGCGGCGCGGGCTCAAAATCCGATAAATAAGTCGCAACATCACACCTCCGGATCAAGTTTTGGGAAGTCCTGAAAAAACCCCATGCCTCGTGGCATCCCAAACTCGGGCGCCACTTGCACGCAGCGAGTTTTGCAGGACTTCCCTTGCAGGCGCCATACAAAACATGGGCGCCTCGTTCATAATAATCTCATGAACGAGACAAATTTGAAACAGGGCTTATCCGTCAAAAGCCATGCCCAGCGCCGAGCCGATTTGGCCCATCGTGTGCGTTCGGGACAATGGGTCATGGCCCCTGGCGTATTTGAGATGATCTCGGCCAAAATGGCCGACGCCATGGGCTTTGATGCGCTGTACATGACGGGCTATGGCACCGTGGCGTCGTATTTGGGCCTGCCCGACGCAGGATTAGCGAGTTACACCGACATGGTCAACCGGGTCGGGCAATTTGCCAGCGTCACCTCGACACCCCTGATATGCGACGGCGACACCGGCTACGGCGGACTGCTCAATGTGATGCACACGGTGCGCGGCTATGAACGCGCCGGGGCCTGCGCGATCCAGCTTGAAGACCAGGAGTTTCCGAAAAAATGCGGCCATATGCTGGGCCGCCGGGTGATCCCGGCCGAAGACATGATGGCAAAAATCAAGGTCGCGGCACAGACCAGAGAAGACCCCAACTTCCTCATTATCGCCCGCACCGATGCGCGCACCACCCTGGGGCTGGATGAAGCTTTGCGGCGAGCCGAGCTGTACGCGCGCGCCGGTGCCGACATCTTGTTTGTCGAGAGCCCGGAGTCGGAAAGCGAGATGCAACGCATCTGCGCCTCTTTTGACCTGCCCTGTCTGGCCAATATGGTCGAAGGCGGGCGTTCGCCGGTTTTGACCCGGCAAGCGCTGCAAGACATAGGCTACCGAGTGGCGATCTTCCCGGTCACGGCCATGCTGGCGGCGGCGCAAGCGTTTGGCCAGGTTTACGGACAATTCAGCAGTCAGGGCTCATCCAAGGGACTGAATTTACCTCTGCACGATTTCCAGCAGTTTTCGCGCCTGATGGGGTTTGACTGGGTGGCGCAATTTGACCGCGACCACACCGAACCTTAAGCACAAACCGCACGCAAACGCGGATAAACCCCCAGCGCATTTTCGGCATAAATTTGCCGCCTTTGAGCATCGTTGGCCTGTGGGCTGGCGTCGATGTAGCGGCGTGTGTGGTCGTAATGGTGCCCCGTGCGCGGGTCAATGCCGTTGACGGCGCCAAAGGTTTCGGACGCGAACAAAATATTGTTCGGGGGCAGCACCGACAACAGCAGGTCTATGCCTGGCTGGTGATAGACGCAAGTGTCAAAAAAGACATTGCGCAGCACCTTGTCTTCCAGGGGCGGCAAACCCAGGTCCTGGGCGATGCCACGGTAGCGGCCCCA
>JBEAZY010000023.1:0-6621 GCA_041159205.1 Pseudomonadota bacterium
CAGCTGCATCCGGTCAAAGGGCAACTGATAAAGCCACGGGTCATCGATGAAGCCACAGACCAGATCACGCACCATGCGTGGCGACTGAAACAACTTCTTGTAAGCAGCGTCTTTCGGTTGGCGGCGCATAGATAAAGGCATCGGGATGGATGCCTCTATTGCACCGCAAAGACCGGCTATTTTTTCAAAAAAAATTGTGCGGTATGACCGTAAAGCTGCCCGGTTTCTGGGCCTGACAAATTTACCAATGTATCGTGGGCTTGATGCGTGTTTTATATTTCTGTGGGGCAGGAAATTCGTCAATCAGCGAAAAGAGACGGCATGAACTACACATTCAAGATTGGATCATGAGTGGTTTAACTCAAACCCCAAACGGCCCATTCATCACCACGTTCTGCCAGTTCAGCAAGCCCGCCGCACTCACCCACGCCAGATAAGGCAGGTTCAACAGCGCCGCCGGGCGGGATACGCGCCAGAGGCCCGCGATCAGCAACGCGATCGAGGCCCATAAAAAGGGCCACTCGCCCATCGCCCAGTCAGGGCGCTTGAGGGCAAAGAACAAGGCGCTCCAGAGCACATTGAAGAAGGCGTTGAGGGCAAACAGCAGCAGCACCCGGCGCCGGGCGTGGGGCCAGGGGGCGGCATGCCAGGCCAGCCAACCGCTGATGGCGGCCAGGGTGAAGATGGTGGTCCAGATGGGGCCGAACCAGAGGTCGGGGGGCTTCCAGTCGGGTTGTTGCAGGCCCAGGTACCAGGGGCCTATGTCTGTGAGTGCGCCCCCCACCCCGGCCACCGCGTAGCTGATGGCCAGCGCGACCCACAAACTGGGCCAACGGCGGGGAAGGTTCATACGCGTGCGAATCCGAACAAGTGTGCCAAGTCTTTGAAGAAGATTTTGACATGGGCCATCGGTTTGCGCCGCACCAGCCGCTTGTTCATGTAGGCGTCAAAGGTCAGTTGCTGCACGTCGCGGTCATCGCACATGGCGACGAAGCGCTCGCGGCGGCGGTCGTTTTGGTACCAGAAATATTGCATGAGCCCCAGCACCCAGAACACCTTGCCGTGTTCTTTGAGGAAGCGCTTGCGGGCCCGGCGCAGGTGGGCCGGGTTGGCGCTGTCCAGGAAATGGTCGGCGGCCTGGGCGACCAGGGTGCCGCAAGCCATGGCGTAGTAAATGCCCTCGCCCGATGAGGGGGCCACCACGCCAGCGGCGTCGCCGGTGAGTATGACGTCGCGCCCGTTGTCCCAGCGCGGCAAGGGTTTGAGCGGGATCGGGGCCCCTTCGCGGCGCAAGGTGGAAGCCCCGGTCAGCCCTGCCGCCGCGCGCAATTGGGCCACGCCGGTGCGCAATGAGAAGCCCTTGTCGGCGCTGCCGGTGCCCACGCTGAGCGTATTGCCGTGCGGGAAGACCCAACCGTAAAAATCAGGCGACAGGTGGCCCTGGTACCAGACGTCGCAGCGTTCGGGGTCGTAGCCGTCCTGGCCCCGGGGGGCTTGCAGGATCTCGTGGTAGGCGAACACCAGCTTGGTCTTGTCGGCGTTGGCGATGGCTTGGCGAGCCACCTCAGAGCGCGCCCCGTCGGCTCCGACCACCAGCCGGGCATGGGCACGCACCGGGGTAGTCTGCCCCTGGCTGTCGCGCCTCTCGTAATGAACCCATTGGCCCCCGTCGGGGTCGGCCTCGAGCCGGTCGAAGCGCCCACGCTCACGAATGGCGCCGTGCCGGGCCGCGCGTTGGCGCAACCACTCGTCGAACACATCGCGGTCGACCATGCCGACATAGCCGTTGTCGATGGGGATGTCGACTTGCCGGTTGGATGGGGCCACCATGCGGGCGCATTTGATTTTGGCGACGATCAATTCGTCGGGGATGTCGTAATCCTGGATGAGGCGTGGCGGAATGGCGCCGCCACAGGGTTTGGTGCGGCCCTGGCGATCGAGCCGGAGCACGTGCCAGCCCTTTTGGGCGAGTTCCTGGGCCGCGGTCGCGCCCGATGGGCCGCCACCGATCACAATGGCGTCAAAGTGCGCTTCGTTCATGACAACCCCTTTTGCCCCAAGGCGGGGCGAGCGGACAATTCGGCGTGCGTCGACGCCAGACTGAAGCGACCGACATGCACGGCACACAAGGCCGACACCATGAACATGACCGCTTCCATGGAAAATACAGAGGCATAGGCCCAGCCCGATTCGCCCCAAACACTGTGCGCCAGATCGGACATGGCGGTGCCCAAGACCCCCCCCAGGCCAAAGGCCAGCGCTTGTGCCGCACCCCATAGGCCCATGCGGGTGCCCTGGCTTTGGTCGCCCCCGGCGTTGGCCAATCGCATCATGGTGGCGATGGCGGCGATGGAGAATGCACCGTTGGCCATGCCCAGGCACACCACATTGGCCTTGAGCGGCCAGGTGCCGCCTTGCAAACCACCGGTGGCCAAACCCGCCATGGCCAGGGCCGAGACCAGACAGCCGCCCACCATCCAGGCTTGAACGCTGCCCAAACGCCCGGCCACCCGGCGGCTGCCGGCCAGGGCCACGGCCAGCATGCCGATGAGCACCCCGCTGTGATGCACCCCCGAGAGCTGGGTGGTTTCACCCGGGCTCATGCCGAAGATGGCCCCGGCAAAGGGCTCGAGCACCAGGTCTTGTGAGCTGTAGGCCAGCATGCTGAGGAACACGAACCAGGTGAACAGCTTGGCCTGCGGGTCTTGCCAGACCTGGGCCAGGGCCTGTCGAAAATCGCCCAGGCTGCGCATTCGCGTGCCCGGTTCGGCTTCGGCCAGGGGCTGTGTGCCCGACTCGAGGCCCCACAGGGCCAGGACAGTGACGGCCACGATGACGCAGGCCAAACCGGCGGTGACGTCGATCAGGCGCTGCGGGCTGTAGGGCTCGATCAGTCGGCCCACGGTGACCGCGGTCAGGGCAAAGCCCATGATCATCATCACCCAGACGGTGGTGGCCGCCGGGGCCCGCATGGCCTCGGGGACGCGTTTGGACATGAGGGTGAGCAAAGAGGTGCCGGCGGCGCTGACGCCCAGACCGATCAGGCCAAAGGCCAGTGCGGTGATGGCCAGCCCTTGTCCTTGGGAATGGGCCATGTGGGTGGTGCCCACCGAGGCCAGGGTGCCGCCCAGGGCCAGGGTGATCACGCCGCCCACCATCCAGGGGGTGCAGCGGCGGCCCTGATCGGCCCCGTAGCCCATGCGCGGGCGCACCATCTGAATGACGTAATGAAAACCCACCAGCAGGCCGGGCACCAAAGCGGGCAAGGCGAGTTCGACCACCATGATGCGGTTCAGGGTAGAAGTGGCCAAAACCACCATGGCACCCAGACAGGCCTGCACCAGGCCCAGACGGACGATGTGGGTCCAGCCCATGGGACGGGAAGATGTGGAAGGGTTCATGCACCGGCTCCTAGACTGCGCAGGCCCCAGGCACTGACCATCATGCCGCTGACGAACAGGGGCACGCCAAAGGCACTGACGGCAAGGGCGCGCGCCACGGGTTCATCGATGAAGCGGCGCATCAGCGGCCACTGAGCCACCGAGAGCAAAAAGACGCCGCAGGCGTGGTAAGGCAGGTCGAGGTGCAGCAGATAGGCGACCACGCCCCATTGGGGCAATAGCATCATCAGGCAGGCGACGATGGCGGCCCGCCGCACACCCAATTGCACGGGCAGTGAGCGCACGCCCATGCGGGCATCGCCCTGCACCGACTTGAAATCGTTCAGGGTCATGATGCCGTGCGCGCCCAGGCTGTAGAGCAGCGCCAGCACCAAAGAATCAGAGTCGGGCATGGCGCCGCCCAGCATGACGGCGGTGCCGGTGATCCAGGCCAAGCCTTCGTAGCTGAGGGCGCAGGCGGCGTTGCCCCACCAGCCATTGGCCTTCAGGCGCAAGGGCGGCGCGCTATAAGCCCAAGCCAGAAAGAGGCCGAGCAAGGTGGCGTAAAAGCCCCAAATGCCCAGTTGCCAGGACCACAGCACCGACAAGGCGGTCCACAAAATGGCGATGTACAAGCCCCAGCGCCCGGGCATGCGGCCCGAGGGAATGGGGCGTTGCGGCTCGTTGATGGCGTCGACATGGCGGTCGAACCAGTCGTTGACGGCCTGGCTGCTGGCGCATACCAATGGCCCGGTGAGCACCAGGCCCAGGAAGATCAGCCCGGTTTGCCCGGACAGGCCTTGCCCCGAGGCGACCACGCCGCAGGCAAAGGCCCACATAGGTGGGAACCAGGTGATGGGCTTGAGCAGTTGGGCGACTGCGCCGGGCTGTGGGAGCTGCATGCCCTCATTTTTTGGGCAGAGCGAAGAAATGTCAAGTGATGTTTACACTTTAATTCGTCAGACCGCCCTAAATTTTTTCATCTTCCGACAACATGCCGAAGCGGCGCAATTTCACATACAGGCTTTGCCGGGACAGCCCGAGCATTTCGGCGGCCGAGGCGCGGTTGTTTTGCGTCATGGTCAGGGCCGACTGGATGCAGCTGCGCTCGATCATGTCGGTGGTCTCGCCGACGATGTCCTTGATGGGCATGCGACCCACCAAACCGGAGAGTTCAGAGAGTTGCCCGGCCAGGGCGGGGCTGGCGGCGGGGGAATCCATCACGCGCTGGCGCTGCACATCGCGCACGAAGAAGGCATAGGGGGCATCGGACTCGGCCAGAGCGATGGCGCTGATCTCGACCGGCACGTTCAGGCCCGACAGGGTTTTGAGCTCGGTGGCGAAACCACGCACCGGGTGCGATTGGCGCAAGTGGGTGTTGATGACCCCCCAGTCGACGGAGTTTCGACCCAGCCAGTCTTCGATGGGCTGGCCTTGCAGTTGGCCGGCCGAGAGGGCGCCGACCAGTTGCAGAAATTCTTCGTTGGCTTCCTGGATGCGGCCTTGGCGATCGGTGAGCAAGAGCCCCACCGGGGCCCGGCGCAGCAGCTCGTCGAGCGGATCGGCCACGCCCGGGCTGGATTTGACCGGGGCGGGCAGCGCGTCAAGCGCGAACATGCGCATGAGGATCTGGGCACCGCCCTCCTGGCGGAACATGATGCAGGAGACCGAACAATCGGCGGTGGACCCCACCGGTCGGGCGCGACAGATTTCGATGCGTCCGGTGGCCAGGGCCATGCGCAATGCCGCCTTCAGGTCGTCGCGCCCGGCCTCTTCGAAACAGTCGAGCGCATCGCGGCCCACCAGACGCCGCTGGTTGTCTCGCAAGAGGGCTTGCGCGGCGATGTTGGCGTCAGACACTTTGTCGGTGTTGGCGTCGACCAGCAGCACCGGCTCGCGGCTGGTGTCGAGCAACACCCGGTAACGCGATTCGACATGGCGCAGCCGCACAAAGTCGCGCTCCATCGATTGCTGGGTTTCGACCAGACGACGCTGGAGTTGTGAGATGGCCTGCATGTCACGGCCCAGCAGCAGCAGCTGACCGCTTTTGTCGAGCAGCATGCCGGTGTATTGCACAGCGATGTCATCGAGACCGGGCACGGGGTGGTTGACCTGACGCCAGCCGCCTTCGGTATCGGCGCGACAGGCCTGCAGCAACTCGCGGATTTTGACCTGGCTCTCAGGGGTGACCCGCTCGATCAGGGTCTGGCCCAACCAACGCTCGCACCCCAGGGCATTGAGTTCGGGGCGGACCATGGACACATCAACGATGCGGTCATCGGCATCCAACAGCAACGCAATGTCGGCTGTTTTTTCGATCAATCGGAGCAGACCGGACGGTTTGAGTGCGGGTAGGTCCATGAGACGGGGTTTTTATTGTTGTTGGGTCAGTTTGGTGTCAGCGTGAACTGTATACCAAAGAAAGAGTGTAGCAACAAATACCTGCTTAAAAAGCAGGGCCAGACGGTTTGAAGCCCAGGCTGGCGCGCTCGACGGTGCCGGGCGCATCCAAACCCAGCCAGTCGATGCCCAGGTCGGTCAGGCGCTGGGGTTGGCTGAAGGCCAGCGGACCGCCTGCGATCACCACCATATGGGGGTTGGGGCTGACTCGGCGGGCTTCGCGGATGAAGATTTGAAGGGCGTGCAATTGACGCTCTGTGCTGACCGACAGGGCCAGCACATCGACCCAATGGGCAGAGAGTTGGCGCAAGACATCGGCGTCAGAGCGGGGTTGCTCGACCAGGGTGTACCAACCGGCCCTGCGGAAGAATTCGGACACCATGAAAAGCCCCATGGTGTGTTGCGATTCCGGCTCGGCCAGGAGCATGACGGTGGCCCCCAAGGCCGGCGCGGCATCGGCCAGAAACTGGGGGCTGAGGTCGTACAGCAAGCGATGCAGGCGCGAGCTGCCCACAGTGACGCTGGCAAAGTCGATTTCGTCAGAAATCCACCAGCGGCCCAGGGTGCGCGCGGCCTCGGTGATGCCTTGCAAATAGATGTCGGCCAGATCGATGCCGCGCTGCTGCCAGTTTTGTATGGCTTCGTGCAGGTTGGCGCCGCTTTGCAAACTGAGCCGGGCCAGTTGTTCGGCCTCAGCCGGCGAAATCGCGGCCACACCCCAGCCCGACCGGCCAGAGGCCGGTGTGGACATTGTGGGGTGCGTATGAGTGCTCAAGGGTTCCGCCTGTCACTGGTCGTCCTCTATGTATGGGGCCTTAGTTGGCGACGAGTTTGAGTTGAT
>JBEAZY010000024.1:0-10270 GCA_041159205.1 Pseudomonadota bacterium
TTGAACTGCTTGAACTGCTTGAACTGCTTGAACTGCTTGAACTGCTTGAACTGCTTGAACTGCTTGAACTGCTTGAACTGCTTGAACTGCTTGAACTGCTGGACGCTGGGGCGGGCGACCCGCTACTGCCCCCACCGCAAGCGGCAAGCATTGTGGCGGCATCGAGCGCCATGGCTGTGCCCATGAAGTGTCTGCGTCTCAGACCCAGTGGTTCAGCGGAGGAAGCAGGCTGGTTTGTATGAATGGTCGAGCCCATGAAATTGGGGTCTGCCCCCAATTGATGTGCCCCCAATTGACGGCTGATTTCACGCATGGGTGGCGATTAACGCAGTGGAATTTTCCGGATGAGGTGGTTGCCGGAATCGGCCACAAACAAATTGCCGCTATTGTCCAAAACCACGCCATAGGGCCGATTGAAGGTCACGGCTGAGAACGAGCCATTGCCATTGACAGCACCTGCTGTCCCATTTCCCGCGATTGTGCTGACCACGCTTTGAGGCGATATCAGGCGTATGCGGTTGTTAAATGTATCGCCCACATACCCAAAACCGTTGGCGTCCACAGTGATGCCACTTGGGAAGTTAAATTGCGCTGCTATTCCGGTGTCGTCTAAATAACTATCCAACCCATCCCCCGCCCAAGTGGTCACTACAGCTGACTGAGAGATTTTGCGAATGCGGTGTATGCCAACTTCGGTCACATATAAATTTCCATTGGCATCCAGGGTAATGGCACTGGGAAAGGAGAATGCGCCTGCTGTGCCCGTGCCATCATCATATGGCCAGCCATAAAGCCCTTCAGTACTCCCGGCAAATGTACTGACCACCCCCTCAGAGTCAATTTTGCGAATTCGATGATTGTAGTAGTCGGTCACGAATAAATTGCCGGCACCATCGACTGCGACCCCTCGGGGCCGATCAAACTGCGCCGCAGTACCTGTGCCATCGGTGTTGCCATGGGTTGACCCGGCGAGGGTGGTGACGCTGCCCGCAGTCGAGATTTTTCGAATTCGGTGGTTTTGGTCGTCGGCCACATACACATTGCCGAGCGAGTCGACGGCCAAGCCATGGGGGCTGTTGAAACTCGCCGATGTACCCATGCCATCGAATGAACCCTGGGTTCCAGTGCCTGCCAGAGTGGTGACCAAACCTGCAGGGGTGATTTTCCGGATGAGGTGGTTGCCCGAGTCTGCCACATACACATTGCCAAGGGAATCTATGGCCAAGCCATAGGGGGTGTTGAAACTCGCCAATGTGCCACTGCCATTCGCGGACCCTGGTTGGCCCTCCATCCCGGCCAATGTGCTGACGCCCGCCACCCCCACCTCGGGGGGAGGGGAGCTGCTACCGCTGCTGTTCGGGTTGGGCGTCACTCCACTCCCTCCACCGCCCCCGCCACATGCGGCGAGCAGGGCGGCGGCGTCCAGCGCAATGGCCGTGCCCATGAAGTGTCTGCGTTTCAGCCCCGATGTTTCAGCGCGAGAATCAGGCCGCATATTGGGCTCAGGTGAGGCCGCAGGGGTGGTGTGTGATTTATCCGGGTTTTTCATGGATAGGCTTTGAATGATTTCCTGATTCGGGAGACTTCACATCACTCTGCGAAGATCTTGTTTGCGCTACTTTGACACATTATTATGTATTAAAAAATTATTTTTTCAACATATATTAGTTATTATTATTTATTTTAAAATTTGAAGCATTTCAAGTTCTTGACACACAGCTGTGAGTGACGGCGTGCATCCATCAGAAAGGGCGAAAGGGGTGCCTATCTCCTGTCTCATGTGCATGCTGATGCGGCTTTGAAATCCATCGGTCAGTCACCCGTCAGCCTATTGGTGGCACAATGGACACTTGACATCAGGCCCTTCCCAGCCACAGTCGCATCCGCCAACCGGTCCAGCCGTGTCGCGGAAGGTTTTTTCAACCCACCCAAGCATCCCTGAAGGGGATTGCAGGAGAGCGAAAGATGAGTGATCAGTCGATCTACAAGGCGTATTCGGCCAATACCTATCTCTTCGGGGGCAACGCACCCTACGTCGAAGAGATGTACGAAAACTACCTGGCCAACCCCGGCAGCGTGCCTGACACCTGGCGCCAGTACTTTGATGCCCTGCAACATGTCCCCGCCGTTGATGGCAGCAATGCCCGCGATGTGCCGCACATGCCTGTCATCAATGCCTTTGCCGAGCGCGCCAAACAGGGGGGCACCCGGGTGGTGCTGGCCAACGCCGATGTCGAGATGGGGCGCAAGCGCACCGCCGTCCAGCAACTGATCGCCGCTTATCGCAACGTGGGTCAGCGCTGGGCCGACCTCGACCCGCTGCAACGCACCGAGCGCCCGAACATTCCCGAACTAGAGCCCTCGTTCTACGGTTTCACCGACGCCGATCAGGAAACCGTGTTTGACATCAGCAACACGTTTTTTGGCAAAGACCGCATGTCGCTGCGCGAGCTCATCAATGCACTGCGCGAAACCTACTGCGGCACTCTGGGCACCGAGTACATGTACACCACCGACATGGCGCAAAAGCGCTGGTGGCAACAAAAGCTCGAGGGCATCCGCTCGAAGCCCAACTTCACCGCTGAAAAGAAAAAACACATCCTTGATCGCCTGACTGCTGCCGAAGGTCTCGAGCGCTATCTTCACACCAAATACGTCGGTCAAAAGCGCTTCTCGCTTGAAGGCGGCGAGAGCTTTATTGCCTCGATGGACGAACTGATCCAGCGCGCCGGTGAACAGGGCGTGCAGGAAATCGTGATTGGCATGGCCCACCGGGGCCGTTTGAACGTGCTGGTCAACACCCTGGGCAAGATGCCCAAAGACCTGTTCGCCGAATTCGACCACACCGCGCCCGAAGAACTGCCCGCCGGTGACGTCAAGTACTACCAGGGCTTCAGCTCGGATGTGACCACGCCTGGTGGCCCGGTGCATTTGTCACTGGCCTTCAACCCCTCGCACCTGGAGATCGTCAACCCCGTGGTTGAAGGCTCGGTACGCGCCCGCATGGATCGCCGTGGCGACCCCAAGGGCAAACAAGTGCTGCCGGTGCTGGTGCACGGCGACGCCGCCGTGGGCGGGCAGGGCGTGAACCAGGAAACCCTGTGTCTGGCCCAAACCCGTGGTTATTCGACCGGGGGCACGGTCCACATCATCATCAACAACCAGATCGGTTTCACCACCTCTGATCCGCGCGACCTGCGCTCGACGGTGTTCTGTACCGATATCTTCAAAATGGTTGAGGCCCCGGTGTTGCACGTCAACGGCGACGACCCAGAGGCCGTGGTGCTGGCCACCCAGCTGGCGCTGGAGTTCCGCCAGACCTTTGGCCAGGACGTCGTGGTGGATATCACCTGCTTCCGCAAGCTGGGCCACAACGAGCAAGACACCCCCAGCCTGACCCAGCCGCTGATGTACAAAAAGATCAGTGCCCACCCCGGCACCCGCAAGCTGTATGGCGACAAACTGGCGGCCCAGGGCATTTTGGGTGCCACCGGCCCCGATGACATGGTCAAGGCCTATCGCGCCGCCATGGATGCGGGCAAGCACACTGTCGACCCCGTGCTGACCAACTTCAAGAGCAAGTACGCCGTGGATTGGGCGCCTTTTCTGGGTAAAAAGTGGACCGATGCCTGCGACACCGCCATCCCCATGTCCGAGTGGAAGCGCCTGGCCGAAAAAATCACCACGCTGCCCGGAACCGTGACCCCGCACCAGCTGGTGAAAAAAGTCTACGATGACCGCGCCGCCATGGGCCGGGGTGACATCAATGTCGACTGGGGCATGGGCGAGCACATGGCCTTTGCCTCGCTGGTGGCCAGCGGCTACCCGATCCGCCTGTCGGGCGAAGACAGTGGCCGGGGCACCTTCACCCACCGCCATGCGGTCATTCACGACCAGAACCGGGAGAAGTGGGACACCGGCTCGTACATTCCGCTGCAAAACGTGGCCGAGAATCAGGCCCCGTTTGTCGTCATCGACTCGATCCTGTCGGAAGAAGCGGTGCTGGCCTATGAATACGGCTATGCCTCCAATGACCCCAACACGCTGGTGATCTGGGAAGCGCAGTTTGGCGACTTTGCCAACGGCGCACAGGTCGTGATCGACCAGTTCATCGCCTCTGGCGAGGTGAAGTGGGGCCGTGTCAATGGCATCACCCTCATGCTGCCGCACGGCTACGAAGGCCAAGGCCCCGAACACAGCTCGGCGCGCGTCGAGCGCTTCATGCAACTGGCCGCAGACACCAATATGCAAATCGTGCAGCCGACCACGGCCAGCCAGATCTTCCATGTGCTGCGACGCCAGATGCTGCGCAACCTGCGCAAGCCGCTGATCATCTTCACGCCCAAGTCGCTTCTGCGCAACAAAGACGCCACTTCGCCCCTGAGCGAATTCGTCCGTGGCAGCTTTCAGACCGTGATCGCCGAGAACAACGAGGCGGTCAACAAAAAGGCTGATAAGGTCAAACGCGTGTTGGTGTGCTCGGGCAAGGTCTATTACGACCTGGCCAAAAAGCGCGAAGAAAAGGGTGACGACGATGTCGCCATTTTGCGCATCGAGCAGCTCTACCCATTCCCGCACAAGGCCTTTGCCGCCGAGCTTAAAAAGTACCCCAACGCCACCGAGCTGGTGTGGTGCCAGGACGAACCACAAAACCAGGGGGCCTGGTTCTTCATTCAGCACAACATCCACGAGAACATGCTTGAGGGTCAAAAGCTGGGCTACGCGGGACGTGCCGCCTCGGCCTCTCCGGCGGTCGGCTACTCGCACCTGCACCAGGAGCAGCAAAAGGCCCTGGTCGAGGGCGCATTTGGCAAGCTCAAAGGATTCATCCTCACCAAATAACACCAGCCCTCGGGGCGTCAAGCGAGCCGGGGAGGGCGCATCGCGCTCCCCGCTTTGGCCGGATGCAACCGAACTGATCACAGTCCACCCCATTTAACCCAAACGAGCACATCATGGCAATTGTCGAAGTCAAGGTTCCTCAACTCTCTGAATCGGTGGCCGAAGCCACTTTGTTGCAATGGAAAAAGAAGGCGGGCGAGTCTGTCGCCGCCGATGAAATTCTGATTGAAATCGAGACCGACAAAGTCGTGCTCGAAGTCCCCGCACCTTCTGCCGGTGTGCTGGCCGAACTCGTGGTCGGCGACGGCGGCACCGTGGTCAGCGATCAGCTGATTGCCCGCATCGACACCGACGGCAAGGCCGCTGCGGCGCCTGCTTCGGCCCCTGCCGCTGCGCCTGCGGCTACCGCCGCAGCGGCCCCGGTGGCCTCTGCGACCGCATCGAACGCCAAGGCGGGCGTCGCCATGCCTGCCGCCGCCAAGCTGATGGCCGATCACCAACTGGCCGCCGGTTCGGTGGCCGGTAGCGGTAAAGATGGCCGCGTCACCAAGGGCGATGTGCTGGCCGCCGTGGCCGGCGGTTCCAGCGCCGCACCTTCCGTCAGCATCCCCACCGGTGCACCCACCAGCGCCTTGCCGCAGGTCAGTGCCCCCAGCGTCAGCCTGGGTGATCGCCCCGAGCAACGCGTGCCCATGAGCCGACTGCGTGCCCGCGTTGCCGAGCGATTGTTGCAGTCACAGTCGACCAATGCGATTTTGACCACCTTCAACGAAGTCAATATGGCCCCGGTGATGGAAATGCGCAAGCGCTTCCAGGACAAGTTCGAGAAAGAGCATGGTGTCAAGCTCGGCTTCATGAGCTTCTTTGTCAAGGCGGCCGTTCACGCGCTGAAAAAATACCCGGTGCTCAATGCCTCGGTCGACGGCAACGACATCGTCTACCACGGCTACTTCGACATCGGCATCGCGGTCGGTTCGCCGCGTGGCCTGGTGGTGCCCATTTTGCGCAACGCCGACCAGATGACTTTTGCCGACATCGAGAAAAAGATCGCCGAATTCGGCGTCAAGGCCCGTGACGGCAAGCTGGGCATCGAAGACATGACCGGCGGCACCTTCTCGATCTCCAACGGCGGCGTGTTCGGTTCGATGCTGTCTACCCCCATCATCAACCCGCCGCAATCGGCCATTTTGGGGGTGCACGCCACCAAGGACCGCGCGGTGGTCGAAAACGGCCAAGTCGTGGTGCGCCCCATCAATTACCTGGCCATGTCGTATGACCACCGCATCATCGATGGCCGAGAAGCCGTGCTGGGCCTGGTCGCCATGAAAGAAGCGCTGGAAGATCCCTCGCGCCTGCTGTTTGATATCTGAAGCGAGTGAACATGAGCACATCATTTGACGTCATCGTGATCGGTGGTGGCCCCGGTGGCTACATAGCCGCCATCCGCGCGGCCCAATTGGGCAAAAACGTGGCCTGCATCGACGAATGGAAAAACGCCTCAGGTGGCCCCGCACCGGGCGGCACTTGCACCAACGTCGGTTGTATTCCATCGAAAGCCCTGTTGCAGTCGTCCGAGCACTTCGAGCACGCCAATCACCACTTTGCCGACCATGGCATCAGCGCCAAAGACATCAAGATCGATGTCGCCACCATGATTGGCCGCAAAGACCAGGTGGTCAAGCAAAATAACGATGGCATTTTGTACCTTTTCAAAAAGAACAAGGTGTCGTTCTTTCATGGCCGTGGTTCGTTTGCCGGCAAAACCGATGCGGGCTTTCAGATCCAGGTTGAAGGCAAAGACACTCAGGTGCTCAGCGCCGCCCAGGTCATCGTCGCCACCGGGTCCAGCGCCCGTGCCCTGCCGGGTGTGGCCTTTGACGAAGACAAGGTGTTATCCAACGACGGCGCTTTGCGCATCGGCAACGTGCCCAAAAAGCTGGCCGTCATAGGCTCTGGCGTCATCGGCCTCGAGATGGGTTCCGTCTGGCGTCGTTTGGGATCGGAAGTCACCATTTTGGAGGGCTTGCCCACCTTTCTGGGCGCTGCCGATGAGCAGATTGCCAAAGAAGCCAAGAAAGCCTTTGACAAGCAGGGTTTACGCATCGAGTTGGGTGTGAAGGTCGGCGAGATCAAGACCGGCAAAAAAGGCGTCTCGATTGCCTACACGAATGCCAAAGGCGAAGCCCAGAACATAGAGGCCGACAAGCTGATCGTCTCGATTGGTCGTGTCCCCAACACCGTAGGGCTCAACCCCGAGGCCATCGGCCTGCAGCTCGACGAGCGCGGCGCGATTGTGGTCGACGGTGACTGCCGCACCAATGTGCCCGGCGTTTGGGCTGTGGGTGATGTGGTGCGCGGCCCCATGTTGGCGCACAAGGCCGAGGAAGAGGGGGTGGCCGTGGCCGAGCGCATCGCGGGGCAGCACGGGCACGTCAACTTCGGCACCATCCCCTGGGTCATCTACACCAGCCCCGAAATCGCATGGGTCGGCCGCACCGAGCAACAGCTCAAGGCGGACGGCGTAGCCTACAAGGCGGGCACCTTCCCCTTCCTGGCCAATGGACGGGCCCGCGCTTTGGGTGACACCACCGGCATGGTCAAGTTTTTGGCCGACGCCAAGACCGACGAGATTTTGGGCGTGCACATCGTGGGCCCTATGGCCAGCGAGCTGATCTCGGAAGCCGTGGTGGCGATGGAATTCAAGGCCAGCGCCGAAGACATCGCGCGCATCTGCCATGCTCACCCGTCGTTGTCTGAAGCCACCAAAGAGGCGGCCCTGGCGGTCGACAAGCGCACGCTCAATTTCTGACCCGTCGCGCGCACCGTACGGGCCTGTCGAGCACCGCTCTGCAGGCCCTTTTTCATGTCGCTGACGTGCAGGGTTATAGGACATATGACCCAGTTTCCCGCGTCGGCGTGAGGCACAATCATGGGCATGTCTGTCACAGCAACTTACGAACAAGAGCTTCAACTGAGGGGGTTTCAAAGTGACCCGGCTCAAAGGGCAGCCGTCGCGGCGCTGGAGCGTTGCGCCCAAGAGTGGGCGGTGTACAAAACCAAACGCGCCAACCGCCTCAAGAAAATGATCAATCACCCCGATATTCCGCGTGGCGTTTATATGTACGGCGGGGTGGGGCGTGGCAAAAGCTTTCTGATGGATTGTTTTTTTTCCGCCGTCCCTATTGTGCGCAAAACCCGTTTGCATTTTCATGAATTCATGCGCGAAGTGCATCGTGAGTTGCGGGCTTTGCAGGGCACGGTCAACCCGCTTGATGTGTTGGGAGAGCAAATCTCAAAGCGCTACAAGCTGATCTGCTTTGACGAGTTCCATGTGGCCGACATCACCGATGCGATGATTTTGCATCGCCTGCTGGACTCATTGTTCAAGCATGAGGTGGGTTTTGTGACCACCTCCAACTTCAGACCCGATGACCTTTATCCGGGTGGCTTGCACCGCGACCGGATTTTGCCTGCCATCGATTTGCTCAATTCGAAGCTGGAAGTCATCAACGTGGACCACGGGGTCGATTACCGGCACCGCACGCTGGAATCGGCGGACCTCTACCATAGCCCCTGGGGGGAAGCGGCCCATGCCGCCATGACCGATACCTTCAATCGATTGGCCGAAGCCTCTGACCAGGACCCGGTGTTGCACATCGAGTCGCGGGTGATAGAGGCCAAACGACGTGCCGGCGGGGTGGTCTGGTTTGACTTCAAAACACTGTGCGGCGGGCCGCGTTCACAAAACGATTACCTGGAAATCGCCAGCCAGTTTCACACCGTGTTTTTGAGCGACGTGCCGCACATGCCGGTGCGCATGGCTTCTGAGGCCCGTCGTTTCACCTGGCTGGTGGATGTTTTGTACGACCGTCGGGTCAAACTGGTCATCTCCGCCGAGTGCGAACCTGATCAACTGTATACCGAAGGGCCTTTGGCGCACGAATTTCCGCGCACGGTGTCTCGTTTGCAAGAGATGCAGTCGGCCGAATTTTTGTCGCTCGAGCGGCGCACGGTGGATACTTCGCTCACATGAACCCACTGCGCTTCATGGCCGCCGGACTGCTGAGCATGTGCGGCAGCATCGCGGGCGTGGCATGGGCGCAAGAACCCGAAGACCTGGCCCAAGTCCGGGCCGAACTGGCCGAGGTCGAGGCCCACTTTAATGAGCGCGCCCGGGCCTGCCATCAAAAGCTTTATGTCACCGCCTGTCGTCAGGGGGTGCAAGCCGAGCGTTCGCAGGCCTTGCAACCCATACAAGCCCGATTGCGAGCCATCGAGGCTGCTGTGCGCGCCGAACGGGCCGAAAACCGGCGTGCGCAGATTCGTCAGCGCCAGCACGAGCACGAGGCCCGTGTCGGGGCCTCTGAGGCGTCGGCCCCTTTGCCTGTGGTCAACCCGGCTGAATCCAAGTGAGCCTGAATCGCGCACAAGAATTGGCCGACATGGTCCGGGCGGTGTTTGAACCCGAGGGTTTGTTGTCCCGCCGCGACCCTCATTTCCAACCGCGTCAAGGCCAAATTGACATGGCCCTGGCTGTGGCCGATACCCTGCTGCAACGCCAGGCCCTGGTGGTGGAGGCCGGCACAGGGGTGGGTAAAACCTTTGCCTATTTGGTGCCGGCCCTGCTGAGCGGGCAAAGGGTACTGGTATCGACGGCCACCAAAACCCTGCAAGACCAGTTGTTTGGACGTGACTTGCCCGCCCTGGTGCAGGCTTTGGGGGTGCCGGTACAAATCGCCTTGCTCAAGGGCCGTGCCAATTACCTGTGTTTGCACCGCCTGGAGCTGACGCGCACCGAAGCGTGGTTGCCCGACCGGGCCAGTGTGCGGGCTTTGGCCAAGGTAGAGAAGTGGGCCCATGGCACACGCACCGGCGATTTGGCCGAAATGACCGGTTTGGATGAACGCTCGGCCCTGATTCCCTTCATCACCTCGAACCGGGACAATTGTCTGGGCAGCGAATGCGCCCATTTCAAAGACTGTCATCTGATGAATGCCCGGCGCGAGGCCATGGCGGCTGAGGTGGTGGTCATCAATCACCATCTGTTTTTTGCCGATTTGTCGGTTCGCGAGTCGGGCATGGCCGAACTTTTGCCCAGTGTCGATGCGGTCATTTTTGACGAGGCGCATCAACTCAATGAAACCGGGGTGAATTTTCTGGTGCAGCATTTGAGCAGTGCCCAGTGGCTGGACGTGGCCCGGGATGTCCTGGCGGCTGGCTTGACGCACGCGCGCGGGGCCACCGACTGGTCGCAATGGTCGGCCTTGTTGGAGAAAGCGGCGCGCGACTTCCGTTTGTTGTTTCCGCGCGAGTCGGCGTCACGCCTGGCCTGGGCCGGGGCCGCGCCCGATGGGGTCGATGCCGAAGCCTTCAAAAGCGCTTGCGAGGTCTTACTGCAGGCCGCCTGTCAGGTGACGCCCGCCCTGGA
>JBEAZY010000025.1:0-5296 GCA_041159205.1 Pseudomonadota bacterium
GGCCCCAGAATCAGGCTGACCATCCGGTCGGGCTGTAGATGACGGGCAAAGGCCACCTGGATGTCCTTGAGCGTCACCGCTTCAATGCGTTGGGTCCAGACACTGAGGTAATTCAGCGGCAAATCGTACCAGGCGATGTTGGACAAGTTATCTAGCAACTTGCGATTGCTGTCCAGGCGCAAAGCAAAACCGCCGATCAGATTGTCCTGGGCAGCCTTCAATTCCTCGGCCGTCGGCCCGTTGCGAACAAACTCGCGCACGATGTCACGGGTGAGCTGCAAAGCCTGGGCGGCCTGATCTGGCCGGGTCTGCAAGCCCGCCACAAAGGGCCCGGCATGCAAGCCGGGGGCAAAGTAGCTATAGACGCTGTAGCTCAGGCCGCGTTGCTCGCGCACCTGATGGGTGAGCCTGGACACAAAACCACCGCCACCCAGAATGTGATTACCCACGAGAAGCGGAAAAAAATCAGGGTCTGTGCGCCGGTGGGCAGGCTGCCCGAGCAACACCTGCGCCTGCGCGGAATCAAATGGCATCCGAATGTCTTCGGCCTGTTTCAGCGGGACCGGGTCGGCCACCGCAGGCAAGGCGGGACAGGGGCGGGCCGAGGGCAGATGCGCCAACAGATCGCGAACCAGTGTTTGCGCCTGTGCCCGGTCAACAGCACCCACAATACTCACTCGGGCCCGGCAAGCCAGCAGGTTTTGCCGGTGGAAACGATGCATGTCGTCGACAGCGATGGCACGCAGGCTGTCCTCTGTGACCCGCCGACCGTAAGGGTGTTCGGGATAGAGCGCCGCCATGAAACGTTCTTGCGCCAAAGTGGCTGGGCGGGTGCGGGCTTCCTTCAGTGCGGCGATGTCTCGCGCCCGCTCGTCTTGCCACTGCTCGGCCCGATACGACGGATGCGCCAGTTGACGGGCCGCCAAGCGAACCGCCTGACTCAACAAATCGGCTTGCGTCAGGCTGCGCAGCTTGAACGACATGCGGTCGTCTGAAGCCCCGCCGCCGAAGCTGGCCCCCAAATCGGCCCAGGCCTCGCCCAACTGGTTTTCATCCATTTCTGGCCAGGCGCCATGCGCACGCACCCCTTTGCTCGTCAGGCCGGCAACCTGATTGGCCAGACCGGTCTGGGTCGCAGGGTCGCGCCGCGAACCGGCGTCAAAGTCGATTTGCACATCGACCATGGGTAGGTCGGGGGTTTGAACCCAGTAGACCTTGGCCCCGGACTCGGTGGTGAAGGTCCCTATCGGCAGTGTGGCATGGGCCGTCAAGGCCGCCAGCAAACAGCCATTCAATATCAAATATTTAATCAATTTCATATCTCAATGCCTGATGTTGACCGAGGGTCGGCGCGCTGTGGAGGAGGCCATGGGCTGGGGCAACAATTGAGCCAAGGTCAATTGATCGTCGACGAAGTATTTCCTGGCGACTTCTTGCACCTGGGCCACGGTGATCGATTGCAACATCCCGATCAGTCGATCCGAGGTATCAAGGGGCAAACCGGTTACCCACCAGGTGCCGATTTCGCGCGCCTGATTGAACAAAGAATCACGACCATAGACCTGCGCGGCGGTCCACTGCGCCTTGACGCGTTGCAATTCGGCTGGCGTGACCCCTTCACGGGCCACCCTTTCCAATTCGGCGCGCAGGGCTTGTTCCAGTTGCTCGACCGTTTTGCCCGGCGCAGGCACACCTTCAAGCACAAAGACATTGGGCCCACGGCCATTCAGGCTATGGTATGAACCGGCGCTGTCGGCCACCCGGTCGGGACCTTGGGTGAGGCGCCGATCGAGCCTGGCCCCACTGTAGCCATCGAGCAAGGCCGACAGCACAGTCAGCGCCAGGGCATCTGTGGTCTGGTCGCCAGGCTGCAAGGTCTTCAAGCCGGGCACCTTCCACGACATGATGAGGTAGCTTTGTTCCGCCGGCGCCTTGAACTGAAGTCGCCGGATGCCTTGCTGCACGGGCTCTTCACGCGGCTTGCGCTCGGGCACGACAGCAGCCGGTATGGCGCCGTAAATGTCGCGCGCCCATTGCAAGACTTGTGGCGGGTCGACATCACCGACCACCACCACCGTGGCATTGGCAGGCACATACCACTGCCGGTAGAAATCGCGCACTTCAGACGGGCGCAAATGATCGAGATCGTTCATCCATCCGATGATGGGTCGCCGATACGGCGAGGCACTGAACTGCACCGCAGCCAACTGCTCTTGCAAGGCAGCCCTGGGCACATCGTCGGTACGCAGTCGGCGCTCTTCCTTAATGACCTCGATTTCTTTGACGAATTCGTCGTCGCTCCAGCGGTTGTGAGCGAAACGGTCGGCCTCCAGTCGCATCACATCCGGCACACGTCGGGCCGGAATCATCTGGAAATAGCCGGTGTAGTCTTTGCTGGTGAAAGCGTTCTCGCGGCCACCCAATGCCGCCACGCGGCGCGAAAACTCACCAGGGGCCAATGTCTCGGTGCCTTTGAACAACATGTGTTCAAGCACATGGGCGATGCCCGACTTGCCGTCAACCTCATCGATCGAACCCACTCTGACCCAAACCATGTGAACCGCCGTGGGAGCACGATGATCGGCCTTGATGATGACTTGCATGCCGTTGGGCAAGCGCTCTGTCACGATGCCACGAACGGACGTGAGGTCGGACATGAAAGAGATCATGGTCGGGGAGGCAGAGGCCGACGCGGCAGAGGCCGCCGGTATGGGGGATTGAGCCCCCACCCAGGCCGGCAAAACGGCACACAAGCACAAGAGCAGGCGTTTCATAGAATGGTGGTTTGAATGGGGCAGATCAGGTGCCAACAGGCACCCCGTGACCCACATTCTAGGAACGCCAAACCGCATGTTCAGTTTCTTCAAGAAAAAAAACCCTTCCCCGACCCCGGTATCGCCCGCTTCGCAGGCCTCCCCGCAAGAGGTCGCGTCCCCCCAGCCGCGTGTCGGCTGGTTATCGCGTCTGCGCAGCGGCTTGCAGCGCACCGGCAGCCAAATTTCACAGGTCTTCACTGGTGCGCGCATCGATGACGCTTTGTATGAAGAGCTTGAAGCCGCTCTTCTTGTGTCAGATGCGGGCGTACAGGCCACGCAACATTTGCTCGCGGACCTGAAGCGGCGTGTCAAAGCCGCAGGCACTCAGGACCCGGCTGAGGTCAAGGGACTGCTGGCCGAGGCCATCACCGAACTGCTGCTTCCCCTGCAAGCCAGCCTGACCATAGGGGCACATCACCCTACCGTCATCATGGTGGCCGGTGTGAACGGGGCCGGCAAAACCACCTCTATCGGCAAACTCACCCGCCACCTCAGCGACCAAGGGGCCAGCGTCTTGTTGGCCGCCGCCGATACCTTTCGGGCCGCAGCCCGTGAACAACTCAGCGTCTGGGCGGGACGCAATCAGGTCGACATCGTCAGCCAGGAGGGCGGAGACCCTGCCGCCGTCAGCTTCGACGCCGTCAGCGCTGGCCGTGCCCGCGGGCGCGATGTGGTGTTGGTCGATACCGCTGGCCGCCTGCCCACCCAGTTGCACCTGATGGATGAGTTGAAAAAAATTCGCCGTGTCGTGCAAAAAGCCGATGCCAGTGCCCCCCACGAAGTCTTGTTGGTGATCGATGGACACACCGGTCAAAATGCACTCGCCCAAGTGAAGGCGTTTGACGATGCCCTGGACCTCACCGGCCTGATCGTCACCAAACTCGACGGCACCGCCAAGGGGGGCGTGCTGGCCGCCATCGCTCTCTGGGGAAGTCAGCGCGCACTGACAAAAGGACGCCCTGTTCCTGTTTATTTCATCGGGGTGGGCGAGCAACTGGAAGACCTGGAGCGCTTTGATGCCCGTGAGTTTGCTCAGGCCTTGTTGGGCTAAAACCCCGGGAATACCCTTATTTTTACTCGGATTTGGCACTCGGGGGTGTTGAGTGCTAACATAGACACATTGGTATTCGAAAGGAGACCCTCATGACGGCATTGACAGCCCCTCAGACCACTCTGATGGCGAATCCGTGGTCCCTGGTTCCGCCTCTGGGCCATCTTGACGCCTACATCTCGGCGGTCAACCGTATGCCCATGTTGACGCTGGAAGAAGAGCGGGAGTTCGCGCGCGCCCTGAAAAACGAAAACGACCTGGAAGCCGCCGGTAAGCTGGTGATGTCCCACCTGCGTTTGGTGGTTTCCGTCTCCCGTCAGTACCTGGGCTATGGCTTGCCCCATGCCGACCTGATCCAGGAAGGCAATGTGGGGCTGATGAAAGCCGTGCGGCGCTTTGACCCCGAGCAAGGGGTGCGTCTGGTCAGCTATGCGCTGCACTGGATCAAAGCCGAGATTCATGAATACATCTTGCGCAACTGGCGCATGGTCAAGGTGGCCACCACCAAGGCCCAGCGCAAATTGTTTTTCAATCTGCGTTCACTCAAACAGAGCCTTCGGGCCCATGACTCCGCCAGCGCCCACCGCGACACCCTCACCCAGGCCCAAATTGATGTGGTGGCCCGAGAGCTTGATGTCAAGCGCGAAGAGGTCATCGAAATGGAGGCCCGAATGGCGGGCGGTGATGTATGCCTTGACCCCACCCCGCGCGACGAGGACGAAGAGGCCTTCGGCCCCATTGCGTATTTGTCTGACGCCGACCATGAACCCACCGCCCTGATGGAATCGCGTCAACGCGATCTGATGGTCAGCGACGGCCTGGCCGAAGCCCTCGACACCTTAGATGCCCGCAGCCGCCGCATCGTCGAAGAGCGCTGGTTGAAGGTGAACGACGACGGTAGCGGCGGCATGACCCTGCACGATTTGGCGGCCGAATACGGCGTCAGCGCTGAACGCATCCGGCAAATCGAAGTGGCCGCCATGAAAAAAATGAAAGCCGCGCTGGCCAGCTACGCCTGAGGAAGTTCTGCAAAACCTGCCACTTGCAAGCAGCGGGTTTTGCAAGCTTCCCTAAAGGCTTTTCTTCATTTATTGAATACCAAGTTCTTATAATAGGGCTTCATCTCGCTTTGTCGCCTGTGTCGACACATGGCGTGTTGTTTGTCACGACTCTTGGCTGGAGTGCCGCGTGCATTGCTATTTCATCAATCTGGATCAGGCCGTCGACCGAAAAATGGCACTGATGCAAAGTTTTCAGACGCACATGCGCCCGCCCTGGACTTTAAAACGATTTTCAGCCATTGACCGAACCACCATTGAGGCACGCAGGGTTCAAGGGCGGCTCAAAACTGGCGAGAAAGGTTGTTTTCTCAGTCACATGGAGGTCTTGGCGTTGAACCAGCACGCCACCGAGCCTTACATGATCATTG